>NZ_JBFTGT010000002.1:0-438896 GCF_056393885.1 Arthrobacter sp. 10T44 | reverse complement strand
TACGCCTGGGACTTCGGAGACGGGTCCAATGGTCAGGGTGCGACGGCGACCCACACGTATGCGGCTGCCGGAACCTACACGGTGAAGCTCACCGTGACCGACAACCAGAGCGCGACGGGTGAGAAGACGGACCAGGTGACCGTGACGGCGCCGGCACCGGTGGACGTGGTTGCTGTTCCGGCCAAATCCGCATGGAGCTGGCGCTACGAAGCCACCGCGCCTCCCACCGGCTGGAAGGGACAAGGCTTCGACGCCTCGTCCTGGAAGACCGGAAACGGCGTCCTGGGCTTCGGCTCCACGGGCCTGGGTACTAATGTCGACGTCAGCACCGGAACCAGCACGCGACCGCTTGCTGCCTACTTCATCAAGACGTTCACGGTGGATAACGCAGCCAGCGTTTCCAAGCTGACGCTTAAGTCGGTCGCCGACGACGGCGTGGTGGTGTACGTCAACGGAACCGAGGTGGGCAGGAGCAATATGCCTGCCGGCACCGTGACGTTCAATACCTACGCATCGAGCGCACCTCGCACCTCGGTGGCCGCGGCCAGCCCGGTGACGATGGATGTGCCGGTGGTCCTGCTTCGGAACGGTGCCAACACGATCGCCGTCGAGACGCACCTGAACTACCGCGCTACGGCCGACATCAGCTTCGACCTGAACGCCACTGCAACGGTCGGCGGGACGGTGCCGAACCAGGCCCCGGTCGCCAAATTCACCTCGACGGTTTCGGGACTGGGGGTTGCGCTGGACGGGTCCACGTCGGCCGATCCTGACGGGACGGTGGCATCGTATGCCTGGAATTATGGTGACAACACCACCGGGACAGGTATCACGGCCACGCACACCTATGCCGCCGCTGGGACGTACACGGTCACGCTCACGGCTACGGATAACAAGGGCGCAACCGGTGTGGCAACGGCTCCGGTGACAGTCACCTCGGTGACCGGGCCGGTGGATGTGGCCGTGGTGCCGGCGAAGTCTCCCTGGAGCTGGCGCTACGCCTCAACGGCGCCGGATGCCGCGTGGAAGAACAACGGGTTTGATGCCTCCTCGTGGAAGATCGGCAATGCGGTTCTCGGGTTCGGCTCAACAGGCCTGGGAACGAACATCGATGTGCCGCCACCGACCAGCAGCCGGCCGCTGGCAGCTTACTTCCTCAATCAGTTCAATGTGGACAACCTCACCAAGGTCTCGAAGCTGACGCTGAACACCGTGGCTGACGACGGGGTGGTGGTGTACGTCAACGGAACGGAGGTTGCCCGGCAGAATATGCCGGCCGGGCCGGTGACGTTCTCAACGTACGCGTCAACCGCGATCAGCACAGCCAAAGCCAACGCGGCGCCGCTGTCCATCGACGTGCCGCTGTCCGTGCTGGTGGCAGGCATCAACACCATCGCGGTGGAAACCCATCTGAACTACCGCTCGACACCCGATGTCAGCTTCGATCTCAAGGCTACGATGACCAAACAGCCCTGAGCCGCAGCGGGGGATCACGCCCCGCTATGAGCACCAGATGGACCCGTCGGCTGCTGTATCAGCGGCCGGCGGGTCCTTTTCTGCGCGGCTGGGGGAGTGTGTCGCCGTCCCGGACTGCCCGGCGGTTGAGCGTACGGTCGGTCAGCCTGGACCGCGGGGGCTGACGCAGGGCAGGGTGCTCCGCCGTCGGACGGCTCAGGGAATCAGCAAGCCGGGTTGTCCGGGAAGGTCACTTCACTGACGAGCCAGGTCCGCATCGGGGACTGCACCAGCGTCATGACGTTCAAGGACCGGTCCTTGGCGCTGCCTTTCTGGACCGTCACTCCGGCCTTCGTCAGCACGGAAACAGCCGAGGAATCGATACACACGTTGAGGGTGACGGTCGGCGGCTTTGCGCTCGGCTGGTAGCGGACCACCTTAGTTGACACTACTTTCGGTTTGCCCTCGAGGTGCCAGCCGTTGGCCTCGAACTCGGTGGTTCTTGCCATCAGGGAGTCGTAGGCGGAGCCGGTGGCCACCGCGGAAAGCTCGGCCTTGGACGGCGGGGTCACCTTGGCTAGCACCGCGGCCGTCCTGCCCACGTACGCGGCAGCGTTCTTCGCCACCGACGCCGCCACCGGGGCCGGAACAGCAACGGCGGGTGTAGCGCTGGCCGACGGGTCTGCCGAAGGCTTGGCGGCCGCAGCGGCAGAACCGGACGCCGTCGGGAGCGCGCCAGCCTGCGAAGAACTGCCCTGAGCGTCGGGCCGGCCCGCACTGGGGCTGGCTTGCGTGACAATCAGCAGAACCACCAGGGACGCCAGCGCGACGGCGGCGACGACGATGCCGGTGGTGCGCCGTCTGGCTCTCGGAGCCTGACCTGGTTCGGACATGTTTGCTCTCCCTCGATAATCGCCACATTCGCCGAGACCTTCGGCGTCATCGGAGCTCTGCCACGGCTCAGGCAATGACCAGTATCGTACACAGCCAGTGGTGCTGACTATAGCCGGGACTGGTCGACGGCGGTCGGGAATCTATCCGGCGGCTTCGCCTCGACGGCGTTGGCAAACGCCTTCGTCGCCTGCCGGTGTCCGCGTCGGTTTCTGACGACAAAGGCGCCCGAGCCAGCGGGCGTTTCCCTGGTCGGGTGGACGCCTCGCCATGCATCCTCGGGCCACCTTGCCAGCGGACAGCTATTTAAGCACAAAAAACCCCTGGAATCCGTGGATTCCAGGGGTTTTTCCCATGTGCGCGGAGGGGGACTTGAACCCCCACCCCCTTTCGAGGACTAGCACCTCAAGCTAGCGCGTCTGCCATTCCGCCACCCGCGCAGGTGGTATTTCCGGGAACAATTTCGCCTTTCAGCGTTTTGCTTTTCTCGGAAGCAGCGAGAAAGACTCTAGCACGAAGATTCCGGAAACAAATAATCGGGGCCAGTGGGTAGGCTGAAGCCAATACACAGCCACTGCCACGAGGAGCGATATGACTGACGTTCGGCCCGAAGATGAGGTTGTCCGGATCTGCCAGGAACTGATCCGGATCGACACGTCCAACTACGGTGATGGTTCAGGGCCGGGGGAGCGGGCCGCAGCGGAGTACACCGCCGGCCTCATCACCGAGGTCGGGCTGGACGCCGAAATCTTCGAATCGGCGCCGGGCCGCGCCAGCGTAGTCACCCGGATGGCGGGCGAGGACCCCTCGGCCAGCGCCCTGGTGGTCCACGGCCACCTCGACGTCGTTCCGGCGCTGCGCGAGCAGTGGTCCGTTGACCCGTTCGGGGGCGAACTCAACGACGGCCTGATCTGGGGCCGCGGCGCCGTGGACATGAAGGACATGGACGCCATGATCCTCTCCGTCCTGCGGGATTTCGCCCGCACCGGCCGTAAGCCCAAGCGCGACCTGATCTTCGCTTTCTTCGCCGACGAGGAGGCCGGCGGCAAGTACGGCGCCGGCTACGCCGTTGAACACCGGCCCGAACTTTTCGAGGGCGCCACCGAGGCGATCTCCGAAGTCGGCGGATTCTCGGCCACGATCGGGGGCCAGCGCACCTACCTGCTGCAGACCGCGGAGAAGGGCCTCTCCTGGCTGCGGCTGGTGGCCCACGGCCGCGCCGGCCACGGCTCCCAGATCAACACCGACAACGCGGTGACCCGGCTCGCCAGCGCCGTTTCACGGATCGGCGAGTACCGGTGGCCGGTGGAGCTGACACCCACCACCCGGCAGTTCCTCGACGGTGTGACGGAACTCACCGGCGTCGAATTCGACCCCCACGACCCGGACAAGATCCTCAAGGAGCTCGGCACCGTTGCCCGCTTTGTCGGCGCCACCCTGCAGAACACCACCAACCCCACCCTGCTCAAGGGCGGCTACAAGCACAATGTCATCCCTGAATCGGCCGAAGCCCTGGTGGACTGCCGGACGCTGCCCGGCCAGCAGGAACAGGTCCTCGAGATCGTCCGCGAACTGGCGGGCACCGGCGTGGACGTCAGCTACGTCCACCAGGACGTCTCGCTCGAAGTCCCGTTCGCCGGCAACCTGGTGGACTCTATGATCGACGCGCTGCACTCCGAGGACCCCGGCGCGAAGGTCCTGCCGTACACGCTCTCCGGCGGCACTGACAACAAGGCCCTGAGCCGGCTCGGCATCACCGGGTACGGCTTCGCGCCGCTTATGCTCCCGGACGAGCTGGACTTTACCGGCATGTTCCACGGAGTGGACGAGCGGGTTCCGGCCGACTCGCTGAAGTTCGGCTCCCGCGTGCTGAACACCCTCCTGAGCAACTACTGAGAGGCACCTCAAAGGAATGGCCCACACAGACATGACGCCCGAAGACATCCTCCCCGACGCCCTGCTGGAGCGGATCCGCGCCCGCGCGGCCGGCTATGACCGGGACAACGCGTTCTTCACTGAGGACCTCCGCGAGCTTGCGGACGTCGGCTACCTGAAGATCTTCGTCCCCGTGTCCGACGGCGGCCTGGGCCTGGGGCTCGCCGGGGCAGCACAGCTGCAGCGGCGGCTGGCCACGGCAGCCCCGGCCACCGCGCTGGCGATTAATATGCACCTGGTGTGGACCGGCGTCGCGCACGTCCTGGCCGCACGGGGCGACTCCTCGCTGGACTTCGTCCTGCAGGAGGCGGCGGAGGGCGAGATCTTCGCGTTCGGCAATTCCGAAGCGGGCAACGATTCCGTGCTCTTCGACTCGAGGACCGAGGCGACGCCGCTGCCGGACGGAAGCTACGGCTTTACCGGGCGGAAAATCTTCACCAGCCTCTCTCCGGCCTGGACCCGGCTGGGAATTTTCGGCAAGGACGCTGCGGCGCGCGGTGGCGAGGGCGAACTGGTGCACGGCTTCATTGACCGTGAGACCCCGGGCTACCAAATCCTGCCCGACTGGGACACCCTGGGAATGCGGGCCAGCCAGTCCAACACCACGGTGCTGGAGGGCGCCGTGGTGCCGCCGGAGCGGGTCTTCCGCAAGCTCCCCGTAGGCCCGAACGCAGATCCGCTGATCTTCGCCATTTTCGCCTGCTTCGAGACCCTCCTGGCGGCGGTCTATACGGGGATCGGGGAGCGGGCGCTGCAACTCGGCGTCGAGGCGGTCAAGCGCCGCACCTCGTTCAAGAACGGGGGCCGCAGCTACGCCCAGGATCCCGACATCCGTTGGAAAGTCGCGGAAGCGGCGATGGCGATGGACGCGCTCTACCCGCAACTCGCCACCGTGGCGTCCGACGTCGATGCCCTCGCGGACCACGGCCACCAGTGGTTCCCGAAGCTCGTCGGGGTTAAGGTGCGCGCCACCGAGACCGCGCGCACCGTCGTGGATCTGGCGATCAGGGTTTCCGGCGGTTCGAGCTATTTCCGTGGTTCCGAGCTTGAACGGCTCTATCGGGACGTGCTGGCCGGAATGTTCCATCCGTCCGACGACGAGTCCGCGCACAATACCGTGGCCAACGCCTGGCTTGGCCCGCTGGAGTCCTAGACGATCGCCAGCGCTGCCTACACGGTCCGTTGGACCTGGATGACCTTCCGGCGGAGCCAGAAGCGGCGTCCGCCGCCGACATAGAGGACGCTGCGCTCGAGTTCCCATTTGCCGTACTCGGAGTGTGCGGCGAGGATACGGCGGGCCTCGGGCAGCGAATCCTCAGGGCTGACCGTCAGCACGAGGTACTCGTACTGACGTGCGTAGTCCCGCTCCCGACGGACCGAGCTGCTCAGAAAATGTTCCTTCATTGCTCTCCATTTTCGTCTTTTTCGGGCTAACGTGAAGTCATGAGCATCGATCCGCGTGTCGCGCTTCAGTCCCTAACCGCCGCCCTCGAAGAACACCTGGCCGCTGCCGCGGCGCGGCGGGGAGACGGGGATCCCGCGGTCGAAGCGGCCTTCTTCGCCGTCGCCGATGCTTTTGAAGTCTACGACGACTCCCTCTATGAAGCGTATGGCGAAGTGACGCCCCTTGAGGTCATCGACGAAGAAGATGACGAGGACGAAAGCGAAGACGTCGACGACGAGGAAGATCTCGAACTCCTGCAGGACAACTAGCACCCAAGCCACGTTCGGAACGACGCCGGCACTCCCTCCCGCTCCCTGGCGGCCGCGCGGAGCCATAGCATCCCTAGAGCTGCAATTCCCGGGATCTCCCCAGCTTGCGGGCGTACTCTGTGGACAGTCCTACGGGACGCTGTTCGAGTCCGCAAAGGCTCGGAACGCCCTAAGACGTTCTATGTCCCGGGTTGGCCCGATGTCGGAGGTTGTTGTTGCCTGCACCACGGCGCAGCGTCGGCCTGTCGGAGGCCGGCGTTGACGAAGTCCCCTCGGCCGACCGCGCTGCCGCAGACGCCCCGGCCCGTTCCCCTGCGCGCTGGTCGACCGTCTGGCGGAGCCTCCCGGGCCGGTTGCTAAGGCGGCTCGGCCGGAGCATCATCAGGATCCCCTTGGCGCTGGCCATGGCTGTGCTGTTGTGGACGGTCGGACTTGTCACAGGCTCGGTGTCGTCAGGGCCACCGGCGCCGCTGGGCGCGGCCGTCTCGGCAGGTCCGGACCAGCTGATGGGCGGCCAGTGGTTGTCCATGTTCACCTCCGTGTTCTTCCCCGGCCCTTTTGCTTCCTACGTATTGGCGACCGCCGTCGTCCTGGGGTGCGTCGGTCTGGCCGAAGTAACGATTGGCGTTGGCCGGACCGCCGTGGCGTTCGTCGTCGGGCACCTCGGCGCACTGCTGTTGTACTTTGCGGTGGTCGAACTCGGAACGGCCATGGGCAGCGAATGGCTGTCCACGCTCCGCCATCCGGGCCCAATGGGGCCGTTTGCCGGGTCGCTGGCCGCCGTCCTGGCGGCGAGTCCGCGGATCAGCGCCCTCTGGCGCCGGAGGATCCGATCCGTCAGCATCGCCGTAACCGTAATGCTCCTGCTATATATCGGGCATCCGCAAAACCTGGACAGCGTGCTCGGTGTGGCATGCGGACTCGGGATCGGCGCCCTGATTGGCGGCCGGCACGGCTCCGCCCACTACATCCGCTCCACGAGCCGCGAAGTCAGGGCACTGCTGTCAATGGTCGTCGCGGTCTTCGCGGCCGGCCCGGTCCTTGCCAGCCTGGCGAAGGCACCCTCGGGGCCGCTCGCTGTGCTCAGGAACCTGATTGTCAACCCGATCCCCACCATCAACGATCTCCAGGCGAGCTGCTCGGCCGCCGTCGACCTTTCCTGCCTCCAGATCATCCACAGCCCCGGGTTGCGCGGCCCTGGCGGTGAGGCCCTGTCCCTGGTGCCCCTCGTGCTGCTGCTGGTGTGCGCGGAAGGGCTGCGCCGGGGAAACCGGGCTGCCCTCTGGGTGGCAATTTCCGTCCATCTGGTGATCGGCGTCCTTTCGGCCATCTACCTGCAGCTCTTCGCCCAGTTCGGGACATCCGTGCGGAGCGGGTCGCGGGTGCTCTCGGTGGACTCGGGGATCGCGGAGGTCCTCCCGGTTGTGCTGGTGCCTCTGCTCATAGCCGCCGCGCTGTTTGCGGCGCGGCGGCACTTCAACGTCGACGCCGATCCGGTTCTGGGGCGTCGGTCACTTATCCTGCTGGCCGGCGTCTTCGCGGTTTTCGTCACGGGCTATGTGGTGGCATGGTTTGCCGAGGATAACTACCACCACCGGGCCGGCCTGCTGGCCCTTCTGGCCACCCTGCCGAGGATGTTCCTTCCCTACCCTTTTTCCTTCCGGTATTCCGTGTCGGTGTACCCGCACGGCGTATGGTCGCCGCTGATCTTCAGCTACGGCGGCGCCGTGTTCTGGCTCGTCTGCCTGATGAGCATCCTCGCCATGTTCGTCAGCCGCAAGCTCCGGGACCTCCGCGCAGACAGCGGGATCTCGCTGGCCCGACGGCTGGTGCGCCAGGGCGGGGGATCACTGTCCTGGATGGCACTCTGGCCCAACAACCGGTACTGGTTCAACGAGGCGGAGACCGTCGGTGTCGCCTACCAGCTCCACTACAACGTGGCCTTGACGGTGGGCGGACCATTCGGCGCGTCCGCCGACTTCGAGAGGGCCGTTGAGGGGTTCACCGCCTTCTGCGCCGAGCAGTCGCTTTCACCGTGCTGGTATTCCGTCACTGATGAACACTGGAACCTGCTACGCGGGCTCGGATTCAGCCGCGTGCGGGTGGCCGAGGAGACCCTGCTGCCGCTGGGCAACATTGAGTTCAAGGGCAAGGAATGGCAGGGGGTCCGCACCGCCCTCAACAAAGCCCGGAGGCTCTCCGTCGAGGCCCGGTGGAGTACCTACGGCGAGCTGTCCGGACCACTGCGGACTCAGGTCCACGAAATCTCGGAAGAGTGGGTTTCCGAGAAGACGTTGCCGGAAATGGGATTCACGCTGGGCGGCGTTGAGGAACTCAAGGACGAAAACGTGTTGCTGTGCCTGGCCGTGGATGACGCCGGCAAGGTCCACGGCGTCACCAGCTGGCTTCCGGTGTTCACAGCCGGCGTCGTCACCGGCCGGACGCTCGATTTCATGCGGCGGAGTCCGGACGGCTTCAAGGGCGTGATGGAATTCCTGATTGCCTCGGCCGTACTGCATTTTGACGGAACGATGGAGGAAATTTCCCTGTCCGGGTCGCCTCTGGCGCCGGTACCACGTGGTGATCCGGCGCGCGAGCCGTCCGACGGCGCCGCGGTCGGCCGCTTCCTGGACTGGCTGGGCGGGGCCCTGGAACCGGCGTACGGTTTCCGGTCGCTCGCTGCCTTCAAACAGCGCTTCCACCCGCGGCACCGCACGCTGTACATGATGTATCACGACCCCCTGGCGTTGCCGGTAATTGGACGCGCGCTGACCGAGGCCTACATGCCCACCATGTCCATCCGGCACACGGCCAGGCTGCTGCGGGGCGTCATCGGATGAGCGCCGCGGCCGAAGCAGCCGCCGGAGCGTAGCATCCACGTAGCACCTGAGTGGCGCCCTGTACATCCGCCCCAAAAAAGCGAGTATTGCCTACTCCCGAAGTGCCGCCCGAAGGGGAATATGCTTCAGGCGTGCCGTAGCCGTGCCGCTGAGCCGGGCTACGCTGCCGCACTGGAAGTGACGGGTGACATGAAGCCTACGAGCAGCACACCGGTCCGCCCCGACGGACGTGTGAAGCGGCAGGCAGGAGCACATCGGGCCCAGCCGCTGCCGCGGTACGGCTTGCGTCGAATACCGCTGACCTGGCTGCTTATCGTTCTCTTGTGGTCCGCCGGAGCCGCCACGGGATCCCTGGTTTCCGGCCCCCCGCAGGCCCTCGGTCCGTTCGTTGCCATCGGCCCCGACACCCTGACACGGGGTGAATGGGGACCCGCTCTTGCCAGCCTGCTGTTTCCCGGCGGCGTTGCGTCCTATGTCCTGGCCACTGTGGTGCTTCTCCTGTGTGTCGGGTTTGCCGAAACCACGCTGGGAAGCGGCCGGGCTTTGGCCGCCGTAATGGCCGGCCACCTTGCAGCCGTCTTCCTGTTCGTAGGGAGTGTGGCGGCCGGCGACGAGCTCGGCAGCAGCTGGCTGAGCTCCATGCAGCACCCGGCCCTGGCGGGTCCGTTCGCCGGCTCCCTGGCTGCCGTAATGGCTGCGAGTCCCGGAATCAGTCCCTTGTGGCGTCGCCGCCTGCGGTCACTCGGCCTTGCCGTGACCATCATGCTCCTGCTGTACGTAGGTCACCCCCAGAACGTGCTCGCATTTTTGGGGGTGCTCAGCGGCCTGGCAAGCGGCTGGGCCGCTGCCACAGCCAGGTCCAGGGCCGCCGCCAAGGCCACCACCCGACGTGCCGCGAACGGCGCCGCTTCGCGCGCGAACGTTGTATACCCGCCGGGCGCGGTGTGGACCGGCCGCGACGTTCGCTCGACGCTGGCCATGACCGTGGCAGTATTCGCCGCCGGCCCGGTGCTGGCCGGGCTGTCCCAGGCGCCTATCGGCCCCCTTGCCGCTCTCCGGAACCTGATTGTCAATCCGGTGCCCACCCTGGGCGAGCTCCAGAGCGACTGCGCCGCAGCCGTGAATGCGGGCTGCTCCCAGATCATGCACAGTCCCGGCTTGCACGGCCCCGGCGGCGCCGCCCTCTCCGTGGTTCCCTTGCTCCTGCTGCTGGCATGTGCGGAGGGGCTGCGCCGGGGGAGCCGGGTAGCGTTGTGGATAGCCACGGTTGCCCATCTCGCCGTCGGCGTGCTCTCTGCTATCTACCTACAGCTATTTGCCCACTTTGGCGTCTACGTCAGGAACGGGAGCCGCAGGATTCCTGTCGACTCGGGCATCGTGGAGATCCTGCCGGTGGTACTGGTGCCACTGCTGATCGCCACCGCGCTGTTTTTCAACCGGCGCCATTTTCCCGTGGACACGGATCCCGCGCTCGGACGCCGCGCACTGGTCTTGGTGCCCGGCATCTTTGCCGCATTTGTCGCCCTCTACGTCCTCGCGTGGTTCGCAGAGGGAAACAACCGGCACCGCGCCGGCCTCCTGTCGTTGGGAACAACCCTGCCTCGGATGTTCCTGCCGTATCCCTTTTCCTTCAAGTATTCCGTCTCGGTGCACCCTCGCGGCTATTGGTCGTCGTTGATTTTCAGTTACGGCGGAGCAGCTTTTTGGCTGATCTGCCTGGTCGCCGTCCTGGTCATCTTTACCAAGCGGCGCCTCTGGGACCACCGGGTAGACGATCACCGCTCCCTGGCCCGGCGCCTGGTGTTCCAGGGCGGCGGCTCGCTGTCCTGGATGGCGTTGTGGCCCAACAACAGCTACTGGTTTAACCGTGCGGGAACGGTGGGAATCGCCTACCAACTGCATCACGGCATCGCCCTGACGGCAGGAGGTCCGTTCGGGAGGGAGTGCGACTTCGCCGACGCCGTCCGCGAATTCACGGGGTACTGTGCCGAGCAGTCCCTGACGCCGTGTTGGTACTCCGTCGCCGACGCCCACTGGGCAGAACTCAGGTCGCTGGGCTTCAGGGGCATGGAGGTAGCCCAGGAGACGGTGCTTCCCTTGACTGGAATCGATTTCCGCGGCAGGGAGTGGCAAAGCGTCCGCACCGCCATGAATAAAGCCCGAAGGCTCGGAATTACTGCCCACTGGGGCGTCTACAGCGGGCTCCCTGACGGACTGCGGAGCCAGGTCCACGATATTTCGGAGCGGTGGGCCTACTCCCGGGCACTCCCGGAAATGGGTTTCACCCTCGGGGGTGTGGAGCAACTCAAGGACGACCATGTGCTGCTCTGCCTCGCCGTAGATCCTGAGGGCGCGGTCCTCGGTGTCACCAGCTGGCTGCCGGTCTTCCGCAACGGGGAAGTGGTCAGCCGCACCCTGGATTTCATGAGGCGCCGCGAGGACTGTTTTAACGGTGTCATGGAGTTCCTGATCGCATCGGCGGTGCTCCACTTTAAGGACAGCATGGCCGAGATTTCGTTGTCCGGTTCACCCTTGGTTCCCGCGACGGCGCTGGTGCCCCGCCAGGCGGAAGTCTTTCCCTCTGCGGGGGCCGGGCTGCCCGGCAAAGGCGCCACAGTGGCGGACGACGGCGGGACGGCGGGCCGCGTCCTGCGCTGGCTCGGCGACGTGCTTGAGCCGGTCTACGGATTCCGGTCCTTGGCGGCCTTCAAGCAACGCTTCCAGCCCCAGCACCGGACCCTCTTCATCCTGTACCAGGATCCGTTGGCGCTGCCGCTGATCGGCCGCGCCCTCGCCGAGGCGTACCTGCCTAACTGGTCTGTGCGCCATACGGCGCGGCTGATCCGTGATGTCACCACCGGCCCTCAGCCTGCGAGCAGGCCCGGCCGCCGGTAGCCGAATCCCGCCGCCCTGCAGACGGCTCAGCCCGTAACCCCAAGGCGGCCCATCAGCCAGTCCATGTTGTTCTCCACCCCGTACTTCCAGGCCGTCCAGGCGTGTCCGCCGGGCGCCTCCTGGAACTGGACATTGATGCCGGCTTTCTTCATCGCCTGGTAGACCTGGACTCCCTGGGCCCGGAAGAACGGATCGCCAGCGCCGACGGTGACGATGCCGGCGGTGTCCGGGTACTTGCGTGTCTTGATGACGTCGAGCGCGTTCTGCTTCTTGAACTCGGCTGCGCTGCCGCCGAAGTACTGCTGCAGGAGCACTTGGTGGCCCTGCCGAATCGTCGGCTGGTTCTCACCCGAGCTGTCGATGAACGTGGGATAGACCTCTGGGTAGTTCATGGCCAGCTGCATGGCGCAGGTCCCGCCGTAGGAGAACCCTCCGATGGCCCACTGGCGGCTGGAGTGCCTGCCGGCTCCGAAAGTGGCCTTGACCCAGTTAGGCACGTCCTCGCTCAGGTAACGTCCGGCCTGGCCCTGTTTGGTGTTCATACACAGCGGCGGGTAGTTGGCCCACTTTGCCCCGGCGTCGGGCATCACGATGATCGGCGCCAGCCCCTTGTGTTCGGATGCGTACTCGTCCATGAACTCGGCAATCCTGCCGTTCCGAAGCCAATCCACCGGTTCGCCCGGGACCCCGTGGATCAGAACCAGCACCGGGAGATCCGCCCGCGGTGCGGCGAGATACGCCGGGGGAAGGTATACAAAGGCCGTTGAGGACACCTCGTGGGAGATCGGAGCCGGGATGAAGGCCCGGACGACTGTTCCCTGATCCGGCATATTCTCCGGCGGCGTCCAGTCGGCCAGCGTGGTGGGCGGCTCGCTCGGCTTGACGTCCGGCACCGGGTCTCCTCGTTCCTGGCTCTTGAACTGATCCAAGGTTTCCATCTTGACGCCGGTGTCTCCGAAGACCGATCCCAGGGTGGGGTAGTACTCGAAGTTCTGGTTGATCAGCGATCCCGACGCCAGGACAACGACCAGCGCCGCCGGCAACACGGCGATGCGCGCCGGCAGCCGACGGAGGTCCCGGATCTTGGGCACCACAAGGAGCAAGGCGAGGATACCGAGGCCCGCGTAGGCATAGACACGCTTAGGCAGCGGGGACCCCCACAAGTTCCACACCGGCTCGCACAACACCCAAATAATGGCGCTCAGGAGGCCGGCGGCCAGTACTGCGGCCGGCACCCAGCGGGACAGATGGCGCCGCCGACCCCAAATAAGCCAGATGAGGGCCGCGGCGGCCAGAATGTAGAGAACCACGGGCACGACGCCAGTAGTAATAGCGAGGTTCTGCAGGTTCATGGCCTAAGACTAAGGCTCAAAACAGGGAATCCGCCCGGAAACAACCGAAAAGCTACCCCGGATCAGGCCGGGCTGGAGACATCCTCCAACGCTGCGGCAATCTCCGGCGGCAACGGCGTCAGCACCGCATCCATGATCTCCTTCAGCTGGACCGGCGTCCGGGCACCCACCAACGCGGTGGCCACGCCGTGCTGGGAGAGCAACCAGCTCAGGGACACGTCCAGCGCGGTCCGGCCCAGACCCTTGGCCGCCATCGCCACGGCCTCTACGACGCTGGAGGCGGTCCCTTCAAGGTAGGGCTCCACGTAGCCGGCCAGCTTGTGGTGTGCAGCCCGCGAATCGGAGGGAATATGACCGCGGTACTTGCCGGTCAGCACCCCGCGCCCCAGCGCGCCCCACGCCATCAGGCCGAGCCCGGCGTCTTCGATTGCCGGGATCAGCTCGGCTTCGGGCTTTCGCTGCAGCAGCGAGTACTCGGCCTGGCAGGCAACCAGCGGGAAGTCAGCCACCGCGGCGGCCTTGGCGGTCTGCCAGCCGTTGAAGTTGGAGACACCGGCGTAGCGTGCCCGGCCGGAGCGGACTGCGAATTCCAAGGCGGAAAGGGTCTCCTCCAGCGGAACGTTCGGATCCCAGGCCTGGGCGAACCAGATATCCACATAGTCGGTGCCGAGTCGGGCCAGGCTCGCGTCAAGGCCGGACAGCATGCCGTTGCGCGAGGTGTCCACGCTGCGCCGGCCGCCCGAGGTCGTCAACCCGGCTTTAGTGGAGATCACCACTTCGGAGCGGGCCACGACGTCGCCCAGCATGCCGCCCAGCAGGACCTCGGCCCCGCCGCCGGCGTAGGACGCGGCCGTGTCGATCAGCGTGCCGCCGCCGTCGACGAAAGCACGAAGCAGTCCGGCGGCATCCTGTTCATCGGTCTCACCGGCCCACGACATGGTGCCAAGGGAAAGGGACGAGACACGCAACCCACTGTTGCCGACATAACGCTGCTGCATGCCTGCAAGCTTACGATGCTTCGGAACCTCCATAACGTAGGGTCTATAAACGTGAACTGGTTAGAAGCGGCCTTTCTGGGCCTTGTGCAGGGACTGACAGAATTCCTCCCGATTTCCTCGAGCGCCCATCTGCGGATCGTGGGGGCGTTCCTGCCCAACGCCGCGGACCCTGGCGCGGCTTTCACCGCCATCACCCAGCTGGGTACCGAGACGGCGGTGATCGTCTACTTCTGGCGGGACATTGTGCGGATCGTCAAGGCCTGGTTCGGCTCGCTGACCGGCAAGGTCTCACGGCAGGATCCGGACGCACGGATGGGCTGGCTCGTGATTCTGGGCAGCCTGCCGATCATCGTCCTTGGCCTGCTATTCCAGGACCAGATCGAATCGGTGCTCCGCAGCCTGTGGATCGTCGCCACCACCCTGATCGTCTTCGGCATGATCCTCGCCGTGGCGGACGCCGTCGGCCGCCAGGAACGTGACCTCACCAAGCTCAGCTACAAGCACGGCATTTTCTACGGCCTCGCTCAGGCGATGGCTCTGATCCCCGGGGTGTCACGCTCCGGCGGCACGATCACGGCCGGCCTGCTCATGGGGTACACCCGTGAGGCCGCCGCCCGCTACTCCTTCCTGCTCGCAATCCCCGCCGTCTTCGGCAGCGGCCTGTACCAGCTCTACAAGGTGGTCTCGAAGGACGGCATCACCGGCCCTTACGGCCTGCCCGAAACCGCCCTCGCCACCGCGATCGCCTTCGTGGTGGGCTACGTGATCATCGGCTGGTTCCTCAGGTACGTCTCCACCCGCAGCTACCGGCTCTTCGTCTGGTACCGCATTTTGCTGGGCCTCGCGCTGTACCTGTTGCTCGGTTTCAATGTCATCAGCGCCTAGCACTAGGCTTGGGGTGTGAAATCCTGGATCTCCCGCCCTGTTCCCCAGCTGCCGGGCACCATGCCCGCGCTGCGTCTTTTCGATACCGCCAAGGGCGGCCTCGCCACCCTTGAAGCGACGGGGGAGCAGTCCATGTACGTCTGCGGGATCACCCCGTATGACGCCACCCACATGGGCCACGCGGCGAGTTACGTGGCCTTTGACCTGCTCAACCGGGCGTGGCGCGACGGCCGCCAGCAGGTCGCCTATGTCCAGAACGTGACCGACGTCGACGACCCCTTGCTGGAGCGCGCGACTGCCACCGGGGTGGACTGGCGGGAACTCGCCGCCAGCCAGATTGAGCTGTTCCAGACCGACATGGAAGCCCTGAACGTGCTGGCGCCGGATAACTACGTGGGCGCCGTGGAGGCCATCCCGCTGATCGTCCCGGCTATCGAGTCGCTCGTGCAGCGCGGCCTGGCCTACCGGGTGTCCGGCACCCCCGGCGAGCCCGACGGAGATGTCTACTACGACGTCGAGGCGGCCGGAAAGCACTCGGCAGAAGCGCAGGACGCGTGGACGCTGGGATCCATCTCGGGCCTGTCCGATGCCGAGATGCTTGAACTCTTCGCAGAGCGCGGCGGCGACCCCGGCCGGGCCGGGAAACGCCAGGCGCTTGATCCGCTGCTCTGGCGCGTGGCCCGTGACGGCGAACCCAGCTGGCCCGGCGGCGAACTGGGGGAGGGGCGCCCCGGCTGGCACATCGAATGTACCGTCATTGCGCAGAAATACCTGCCCGCTCCGTTCACCGTGCAGGGCGGCGGGTCCGACCTGGTCTTCCCGCACCACGAAATGGGAGCCGGCCACGCCTACTCCCTGACCGGGGTGCCGCTGGCCAAGTACTTCGCGCACGCCGGCATGGTGGGACTCGACGGCGAAAAGATGAGCAAGTCCAAGGGCAACCTCGTACTCGTCTCCAAGCTGCGCGCCGCCGGCGAAGACCCTGCCGCCATCCGGCTGGCAATCCTGGCCCACCACTACCGCAGCGACTGGTCCTGGACCGATGAGGGCTTCACCGAGGCCAAGGACCGGCTCCGGACCTGGCGTGCCGCCGTCGAACTCGCACCGGCGGGTTCTGCCGGGCCGCTCCTCGCAGAGATGCGGGCCGCGCTCTCTGACGACCTCAACGCCCCGCGCGCCCTCGAGGCCGTGGACGCATGGGCGTCTGCAGCGCTGGCAGCCGGAGCGGGTACTGGTTCCGCGGCTGACGCTGCACTGGTGGGCGACGCCGTCGACGCACTGCTCGGCGTCGAACTCTAGACCTCACGAACCGCCAAAAGGCCGGCGACGCAAAAAACGCTGGCGACACCCGGATTCCGGCGTCGCCAGCGCTTTGGCGTAGCGCCGGGAAGCAAGCGCGTCGGCCCCAAGGTCTAGGGCTTGTCCTTGCCGCGGCGCTTGAGGTAGCGCTCGAATTCCCGCGCGATGGACTCGCCGCTTGCCTCGGGTAGGTCTGCGGTGTCTTTCGCCTCCTCCAGCTGGCGGACGTAGGCGGCGATCTCCGGATCCTCTGTTGCGAGTTCGTCCACGCCGCGTTCCCACGCGTCCGAGTCCTCCACCAGCTCCTGCGTGTCGAGCGGGACCTGCAGCAGTTCCTCGATCCGGTGCAGCAGCGCCAGCTGGGCCTTCGGTGAGGGCGCCTGCGCCACGTAGTGTGGCACGGCCGCCCAGAGCGAGACGGTGGGAAGCCCGGCCAGCAGGGCCACCTCGGCGAGCACCCCGACGATCCCTACCGGACCCTCGTACTGGGATGCCTCCAGGTCCATCCGTTCCCGCAGTGCCGCGTCGTCGGTCGAGGCGCTGACCGGGATGGGGCGGCTGTGCGGCACGTCCGCGAGCAGCGCCCCGACCAGGATCACGTAGTCCACCTTCAGCGCCTCGGCGTGCACCAACAGCTCGGCCGTGTAGGCGCGCCATTTGTAAGACGGCTCGGTGCCCTGGACAAAGATGACGTCCACGTTGGAGTCCGGGACGCTGGCTTTGAAGATCCGGGTGGCAGGCCACTTGATCTTCCGTTCGCCGGACGCCGTGCGCCGGATGGTGGGGCGGGTGAACTGGAAGTCGTAATACTCGTCGGCATCAATCGAGCCCACCTTCTTGCCACCCCAGAGCTTGTTGAGGTAGCGCAGCGCATCGCTCGCCGCTTCACCGGCATCGTTCCAGCCTTCGAAGGCTGCAAGCATCACGGTGACACGCTGGCCCTCGGGCACGGGCTGCAGCAGCCGCTCCGGCTCGGGCGTGACGCCCGTTTCCGTGGTGTCTGGCTCGAAGCTATTCATGTGTTCACCCTACGTCCAAGTCGCAGGCGCGCGCATGGAGGAAAACGCCCCGGGTGCCCTGAAATTCGCCATCGGCGTAGCCTTGGGCGCCCCACACGGCCTGCACCGTAGACTGGAGGGCATGCGATCCCCAGCCTCCCAGCCCCTGCTCAAAGCCGCTTTATGGGACATGGACGGCACGATCGTGGACACCGAACGGTACTGGATTGAAGCCGAACACGCCCTGGTAGCCGCCCACGGCGGACAGTGGTCGCACGAGAAGGCCATGCAGCTCGTAGGCCAGTCGCTGGTCTATTCGGCCGGCATCCTGCAGGAAGCCGGCGTGGCGCTGGAAGTGCGCGAAATCATCGACACCCTCACCGGGCATGTCGTCAGCCTGGTCCGGGAGTCCGTGCCGTGGCGCCCCGGCGCACGCGAACTGCTGGAGGAACTGCACACGGCGGGCGTCCGCTGCGCCCTCGTGACCATGTCCGAGGCGCCCCTGGCCCGCGAAATCGTGGCCAGCCTGCCCAAACCCTATTTCGAGTTCCTGGTCACCGGGGACACCGTCACGCAGGGCAAGCCGCATCCCGAGGCGTACCTGAAAGCCGTGGAACTCCTGCAGCAGCACGACCCCGAGCTGGACCACCGTCACTGCGTGGCCCTTGAAGACTCGGGGCCGGGGGTCGCGGCGGCCGTGGCTTCCGGCGTCGTCACGGTGGCGATTCCGCACATCGTCCCGCTCCCGCACGATCCGCGGCGCGCGACCTGGGACACCCTGGCCGGACGCACGGTCGCCGACCTGGAGGAGCTGCTCGGCCTCCGGCACGAATTTACCGGAGCCGGTCTGCGGCTGTCCGCTGGCGAACTGGAGAACTCCGGGCTGGAAAGCGCGGCAAGCGGAGGCCGTCGCCTTGACTGAGCCGTCGCCGCAGAAGCCGCCGGAGACCGGGGACCGCCCCTTTTCGCTCCGTGGCGGAATCCCGCTGGGCCGGATCGCCGGCATTCCCTTGGTGCTTGCCTACTCTTGGTTCGCCATCGCCGCTTTCACCGTGATCGCCTACGGACCCGTGCTCGAGCACAACGACCCCCGCCTTGGCATCACCGCCTATCTCGTGGCGTTCGCCTACTCAGTGCTGTTGCTGATCTCGGTGCTCGTCCACGAACTGGCCCATGCGCTCACCGCCCGGCTCTACCACTGGCCCACCCGCAAGATCGTCCTCAACCTCTGGGGCGGCCACACCCAGTTCGAAGAGTTCACCGCCTCGCCGGGCAGATCCGTGCTGGTCGCCCTGGCCGGACCAGCCGCGAACCTGGTGCTCGCCGCCGGCGGCTGGCTGTTGCTCTCCGGCGGGCAGCTGGACGGCGTCGCGGACACCCTGGCGAACATCTTTGTCTGGGCCAACCTGCTGATCGGCATCTTCAATGTGCTGCCCGGCCTGCCGCTGGACGGGGGCCGGCTGGTGGAATCCGCGGTCTGGAAGGTCACCGGCAGCCACGAGAAGGGCACCATTGCGGCCGGCTGGGCCGGCCGCATCATCGTGATCGCACTGGCAGTCTGGTTTGTTGCACTCCCGCTCCTAAGCGGCAACCGCCCGGATACCTCCCTCATGCTCATCACCCTGCTGGTTGGCAGCTTCCTCTGGATGGGTGCCACCGCCTCCATCCAGCAAGCCCGGTACCGGAGCCGGCTGCACCTGGTGGACGCCGCGGCCCTCGCCGAGCCGGCGCTCGGGCTGCCCGACACCGCCACCGTCCTGGACGTGCTGCGGCACTCGCCGCAGGGTGTCCCCGCCGTCGTGCTCTTCGGCCAGGACGCGCGCCCGTCGGCCGTCGTCGACGAAACGGCAGCAGCGGCCGTTCCGCCCGCGCTGGCCGCCACGACCCCGGCAACCGCCGCCGCCTATCCGCTCGCCGCGGGTGCGTACGTCAAGGAAACCGACCGGGGAGCCGAACTGCTGGCATACCTTGCCCAGATCGAAGGTTCGGACTATGCGGTGGTCAACGACGCCGGCACCGTCACCGGACTGTTGCGCCAGCTGACCGTGCTCAACGCCCTGACCGGGAAGCAGCCGAGCGGCACCCCCGGCTCACAGACCGGGGGCGAAGGCCGGAATCAGGACCAGACCCGGTAGAGTTACCTGCCGGTCGTGAATTCTCCGGCCCACGAACACGGGCCGGTGCCCGCCGCCCATCCGCGGCCACCGCAGCTTTACAGGAGCGAGGAACATCTCATGAGCAGCGACACTGCCGCCAACGCCACCCCCAGCGGGGACAGCACAGCCGCCGACAGCATTTCGGCGCCAGCCGCCGAAACTGCCAATGTAACAGCCACCGAAACAGCACCCGGCACTGCGCCGGTCGGCGCCAACCGGCGCCGCGGTCCGTTCCGCGAGGGCGAGCGGGTGCAGCTCACGGACGAACGCGGCCGGATGAACACCATCAGCCTCGAGGCCGGCGGGGCCTTCCACACGCACCGCGGCTTCCTCAACCACGACGAGATCATCGGCAAGCCGGACGGCTCGGTCGTGGTGAACAACGTCGGCCAGCAGTACCAGACCTTGCGCCCGCTGCTCTCGGACTTCGTGCTCTCGATGCCGCGCGGCGCGGCCGTGGTGTATCCCAAGGACGCCGGCCAGATCGTCACCATGGCCGACATTTTCCCGGGCGCACGCGTGGTTGAGGCCGGCGTCGGCTCCGGCGCACTGTCCATCTCGCTGCTGCGCGCGGTGGGGGACAACGGCTACCTGCACTCCTTCGAACGCCGTGCGGAATTCGCCGACATCGCCCGCGGCAACGTCGAAACGATCTTCGGCGGCCCGCACCCGGCGTGGCAGATCACCCTGGGCGACTTCCAGGAGGAAGTTGTGCGGACCGAGGCGCCGGGATCCGTGGACCGGGTGGTCCTGGATATGCTGGCGCCCTGGGAATGCCTCGACGCCGTGGCCACCGTGCTGGCTCCCGGCGGCGTGTGGATCAACTATGTCGCGACTGTTACGCAGCTGTCACGGACCGCCGAGGCCATCCGCGCCGACGGCCGCTTCACCGAGCCGGATGCCTGGGAATCCATGGTCCGCGGCTGGCACCTCGAGGGCCTCGCCGTGCGCCCGGACCACCGGATGGTAGCCCACACCGGCTTCCTGCTGGTCACCCGCCGGCTGGCCGACGGCGTCACCGGCATCTCCGTGAAGCGCCGGCCGTCCAAGACCGAGTTCGACGCCGAGGATGTCAACGCCTGGACCCCCGGGGCAGTCGGCGAACGCGCGGTCTCGGACAAGAAGCTGCGCCGGGCCGCCCGCGACGCGATCGCCGGAACTAACGTCAAGGACACCCCCGAGGTTACGAACTAGTCCGTATTTCGGAAGTCTTCAGCAGCACCCGCCGAGTTGGGGCTATGGTCTTAATAGAAGTACGGAAGGGGCTGATGCATGATGGAGACTCCCAACAACGACCACGGCCGGACGCCGGCGGAGGACGAGGCCCAGGCGGCTGCCGCTGCCGGAGGGACTGAACCGGCGGGGGCATCCGACGTCGACCGGTATGCAGCCAATGAGCTATCGGTTGCCGAACGCCAGGTCAATATCCTGCGGGACAAGCTCCGCCACATCGACCGCCAGCTCGCGGCCGCCACGCAGAACAACTCCAAGCTCGTGGGCATGCTGGAAACGGCCAAGGCCGAGATCCTGCGGTTGAAGAACGCCCTGGACCAGGAGGGCCAGCCGCCCTACAGCTTCGGCACCGTCCTGCAGCTAAACCCGAAGCGACGCCCCGAACCCGGCAGCAGCGGGCAGGCCGACACGGAGGAGTCCGTGGACATCTTCAACGCCGGCCGCAAGATGCGGGTGGGCATCAGCCCGCTTGTGAACATCAACCAACTCGCCGTCGGGCAGGAAGTCCTGCTCAACGAGGCGCTGCTGGTGGTAGCCGGGCTTGGCTACGAGCGGGCCGGAGACCTGGTCACGCTCAAGGAACTGCTGGGATCGGACCGCGCCCTCGTTGTGGGCCGCGCGGACGAGGAACGGGTCATCCGGCTCTCCGGCGCCCTGCTGGCGCAGAAGCTCCGGGTCGGCGACGCCCTCTCGATCGACAGCCGCACCGGCTACGCCCTGGAGAAGATTCCCCGTTCCGAAGTGGAAAACCTCGTCCTCGAAGAAGTCCCGGACATCACCTACCAGGACATCGGCGGACTGGGCCCGCAGATCGAACAGATCCGCGACGCCGTCGAACTGCCGTTCCTGCACCCGGACCTGTACCGAGAGCACGGGCTCAAGGCGCCCAAGGGCATCCTGCTCTACGGGCCGCCGGGCTGCGGCAAGACCCTCATCGCCAAGGCCGTGGCCAACTCGCTGGCCGCCCGGGCCGCCGAACGCGCCGGCAAGACGGACATGAAGAGCTACTTCCTGAACATCAAGGGACCGGAGCTGCTGGACAAGTACGTCGGTGAGACCGAACGGCACATCCGGCTGATCTTCGCCCGGGCCCGCGAGAAGGCCTCCGAGGGCAGCCCCGTGGTGGTGTTCTTCGACGAGATGGATTCGCTGTTCCGCACCCGTGGCACCGGCATCTCCTCGGACGTCGAGACGACCATCGTGCCGCAGCTGCTCAGCGAGATCGACGGCGTGGAGCGGCTGGACAACGTGATCGTGATCGGCGCCTCCAACCGCGAGGACATGATCGATCCGGCGATCCTGCGCCCGGGCAGGCTGGACGTGAAGGTCAAGATCCAGCGTCCCGATGCCGAGGCCGCCGCGGACATCTTCAACAAATACATCACCACGGACCTGCCCTTCCACGAGCAGGACCTCGCCGAGCACAACGGCGACGTGCAGGCGACGGTGGATGCCATGATCCAGCGCACGGTAGAGGCCATGTACTCCACCGAGAAGTCCAACGAGTACCTCGAGGTGACCTACGCCAACGGGGACACCGAAATGCTGTACTTCAAGGACTTCAACTCCGGCGCCGTGGTGCAGAACGTCGTGGACCGCGCCAAGAAGTCCGCGATCAAGGACCTGCTCACCTCCGGGCAGAAGGGCCTGCGCATCGACCACCTGCTCCGCGCCGTCATTGATGAGTTCCGCGAGCATGAGGACATGCCCAACACCACCAACCCGGACGACTGGGCCAGGATTTCCGGCAAGAAGGGCGAACGCATCACATACATCCGCACCATCGTCCAAGGCAAGGCCGGCCAGGAACCCGGCAAATCCATCGAGACGATGCCGAGCACGGGCCAATACCTGTGACCGCCGGACCTTCAGCGGTTTCAGGGGGGCTGCCCGCCGGCGGCGCCATGCGGGTGATGGGCTCCGAGACCGAATACGGTATCCACGCGCCCTCCGCCCCGGGGGCCAACGCCACTATGATGTCCGCCCGGGTCATCCAGGCCTACGCCCAGGTGACCCGGCAACGCGCAGCCGGCGGCGCCGAAACCCGCTGGGACTACACCGACGAAGAGCCGCTGCACGACGCCCGGGGCTGGACCCTGGAGCGCAGCGAGGCGGAACCGGAACAACTCACCGACCGGCCACCGGCCCTGGACGCGGAGGCGATCGCGCTTGCCTACGGCCGCGCGGAGCTGGACCACGACGGCGAGGACGAGTCCGGTTCGCTGCTCATGAACATGGTGCTGGGCAACGGCGCGCGGCTCTACGTGGACCACGCCCACCCGGAATACTCGAGCCCGGAAGTCACCAACCCCCGCGATGCCGTCACCTGGGACGCCGCCGGGGACCTCGTGGCTCTGGCCGCGGTCCGCCGGCTGGCCGCGGACCCGGAACTGCCGCCGATCAACCTGTACAAGAACAACACGGACAACAAATCCGTATCGTACGGCTCGCACGAAAACTACCTGATGCCCCGTTCGGTCCCGTTCGGCGAAATAGCCCGGGGGCTGACACCGTTCTTTGTCACCCGGCAGATCATGTGCGGCGCCGGCCGCGTCGGCCTGGGCCAGGACAGCTCCCGGCCCGGCTACCAAATCAGCCAGCGGGCGGACTTTTTCGAGACCGAGGTCGGCCTCGAAACCACCATCCGGCGACCCATCATCAACACCCGGGATGAACCGCACGCGACCGCGGACAAATACCGCCGGCTGCACGTCATCATCGGCGATGCGAACCTCAGCCAGGGAGCCAACTTCCTGAAGTTCGGCAGCACCGCCATGGTCCTGAGCCTCATCGAGGCTGGCCTGGCGCCCCGCATCGAGGTCCACGAACCGGTGGCGGCCCTGCAGGCCGTCAGCCACGACACCTCCCTGACCGCGACCCTGCGCTTGCTCGACGGACGCCGCGTCACTGCCCTGGACCTGCAGTGGATGTACTTCGAGGCTGCCGCCAAGCTCGCCCAGGATACCGGTGTGGCGGACGCCGTCGACGGCGACGGCCACACCCACGCCGTGCTCGAGCGCTGGTCGGCGACCCTTACCGCGCTGGACAGCGACCGGGCCGCCGCCGCGTCGACAGTCGAATGGCTGGCCAAGCTCTCGCTGCTGGAGGGCTACCGCCAGCGTGACGGGCTGGAATGGTCGGACGCCCGGCTGGGGCTCGTGGACCTGCAGTGGGCGGACATCCGCCCCGAGAAGGGGCTCTACCACCGGCTGCTGGCCCGCGACCGGATGCAGCGGATCGTCGACGACGAAGCGATCGCCCGTGCGGTGACGGAGCCGCCGTCGGACACCCGGGCTTTCTTCCGCGGCCGCTGCGTCAGCCGCTTCGGCACCGACCTGGTCGGCGCCAGCTGGGACTCGGTGATCTTCGACCTGCCGGGGCGCGGCAAGCTGCAGCGGGTCCCCACCCGCGAACCGCTGCGCGGCACGGAGGCCCTGACCGGAGGACTCTTCGCCCGGCACCGCGAGGCCGCGCCGTTCCTTGCGGAGTTGCTCGGGTTGCCCCCGGGTTCGTAGGCCCAAAGACCCCCCGCAGGGGACCAGGGCGTGGCAAGATTGCTTACAGGATGTCCTGTGCAGGATGGGGCAGCCGGTGGGATTAAACAGTGGGATCAGAAGGAGAAAACGATGGCAGGCCAGGAGCAGCAGCAGCCGCAGTCCCGCGACACTGAGGTCGAGGAGGACATACCCGCACCTCCCGCGGCACCCGAGGCCCAGGCCTCTGCCGCGACCCAGGGCGTGGACGATCTGCTCGATGAGATCGACGGCGTGCTGGAGTCAAACGCCGAGGAGTTCGTCAGGGCCTTCGTCCAGAAGGGCGGCCAGTAGCCCCCCGGCCGACGGCTGGTCGCGGACACTACTGGAGGAGAACCGGAACTGAGGAGACACAGGGCTGAGGGCCGGAAGTCGTTGATCCACTACGTTGAGGGAGTGCACCAGTGCAGGAAACATCAGCCAACCAGGTAGCAGCGAACGCGACGTCCTCATTCACGGAGCACCTGCAGCGTTCACGGCCCGAACTGCTGCCCTACAACGCCCTCCAACACGGCTTACCAGCTGGACCTGCAACCGCGCCGCTCCAGACCCCGCACGCAACCACGATCGTGGCCCTGACCTACGCCGGGGGAGTGCTGATGGCCGGTGACCGCCGCGCGACGATGGGCAACGTGATCGCCAGCCGGCACATCGAGAAGGTGTTCCCCGCGGACCAGTATTCCGTGCTCGGCATCGCCGGCACTGCCGGCATCGCGCTCGATATCACCCGGCTGTTCCAGGTAGAGCTGGAACATTACGAAAAAATCGAAGGAACGCAGCTGAGCCTGGACGGCAAGGCCAACCGGCTCGGTGCCATGATCCGCGGAAACCTTCCCATGGCGATGCAGGGCCTCGCCGTGGTCCCGCTGTTTGCCGGCTTCGACCGGCCCGCCGGCGTCGGCCGCCTGTTCTCCTACGACGTCACCGGCGGCCGCTACGAGGAGCAGGAGCACCACACCGTCGGTTCGGGCTCCATGTTCGCCCGCGGCGCGCTGAAGAAGCTCTGGCGGCCCAACCTCTCCGAAGTCGACGCCGTCCAGGTGGCGGTCGAAGCCCTGTACGACGCGGCCGACGACGACTCCGCCACGGGCGGTCCGGACCCCGTCCGGCAACTCTGGCCCGTGGTCTACACCGTCAGCCGCTCCGGTGCAGTGCGCGTCCCGGAGCGCGAACTTGCGGCGGTGGCCGGCGCCATCATCGAGTCACGGGCCGTAGCCCAGCGGGAGGCCTGAGATGACCCAGCAGTTCTATGTCTCGCCCGAACAGCTGATGAAGGACCGGGCGGACTTCGCCCGGAAAGGCATCGCGCGGGGACGTTCTGTGGTGGTCATCAGTTGCCGGGACGGGATCGCCCTGGTCGCGGAAAACCCCTCGCCGTCGCTGCACAAGATCGGCGAAATCTACGACAAAATCGCCTTCGCCGCCGTCGGCAAGTACAACGAGTTCGAAAGCCTGCGCCAGGCCGGGGTGCGCTACGCGGACGTCCGCGGCTACTCCTACGACCGCGAGGACGTCACGGCCCGGGGCCTGGCGAGCGTCTATGCGCAAAGCCTCGGCGCCGTCTTCACCGCCGAGCAGAAGCCCTTTGAAGTGGAACTGGCCGTGACGGAGGTCGGGGACAGCCAGGACCTGGACCACCTCTACCGGCTGACCTTCGACGGGTCCATCGCCGACGAACAGGGATTCATCGTGATGGGCGGCCAGGCCGACAAGGTGTCCGAAGCCGTTGCGGCCGGCTGGCGCAGCGAACTCGACTTCGCCGGCGCCATCCGGCTGGCCCTGGCCGGACTGGTAGCGGACAAGGAAACCGACGCACTGCCGGCGTCGGCCGTGGAGGTGGCCGTGCTGGACCGCGGCTCCGAGAGCAGCCGCGGCACCCGCCGCGCTTTCCGCCGCCTCGACGACGCCGACGTCGTGGCACTGCTGGCTGAGGAGAACTGAAATGGACAAGCGCATCTTCGGTATCGAAACCGAATTCGGAATTTCCTATTCGAGCCCGGAGTCCCGCCCGCTCGCGCCGGAGGAAGTGGCCCGGTACCTCTTCCGCAAGGTGGTCAGCTGGGGGAGGTCCTCCAATGTGTTCCTCACCAACGGCTCACGGCTCTACCTCGACGTCGGTTCGCACCCTGAGTACGCGACCGCCGAGTGCGACGACCTGGCCCAGCTCATCGCCCATGACCGGGCGGGCGAGCTGATCCTGGACGACCTCGTGGACGAGGCGCAGGAGCGCCTTGCGGCCGAGGGGTTCAATGGCACCGTGTACCTGTTCAAGAACAACACCGACTCGGCGGGCAACTCCTACGGCAGCCACGAGAATTACCTGATTCCCCGCCGCGGGGAGTTTTCCCGGCTGGCGGAAATCCTGATCCCGTTCCTCGTGACCCGCCAGTTGATCGCCGGCGCGGGAAAGATCCTGAAGACCCCGCACGGCGCCACGTACGCCTTCTCCCAGCGCGCGGACCACATCTGGGAGGGGGTCTCCTCCGCCACGACCCGGTCCCGGCCGATCATCAACACCCGCGACGAGCCGCACGCCGACGCGGAGTTCTACCGGCGGCTGCATGTGATCGTCGGGGACTCGAACATGTCCGAGACCACGGCCCTGCTCAAAGTCGGCACCGTGGACCTGATCCTGCGGATGATCGAGGCCGGCGTGATCATGCGTGACATGCGGATGGAAAACCCGATCCGCAGCATCCGGGAGATCTCCCACGACCTCAGCGGCCGCGCGGTGGTGCGCCTCGCTAACGGCCGGCAGCTCACGGCCCTTGAGATCCAGCGCGAGTACCTGAACAAGGTGACCGAATTCGTGGCGGACCGCGGCGCCCACAACCCGCACGTCCCGCTCATCCTGGACCTGTGGGAACGGACCCTTGACGCGATCGAAAGCGGAAACACGAGCACGATCGACACCGAAGTTGACTGGGCCATCAAGAAGAAGCTGATGGACAACTACCGGGAGCGGCACGGCCTGGAACTCGACGCGCCGCGGATCGCCCAGTTGGACCTCACCTACCACGACATTTCACGCAGCCGCGGTCTCTTCTACCTGCTCCAGGCCCGCGGCGCGGCACGGCGGGTCGTCGATGACACCGCAGTGAAGGATGCCGTCGACGCGCCGCCGCAGACCACCCGGGCCAAACTGCGCGGCGACTTCGTCCGCCGGGCGCAGGAACTGGGCCGTGACTACACGGTGGACTGGGTCCATTTGAAGCTGAACGACCGCGCCCACCAGACCATTTTGTGCAAGGATCCCTTCCGCAGCGTGGACGACCGGGTGGACGCCCTGCTGGACTCTATGGGCTGATACCCAGCTTTCCGCGTTATTCTGGGGAAGGTGCCGTTTCACGGCCACCGCATGCTTTGCCGCTGGCAACCGTCCGGCGAAGCGTCCATCCTGCCCCGACGAAAGTTCTTACGTGCGCCGACTATTAGCAATTCTCCTCCCCGGACTGCTGCTGCTCACCGCTTGTGGTGGCGGCCAGCCTGCCGCCCCGGAGCCCACCAGCCAGTCCGCCGGCGAGACCGCGAAGCTGGACTCCCTGAAACTGACCGAGAACGGCGACAAGAAGGCCCCCGGCGTCGAGTTCACCAAGCCGCTTGAGGTCAAGGACCCGACCATCAAGGTGGTCAAGGACGGCGACGGCGAACGCGTCAAGGCCAACCAGGTCGCGGACATTTCCATCGTCGCCTTCAACGGCAAGGACGGCTCCACCCTTGAGGACACCTTCCCGAAGGACCCCGAGAAGCTCGAGCTGAACGATGAACTCAAGGCCGGCAGCGCGGTCATCTACAACGCCTTCGTCGGCGCCAAGGTCGGCTCCCATCTGGCCCTGGCCGTGCCGGGCAAGGCAGCCAGCGCCGAAGGCGGCGCGGCCCAGCCGTCGCAGCTGCTGGTCATCAAAATCCTCGCCGCGAAGGACGCTCCCAAGGTCCTGGACAAGCCCGAGGGCGACGCCGTGACCCCGCCGGCCGGCCTGCCCACCGTGAAGGAAAACGACAAGGGCGTTCCGGAGATCTCGGTCAAGGGCGTGGCCGCTCCCAAGGCCCTCATTTCCCAGGACCTGATCAAGGGCAAGGGCCAGGCGGTCAAGGAATCCGACACCGTCACCGTCAACTACGTTGGCGTGGCGCTGGCCTCGGGCAAGGTCTTCGACTCCAGCTTCACCAGCGGTAAGAAGGCCACGTTCCCGCTCAATGGCGTCATCAAGGGCTGGACGCAGGGCCTCGCCGGCAAGACCGTCGGCTCCCGCGTCCTCCTGGTCATCCCGAAGGCCCTCGCCTACGGCGACAAGGGCCAGGGCGACGCCAAGGGCGACCTCGTCTTCGTCGTTGACATCCTCGGCGTCAAGTAAACAACCCCGCTTAAGCAAGCCACCCAAGAAGGAGCAACCATGTCATTTGGACAGCGCAACATCGACCGCCAGAAGCCGGAAATTGACTTCCCGGAGGGCGACGTACCCACCGAGCTCGTCATCACCGACCTGATCGAGGGTGACGGTGCCGAGGCCAAGGCCGGCGACACCGTCTCCACCCACTACGTCGGCGTGGCCTGGTCCACCGGCGAAGAGTTCGACGCCTCCTGGGGCCGGGGCGCACCCCTGGACTTCCGGGTCGGCGTCGGCCAGGTCATCCAGGGCTGGGACCAGGGCCTGCTGGGCATGAAGGTCGGCGGCCGCCGCCGGCTCGAAATCCCCTCCGAAATGGCTTACGGCGCCCGCGGCGCCGGCGGAGCGATCGGCCCCAACGAGGCCCTGATCTTCGTCGTCGACCTCGTCGCCGTCCGCTAAGAGGCTCGAACTCAACCGTCGGCTTCAGGCCGGCACCGCGAAAGCGCGGTAACAATCGGAAAGTTCTTCCGGTTGTTGCCGCGCTTTCGCCGTCTTCGGGGCGGACACTTTAGTACCCTTGCGGAGTGTCCGCCTCACGTACTGAACGCCTCCTGAACCTGCTCATCGCCCTGCTCAACACCCAATACGGGCTACGCCGCAGCGAGCTGCGCGAGAAGGTCTATCACGACACCACCAGCTCCGAGGCGGCCTTCGGCCGGATGTTCGAACGGGACAAAGGCGAGCTGCGCCAGTTCGGCTTCGACGTCGAGACCGTGACGGACAAGGGCTGGGGCTCCGATGACCCGGCGACCACGCGGTACCGGATCGGCAAGGAATCCAACCGGCTGCCGGACGTCAGCCTGACCCCCGCAGAGTGCACCGTGCTGATCCTCGCCGCGCAGCTTTGGGAACAGGCTGCCCTGGGCTCCGCCGCGCGCGACGCCGTGCGCAAACTGCAGGCCGCCGGCGGCCTGCCGGACGCCGAACTTCCCCCGGGGGTCCAGCCCCGCATCCGCCCTGCCGGGCAGGCGTTCGAGGACCTCGTCGCCGCCGTCCACACCCAGCACCCCGTGAGCTTCAACTATCTGGCCGGCAGCACCGGACAGGAGGAGACCCGCACCGTCGAGCCCTGGGGCCTCGGCAGCCGCTTCGGGCAGTGGTACCTCGTTGGCCACGACCGCGCCCGCGGGGACAAACGGTTCTACCGGCTGTCGCGGTTCACCTCCGCCGTCACCGTGCTGGACCAGGAGTCCTTCACCCCGCCGTCGTCCTTCAACGTCCGCCAACAACTTGCCGCGCTGCCCGAACTGCCCGTGCGGCACGCCCTCGTCGACGTCGCCGACGGCGCGCTGCTGGGGCTTCGCAAGCATGCCGGACCCGCCGCCGGCACCGAGGGTGACATCACCGATGCCGTCGCGGCAGCGCCTCGCCCCGGTTTCGACCGCCTCAAGGTGCCATACCGGGACATTGAGACGCTCGCCGAGGAACTCGCCTCCTACGGCCCGAAGGCCGTCGTCGTCGCGCCGCCCGAGCTGCACACCGCCGTGCGCCGGCGACTGGCGGCAGCCGCAGCCTTCGCTGCGGCGCCGGTCCCGCCGATCGAATTCCCGCGTTTGGCTCCGGCCAAACGGAGCCGGAAACGCACGTCCGAGGACCAGCTCAAGCGGATGCTCCAGCTGGTCCCGTTCCTGGTACACAACCAGGGCCTGCACATCAGCGAAGTTGCCGACCGGTTCGGCATCACCCGCAAGGAACTCGAGGACGACCTGCGGATCCTGATCTGCTCCGGCCTGCCCGAGGGCTACCCGGACGATCTGTTGGACATCCAGTGGGACGACGACCACGTCTACATCATCGAGGACCTCGACCTTAAGCGGCCGGTGCGTTTCACCGTGGACGAGGCCTGCGCGCTGCTCACCGGCCTCGAAGCGCTCAACGGCCTGCCCGGACTCGCCGAGGGCGGCACCCTGGAGTCCGTGACGCTCAAGCTCATGGCCGCGGCCGGCGAGGAGGGGCTGAAGGCGGCGGCCGTGTCCGGTCCCGAGGTGGCGCCGGAGGATTCCGGCACCCTCGAAACGGCACGCAACGCCATCCGCACCGGCGCGCAGTTGCGGCTGAGCTATCTCTCCCCGCAACGCGATGCCGTCACCGAACGCGACATCGACCCGCAGCGGCTCTACTCAATGGACAGCACCTGGTACCTCGAGGCGTACTGCCATTCCGCGCAGGGCCTGCGGAACTTCCGGCTGGACCGGATCCAAAGCCTGGAACCCAACGGACGCCCGGTGTCCTCGGCCGCCAACCCGGCAGGCGGGTTCCCGGTCAAGCTGTTCACGCCCAACGACGATGACGCCGTGGTGGTGGTCGAGCTGACCAGGCAGGGCGCCGGGCTCGCGGATGACTACTACGCCGAACGGACCGCCGCGCTTGCGGACGGCCACGTCCTGGCCGAAATCCGCTTCGGCAGTGCCGGCTGGCTGCCGATGTTCGTGGCCCAGCACGGCGGCGCCGTCCGCATCCTGCAGCCTCCTGCGCTGGCCGCGGCCGCCCGGGAATGGCTCGACGCCGCCCTCGCCCGATACGAGGACCACCCCGCACGCCAGCTAGACTGATCAGCATGCCTTGGTGGTCCTGGATCGTAATCTGGATAGCGCTCGTCGCGCTGTCGCTGCTGTTCTTTGGCGTGCTCGGCGTCCGGCTCTTCCGGCAGTTCATGGCCACGGTCAAGGAACTCGGTGAGGCGGGGGAGCGCTTCTCCACGTTCGCTTCCTCCCCGCTTACCTCCGGTTCAGCCGCTGTTCATGTGGGTGCCGTAGGCTCGAACGGCGACGACGCGGGGGACGGAGCCGGCCCGTACGCGGAGCCCGGGGCAGCCGTTTTTGCCCCGCCCGCGTTGATGCGACATGATTACCATGCATCCAAAATCGCGCGTCAGGAAGCCCGGCGGTTGCGCCGGATCCGGCGCAAAGCGGAGCGAGGCCAGCCCCAGGCGCTGCGCGACATCGATCTGCGTTAGACATAGGATGTACTCAAACGAAAGGACCACCCAGCATGAGGCTTGAAGGCTGGCATCTCATCATCATCATCGTCCTGGCCCTGGTGCTTTTCGCTGCACCGAAGCTGCCCGGAATGGCCCGCAGCCTGGGCCAGTCGATGCGGATTTTCAAATCCGAGGTCCGCGAAATGAAAAAGGACGGCACGCCGGAGGCCAAGGCTGACTCCGACGCCGTCGAAGGCAAAGTCGTGAACCACCCCCGGTCCGCCGGCACCGAGAGCCGCCCGGGCGAGGGAACCGACGTTCCGCCGCCGAACCGCGCCTAGAACCACATGGCAGTAACCATGAGCCGCCGATCGAACCCCGAAGGCCGGATGGCCCTCCTCGATCACCTCAAAGAGCTGCGGAACCGGCTCTTTAAGTCGGCGATCGCCGTCGTCCTCGGGACCGTCGTCGGATTCCTCGTCTACCAGCCCATGCTGGCGGCGCTGATCAAGCCGATCCGCGACCTGAACGAACATGAAGGCCGGCAGGCGTCGCTGAACTTCGACGGCGTGGCGAGCTCCTTTGACCTGATGATCCAGGTGTCCGTGTTCCTGGGCCTGATCGTCGCCAGCCCGGTCTGGCTCTACCAGCTCTGGGCGTTCATTGTCCCCGGGCTGCACAAGAAGGAACGGCGCCTGGCGCTCTCCTTCGTCGCCGCCGCCGTGCCGCTCTTCGTCGGAGGCGTCCTGCTCGCCTGGCTGGTGCTCCCCAACGCGGTGCGGGTGCTGACCGACTTCACCCCCTCCGGCGGCTCCAACTTCATCAGCGCCCAGGTCTACCTGTCCTTCGTGCTGCGCCTGTTGCTCGCCTTCGGCATTGCCTTCCTGCTGCCGGTGGTGCTGTTCGGGCTCAACCTGGCCGGGCTGATCAAAGGCCAGCAGCTGCTCAAGAGCTGGCGGATCACCGTGTTCTTGGTCTGCCTCTTCGCTGCCATGGCCGCCCCCGGCGCCGACGCGATGAGCATGTTCTACCTTGCCGTGCCCATGCTAGTGCTGTTCTTCACCGCCATCGGGCTGTGCCTGCTCAACGACCGCCGGCGGGAGAAGCGGGCGGCCAAGGTGGCCGCCGAGACCGAAGCCACCGCGGACCAGGCGACTCCCAGCTCCGAGCTGGAGAATCTCTAGCCGTCCGCCCACTAGGCTGGAAGCATGTCCTCACTACCCGGGCCGGAGTCGCCGTCCGAGCGTTACCGTGCCAGCGCCGAGCGGGCCGCAGAAGCCAAGACCTATCTGGGCGGTTTCACCCGTTCGCTCGCGTTCGACCTCGATCCCTTCCAGCGCGAGGCGTGCCTGTCCCTGCAAGCGGGCCGGGGCGTGCTGGTGGCCGCCCCGACCGGGGCCGGAAAGACGATTGTCGGGGAGTTCGCCATTTACCTGGCGCTCCAGCGCGGCCTGAAAGCCTTCTACACGACGCCGATCAAGGCGCTAAGCAACCAGAAGTACACCGAGCTGGCCGAGAAGTACGGCGCGGCGCAGGTGGGCCTGCTGACCGGTGACACCAGCATCAACGGCGAAGCCCCGGTTGTGGTGATGACCACCGAGGTGCTCCGCAACATGCTCTATGCCGGCTCGGAGACCCTGGATGACCTCGGCTTCGTCGTGATGGACGAGGTGCATTACCTCGCCGACCGGTTCCGCGGCGCGGTCTGGGAGGAAGTCATCATCCATCTGCCCAGCGAGGTGCAGGTGGCCTCGCTCAGCGCCACGGTCTCCAACGCCGAGGAGTTCGGCGCCTGGCTGGACACCGTCCGCGGCCAGACAGACGTGATCGTCTCCGAGCACCGTCCCGTACCGCTGTGGCAGCACGTCATGGTGGGACGCAAGATCGTGGACCTGTTCGCCGGCGACACCAGCTTCGACGAAATTGCGCCCGCCGGTGAGGAGAACGTAGCCGCTACCGCGGATACCGCAGGCTCCAGCGCCGCGATCACCGAACGCGCCGGCTACGAGGTCAACCCGGAATTGCTGTCGATGGCCCGGGCCGAGAGCCAGATGAACTTCCGCGGCCGCTTCGGGCACGGCGGCCGCAACCAGCGCCGCCAGCAGCGCGGCCAGCGGGAGGCGGCCCCGCAGGGCGGCCCGCGCAGCCCGGTCCGGAAGGCCAGCCGCCCGCAGGTCATCGCCAGCCTGGACCGGATGGACCTGTTGCCGGCCATCACCTTCATCTTCTCGCGCGCCGGCTGCGATGCCGCCGTGGCGCAGTGCGTCTCCGCCGGGCTCTGGCTGACCACCGAGAAGGAACAGCTCATCATCGCCCAGCGGGTCGACGAAGCGGCCCAGGAAATCCCCTCCGACGATCTGGACGTCCTGGGCTTCTGGAGCTGGCGGGACGGGCTGCTGCGTGGCCTGGCCGCGCACCATGCCGGCATGTTGCCGACCTTCAAGGAGGTAGTCGAGAAGCTCTTCGTGGACGGACTGGTCAAGGCGGTGTTCGCCACCGAGACCCTCGCGCTGGGCGTCAACATGCCCGCGCGCTGCGTGGTGCTGGAGAAGCTGGACAAGTTCAACGGCGAAGCGCACGTGAACATCACGGCGGGGGAGTACACCCAGCTGACCGGCCGGGCGGGCCGCCGCGGGATCGACGTCGAGGGGCACGCCGTCGTGCTCTGGCAGCCGGGCACCGATCCGGCAGCCGTCGCGGGTCTCGCCTCCCGCCGGACCTACCCGCTGAACTCCAGCTTCCGGCCCACCTACAACATGTCCATTAACCTCGTGGCCCAGTTCGGCCGGCCGCGCGCCCGCGAAATCCTTGAGTCCTCCTTCGCCCAGTTCCAAGCGGACCGCTCCGTGGTCGGACTGGCCAAGCAGGTCCGCAGCCGGGAGGAATCCCTGGCAGGGTTCAGCAAGGCAATGAGCTGCCATCTGGGCGACTTCACCGAGTACTCCAGACTGCGCCGGGCCCTGTCGGACGCCGAAAACGCAGCTTCCAAAGGCACGTCACGGGCCCGGAAGTCGCTCACCGAAGACTCCCTGAGCCGGCTGCTGCCCGGCGACGTCGTCGATGTGCCGTCCGGCCGGGCCCCCGGCCTCGCCGTCGTGCTCAGCTCGGACCACCACTCCCGCGAGCCGCGGCCGGCGGTTATGACCCTGGACAACCAGCTTCGCCGGATCGGCCTTCACGATGTGGAAGGACCGCTGGCCCCGATCACGCGGGTCAGGATCCCCAAGTCCTTCAACGCCAAAGTGCCGAAGTCGCGGCGCGACCTGGCCTCATCGGTCCGCAACGCCATCCGGGAGAGCCGTCCGCCGGCACCGCCGAACCGGAACGAGGACTTCGGCCGTGCCGCCGCCTTGCCGAACATGGAGAAGAAGATCGCGGAACTGCGCCGCGAGCTCCGGGCCCACCCCTGCCACGGCTGCAGCGAACGCGAAGACCACGCCCGCTGGTCCGAGCGCTGGTGGAAGCTCCGGCAGGAAACCGACGGCCTGATCCGCCAAATCCAGGGCCGCACCAACACCATCGCCAAGACCTTCGACCGGGTCTGCGGAGTCCTCTCCGGCTACGGCTACCTGGAAACCTCCGACTCGGGCACGCTTTCCATCAGCCCGGACGGGCAGCGGCTGCGCCGGATCTACGGGGAAAAGGACCTGCTGATCTCCCAGTCGCTGCGGATGGGCGCCTTCAGCGACCTCGACGCCGCGGAAATCGCGGCACTGGCCAGCGTTCTGGTCTACCAGGCCAAGCGCGAGGACCGCGGTCTGCGGCCCAAGATGCCCAGCGTCTCGCTGGAGTCCGCCGTCGACACCGTGGTGCGCGAGTGGTCCGCCCTGGAGGACGTGGAGGAGGCCAACAAGCTGCCACTGACGGGGGAGCCCGAGCTCGGCCTGGTCTGGCCGATCTTCAAGTGGGCCAAGGGCCGGCACCTCCAGGAGGTGCTCAGCGGCACGGACCTCGCCGCCGGCGACTTCGTCCGCTGGGTGAAACAGGTCATCGACCTGCTGGACCAGCTCGCCAAGATTCCCGGACTGGACCCGCGCGTCGCACGGCTGTGCGGCGACGCGATCACCCTGGTCAAACGCGGCGTCGTCGCTTACTCGGCCGTCGTGTGACCGGACCCTAGCGGCCCTCCGCCCCTGCCTTTCCTCCACCATGCCCCGATGCCGCAGGCCCGGCACACCGGCCCCCAGCTACAAGGAGTTCCACACCATGACCGCTTCACCGTCCGAGGCTTCCAAGGAACAGCGCAAGGTGACGCTGTACCGCAACGGTTCCGTCTACACCGCGGCTGATCCCTTCGCTACGGCCATGCTGGTCGACGGTGACACCGTGGCCTGGGTCGGCTCTGAACAGGCCGCCACGTCCATCGCGGACTCCTCCATGGAGGTCATCGACCTGCAGGGCGCGCTCCTTGCCCCCGGCTTCGTGGACTCCCACGTGCACCTGACGGAGACCGGCATCGCCCTTGACTCGCTCCAGCTCGGCGGGGTCCGCTCCGCAGCCGAACTGCTTGACGCCGTCGCCGGCGCCGCCGTCTCCGCTTCCGGCGCGGGCGGCACGGTGCTGGGGCACGGCTGGGACGAAACGCTCTGGGCCGACCCGGTCCTGCCCAGCCTCGAAGAACTGGACCGCGCCGCCGGCGGCCGGCCGGTATACCTGTCGCGGGTGGACGTGCACTCGGCCCTTGTCTCCGCTTCCCTGGCCGCCGCGTCCGGCCTTGAGAGCCTCGACGGCTACGCCGCCGACGGGCAGGTCAAACGGGCCGCCCACACCGCCGCGCGGCGCGCCGCCCGGAACCTGCCCGCCGGTGCCCTGCGCCGCTACCAGGAGGCCGCGCTGGCCGAGGCGGCCGCCAACGGCTATGTCGCTCTCGCCGAAATGGCGGCACCGCACATCGGCAGCATCGAGGACCTGCAGCTCGCGGCCGGCTGGAACGCCGCCGACCGGCCAGGACACGCCGTCCCGGAGATCCTGCCCTACTGGGGCCAGCTCGCCGGTTCCGCCGAACAGGCCCGGTCCATCCTGGACAGCCTTGGCGTTTCTGTCCTGGGCCTGGCCGGCGACCTGAACATGGACGGTTCCATCGGTTCACGGACCGCCGCGCTCCGCGGCGACTACAGCGACGCGCCGGGGGAGCGGGGCACCCGCTACCTCTCGGTCGATGAGGCCGCGGCGCACCTCGCGGCCTGCTCGGTGCTCGGGATCCAGGCAGGCTTCCATGTGATCGGCGACGCCGGACTCGACGCGGCGCTGGACGCCCTGGACCAGGCCGCCGCCGAAGTCGGGGAACAGCGCGTCCGTGCCGCCGGCCACCGCCTGGAGCACGTCGAAATCGCCGACGCGGACGCCATCCAACGGCTGGCCAAGTACTCGGTGACCGTCAGTGCGCAGCCCGTCTTCGATGCCCTCTGGGGCGGCGGGGAGAGCCTCTATGCCCAGCGGCTTGGCGCCCGCCACGCCGCCATGAACCCCTTTGGCTCGTTCTACTCCGCCGGCGTGCCGGTGTGCTTCGGCAGCGACAGCCCGGTCACGCCGTTGCGGCCCTGGTCCAGCGTCCGCGCCTGCCTCGAACACCACAACGCCGATGAGCGGATTTCTGCCCGCGCAGCCTTCCTCGGCCACACCCGGGCCGGCTGGCGGGCGGCCCGGTACCGGAACCCAATGGCGGGCCAGCTTGTCCCCGGCGCTCCGGCGAGTTTCGCGGTCTGGGAAGTCGAAGAACTCATGGTGCAGGTGGCCGACGGCCGGGTCCAGTCCTGGAGCACGGACCCGCGCGCCCGGACACCGTTGCTCCCGGCACTGGACACCGGCACCGACCCGGTCTGCCTGCAGACCGTGCGGGACGGCGTCGAACTCTTCTCCAACGGCTCACTCGGACGCTAAGCGCCCTGCCGCGCCGGACCACGCCTGCACGCCCGGGCGGTCCAAACCGGCCGGTCCGCGCCGGACCACGCCGGCATGCCCGGGCGGTCCACACCGGGCGGTCCGCGCCGGACCACGCCTGCCGGGCCGGCCGCCCGGCCTCGGCGTGCCGACTGACTATAATGGGGAGCTGTGCCTGTCGTCGGCTAACTGCCGACAGTCCCGGCCCTCCGACCGCTCCCTCCAAGGAAAGGCCCCGCTGTGCGTGTCCTCACGATCATCCCGACCTACAACGAGCTGGAATCGTTGCCCAAGACCCTCGGGCGTCTCCGCACCGCTGTGCCGGCCTCCGACGTCCTGGTGGTTGACGACAACAGCCCCGACGGCACGGGCCAGCTGGCGGATCGAATCGCGGCTGAGGATGGCCAGGTCCACGTCCTGCACCGGGAGGGCAAGGCCGGACTCGGCGCGGCATACATCGCCGGCTTCAAGTGGGGCCTCGACGCCGGCTACGACATCCTTGTCGAGATGGACGCCGACGGTTCGCACAAGCCGGAGCAGCTGCCCCAGCTGATAGAAGCAGTCGAGCAGGGTGCAGACCTGGCCATGGGTTCCCGCTGGGTCCCGGGCGGCAGCGTCGTGAACTGGCCGCTGTACCGGCAGGCCATCTCCCGCGTTGGCAGCACCTACGCCCGCATCATGCTGGGCGTCAAAATCAAGGACGTCACCGGCGGCTTCCGTGCCTTCCGCCGGAGCACGCTGGAGAAGCTCAACCTCGACTCCGTGGACTCGGTGGGCTACGGCTTCCAGGTGGACCTCGCCTGGCGTGTGGCCAAGCTGGGCCTGAACATCGTGGAGCGTCCCATCACCTTCGTCGAGCGCGAGCTGGGCGCGTCGAAGATGAGCGGCAACATCGTGGTCGAAGCCATGATCAACGTCACCAAGTGGGGCCTCACCGCCCGTTGGAACACCCTAAGCCGCAAGCTCGGCCGCAAATAGACTCAGACGCGCAAAAGGCCGGGCCGGCACCTCGTTGAGGTGCCGGCCCGGCCTTTTGTGCGTGGGCGCGGTTGCTAGGCCGAGCGGCGTTCGCCGCGGCGTTCGCGCAGGATGGTGAGCCGGTCTTCCAGGATCTGCTCCAGCTCGGGCAGGGAGCGGCGTTCCAGCAGCATGTCCCAGTGCGTGCGGACGGCCTTCTCGTTGCTGTTCACGGGGCGTTCGCCGTCGACCAGCAGGGCCTCCTTGCCGGTCTTCGAAACCCAAACCGGGGGGATCTCCGCTTCGGAGGAGAAGGTCACGAACACCTGCTCGCCGTCCTCGCAGCGGTACTCGACCCGCTGGCGCGGAGCCGGTTCGACGCCGGATTCGGTCTCCATGCTCTGTGCGCCAAGGCGCATACCCCGCAGGCTGCGATCGCTCATCTTTTCTCCCTTATGATCGGTTCGCAGGGCCGGGCCCTGCGCTAGCCGGGGGCCACTGGGACCTCGCCGGACTACTTGTTGCGTGGCGTTCCCCACTGCAGGAATCGTCAGTAGATATAACGCCGCGCGAAGCGTAATTGTTCCGGCAAGCTGAACCGTCCGGACAAATACTCAAGTATACGCGGGAGCGGCACCTCAGGTAAAGCCGCTCCCGCGTCGGGGTGAAGCGATCGAGAGCAGCTGCGGGAAAAGTGGCAGGGACAAGCGGCAGGAAAAAGGGAGACACCCGCCCGAGCGGGTGCCTCCCCTGTAACTACGGTTGTAGCGTCCCGACTAGGCCTCCGGCGCGGAACCCGCGGCCGTCGTCGGCTCCGTCGACGTTGCGGCAGAGGCAGCAGCGGTCCCGAACGGCCCGTCCGAGCGCGGGTCGGGGTTGGTGCCGCCAAGGGCGCTGCCGATCCCCTTGAGCGCCTCGCCCACCTCGCTGGGGATGATCCACAGCTTGTTGGAACTTCCCTCGGCGAGCTTCGGCAGCGTCTGCAGGTACTGGTAGGCCAGGAGCTTCTGGTCCGGGTTGCCCTTGTGGATGGCGTCGAAGACCTTCTGGATGGCCTGCGCCTCGCCGTCGGCCCGCAGAATGGCTGCCTGGGCATCGCCTTCCGCCTTCAGGATCGAGGACTGGCGCTGGCCCTCGGCGGTAAGAATGGCGGACTGCTTGGTGCCTTCGGCCGTCAGGATGGCGGCACGGCGGTCCCGCTCGGCGCGCATCTGCTTCTCCATCGAGTCCTGGATGGAGTGGGGCGGATCAATCGCCTTGAGCTCCACCCGGGAGACCCGGATGCCCCAGCGTCCGGTCGCTTCGTCCAGGACGCCGCGCAACTGGCCGTTGATCTGGTCGCGCGAGGTCAGCGCCTCTTCAAGGTTCAGCCCGCCGACCACGTTGCGCAGTGTGGTGGTGGTGAGCTGCTCGACGGCCTGGATGTAGTTGGCAATCTCGTAGGTAGCGGCCCGCGCGTCGGTCACCTGGAAGTAGACGACGGTGTCGATGGACACCACGAGGTTGTCCTCGGTGATCACCGGCTGCGGCGGGAAGGACACCACCTGTTCGCGCAGGTCGAGGAGGGGCAGGAGCCGGTCAACGAAGGGAATCAGGATGGTGAGGCCCGGGTTCAACGTCCGCTGGTACTTGCCCAGGCGTTCCACGACGCCGGCGCGCGCTTGCGGGACAATCCGCACCGAGCGCACCAGCACGATTATTACGAACGCAACGAGTACCAGCAGCACTATTGCGACTGCGATATCCATACATCACCTTTTCCCCAGTTATGTGGTTTTGCTGTGCGCGGCAGTCCGGCTGCCGCTGATCCTGCGGCCGGTGGCGGCAACAGGAAGATTGTGCCCCGAGAGGCGGCTCAGAACGGTCGCAGCCTTACAGCGCCTCCGGTTCCGGCGACGGGTTCGGTTGCGGCTCAGGCTGCGGGTCGACGACGGCGGTGGCACCGTCAATGGACCTGACGACGGCGTGCTGCCCGGGAGTCAGCACGCCGGACTCCGAGCGGGCGCTCCAGATGTCGCCGCCGATCTTGACCAGGCCGCCGTTGGCGCTCACGGGTTCCATGACGAGCGCGGATTCGCCGATCAGGCGTTCGACGTTGCTCCGCTGGTCGGCCGGGCTGCTGCGAAGGTGCTTGAGCGCCACCGGCCGCACGAATCCGATCATGAGCAGCGAGACGACGCTGAAGACAACGATCTGGAGCCAGAAGTCCGCGCCGGCGAAGGCGGCGACCAGCCCGGCCAGGGCACCGCCGCCGAGCATGATGAAGAACAGATCGAGGGTGAGCATCTCCACCACGGCAAACACCAGGAAGACCGTGAGCCACAACGCCCACCAGTTTTCGGCCAGCCAGTCGAACATCATTCCCCCTTAGCCACGCAGCCGGGCCTGCAGGCACAGGCCCTCCCTAACGTGGTTCCATCCTAAGCCGGACGGCAAGGACGCGGGCAGGGTGCCAGGATCAGCCCGGGAACGTGGCCAAGTCGTTATCGTTCAGCGGCCTGTTGCGGAGACTGCAACGGTTCGAAAACGCCGATCCGGAAGCGGGCGGACACTGCTGTGCGGGCAGGCAGTCCTGCCACCCTGGCGGCCAGGGAGGCAGGGTCCAGGTGGTGCCCGGCGGGCCCCATCAGGGCGAGGTTGGCGACGTCGGCGGGCGCCAGGCGCAGGTCCAGGTCCAGGTCCCGCCCTTCGTGCGCGTGGAAGTGCCCGGCGAGTGTCGCCGCGAGGCGTTCCTCCTTGGCCGGCTCGATTCCCAGCATGCCGGTCTGTCCGGCGATCTCGGCCAGGTGCCCGGGCCGGGGAGTCACCACGATCAGTCGGCCGCCGGGCCGGAGCACCCGGGCAAACTCAGCCGCGTTGCGCGGCGCGAAGACCACGGTGACGACGTCGACGGCGTCGTCCGCCACAGGGAGCGGCTGCCACACGTCGCCGACGAGGTTGACCGCCTCCGGGTTCAGCCGGGCCGCCCGGCGAAGCGCGAATTTTGAGATGTCGATGCCGATGGCCGCAGCCGCCACACGGTCCAGCAGGGCGCGAAGGTAGTGCCCGGTGCCGGTCCCGGAGTCCAGCACCGCGGACCCGGCTTCGGCGAGGAACGGGGCGGCAAGTCCGGCGACCGCCTCGGCCAGGGGACGGTAGTGGCCGGCGGACAGGAAGTCGAAGCGGGCCGCGACCATCGCCGCGGAGTCCGCTTCGAAGACGGTGCCCTTGCCGGTCAGGAAGTTGAAGTATCCCTGCTTGGCGGCGTCGAAGCTGTGCCCGGCGGCGCAGGTCAGGGAGCGCCCACCGCTGCCTGCCGTGAACGGCCTCCGGCACACGGGGCACACGAGGGCGGCGAGGGAAGCGGCGGGCATAAAGTCAATCGTAGGGCCGGCACGCTCCGGCGGCCGCCCTGAACTCCCGGCGGCGCCGCGCGGATGTGAGGTATTTCACCTCACGGACGCCAGCGGTTAGGCTCGCACTCGTGAAATCCGAACATCTTCCCCTGCTCAAGTCCGTTTCGGCTCCCGCGGTGCACCCTGACGGCTCCCGTGCCGTCGTGGCCGTGGTCCGCCCCGATTTCGACGCCGACGCCTACGTGGGCCAGTTGTGGAACGTGCCGGTGGATCCGGCACTGCGACCGCGCCGGCTGACCCGCGGCTTCCGTGACACGGCACCGGATTTTTCCCCGGACGGGCAGGTGCTGGGGTTCCTCCGCGCCGAAGCCGGCGGCAAACCGCAGCTGCACGTGGTCGAGGCCTCGGGCGGCGAGCCCGTGGTGCTGACGGATGCGCCGCTGGGCGTCAGCGCCTTCACCTGGTCCCCGGATTCGCGCAGCATCGTTTTCAGCGCCAGGACGCCCGAGGACGGCCGCTACGGCACGGTCGACGGTGTCTCGGCCGGCGGCGAGGATGCCCGGCTGATCACGGACTACCAGTACCGGATGAATGGCGTCGGCTACACGGCGGATAAACCCCTGCAGCTCTTCGTCATCCCGGTCCCGGACCTGGACGAGGAACCGAGGGTGGCCCCGGCCGGCCGGGCACTCAAGGCCGCCAAGGCCGCAGAAGAAGGCACGGCTGCCGCGGGCCTGCCGGAGGCGCGTCAGCTCACCACAGCCGCGACGGACCACAACAGTGCCACCTTCAGCACCGACGGCGAAGCCGTGTACTTCACCGCCGCCCTGCACGATGGCAGCGACGAGGACCTGGTGAGCGGCATTTACCGGATTCCGGCTGATCCCCAAGCCGGGGGAGAGGGCCCCGAGTCCGTGCCCCTGGGCGACACCGGACGGCTGTCCGTCACCGCCGTCCGGCAAAGCCGGGACGGCCGGTGGCTGTACTTCTCGGCGCAGGACCTCGGCGCCGAGGGCAAGGACTTCGTGGCCCGCAACACGGCGCTCTACGTCCTGCCGGCCGGCGGCGGGGACGCTGTCCTGCTCAGCGATCCGGAGACCACGGATCTGAGCGGCGGCGGGATTGAGCTGCGCGGCGCAGACGGTGCCCTGGTCCTGAATAACGCACGGGGCACCGTACAACTATTGGAGTTCCGCCCCACCGGGCAACGCGGCGTTCTGCTCGATGGCGAGCGAGTGGTTAGCGGCGCGGCCGACGGCGGGGGAACACTGGTCCTGAGCTTCGCCGATGCGGAAACTGCCGGAGACGTGGCGGTCCTCGAGGGAAGCGGCCGGCTCCGCGTCGTGAGCGACTTCTCGGCGCCGCTGCGTGACGAAGCCGGGATCATCGCCCCGCAGGAACTCACCTTCGCGTCAGGGGACGGCTACCCGGTGCACGGCTGGCTGGTCCGGCCGGCGGGCGACGGTCCGCACCCGGTGCTGCTCAACATCCACGGCGGCCCGTTCGCGCAGTTCACCGGGGCGCTGTTCGATGAGGCCCAGGTCTACGCGGCGGCCGGGTATGCCGTCCTGATGTGCAATCCGCGCGGCTCGGCCGGCTACGGCCAGGCCCACGGACGCTCGATCAAGGAGCGCATGGGCACCGTCGACATGCAGGACGTCCTGGCCTTCCTGGACGGGGCGCTGCAGAAGTTCGAGGAACTCGACGGCGCGGCCCTCGGCATCATGGGCGGATCCTACGGCGGCTACCTGACGGCCTGGACCATCAGCCACGACCACCGCTTCAAGGCCTCCATTGTGGAGCGCGGCTTCCTCGATCCCGTGAGCTTCACCGGATCCTCGGACATCGGCTGGTTCTTCGGCGGCGAGTACACCGGCCGCACCGCGGAGCAGATGGCGGCGCAAAGCCCGATGGCCCGGGTGGAGCAGGTGCGCACTCCCACCCTGGTCATCCACAGCGAGGAGGACCTGCGCTGCCCGGTGGAACAGGGCCAGCGCTACTTCACTGCCCTCAAGCAGCAGGGCGTGGAGGCTGCCTTCCTGGTCTTCCCGGGCGAGAACCACGAGCTGTCCCGGTCCGGAACGCCGCACCACCGCCGGCAGCGCTTCGAGCAGATCCTGCAGTGGTGGTCACGGCACCTTCCGACGGCGGCCAATCCGGCGCCGGCGCGCGGCGCAGCGAACAACGCGGCAGGAAGCTCGGGAAGCTAACCGGCCGGCTCGTCCGGCAGGAACCCCAGTTCCTGCCGGGCGTGTTCGATGTCCGGCTGGGCCCAGCGGGCGGCGTATTCGGCGTTGCTGCTCAGGGAGCGCAGCTCGGCCCGGTCCAGGTAGATGATCCCGTGCAGGTGGTCGGTCTCGTGCTGGACAATGCGGGCCTGCCACCCGGTGAAGTCCCGCTGTTGCGCTGTGCCGTCCACCGCGGTGAAGTCCAACCGCACCGATTCAGGCCGCAGCACTGCCGCCTGCAGGCCGTTGAGGGACAGGCAGCCCTCGTAGAAGGCCTTCTTGGCCGAGCCCAGCGGCACGTAGCTCGGGTTGAGCATGGCAAAGAACGGCAGGGGCTCCCGCCCCCGGGCCGCGGCTACCTCCGGGTCGACGTCGAACCGGTCCTCCAGGACGGCTATCTGCAGGGGGATTCCCAGCTGCGGTGCGGCGAGCCCGACGCCCGGTGCTTTATGCATGACCCTGCGCATCAGATCGATCAGCCGGCTGAGTTCGGCGTCGTCCAGCTGGCCGGTGAAGGGCACCGCCTGCTGCCGGAGCACCGGGTGGCCCACCTGGACGATGGGCGGAAGCACGCCTGCGTTCAGGATCTCCTCAACAGTCTCCTGGATGCTCTCGGTGCTGATCTCGGCGGTGGGGGCGATGGTGTTTGCGTCGTTCGTCGTGTCTGAAGACATGGGAACAGACTACTGGCGACCGCACGCTGAGGTGACGAAATCGTAAATGCGTCCCCGCAGTTGTGACCCGGCGTCGATCTTCAGGGTTCCCCGACGGCCGCCGACGGTGACCTGCACCGGAATCAGCGTCCCCACCTTGTCCTCCGCCACGGCGTGCGGGTCGCACCGGGCCGGGCGGATGCCGAGCCGCACTTCGTGCACCGGCCCGGCCGCATCCACCCGGAGGCCGCTGGGCCAGGGCGCACTCGTGTCTTCTTCCAGCAAGGTGGTCCCGCCGATGCTGTCGATCGTAAGGGTCCCGCCGCCACCGGCTGCCGCCGGGTTTCGCGGGGTGATGACCAGGTGCAGGACGGCAGCTCGGGCATCTGCGGACACCTCGAGGCTGGGGCTGAGCCGGAAGCCGGCCACCGCGGCGGCGGCCTGGGCAACGCACATTTCGGCGTTGTTCCGAGGCAGGACTCCGAAAGGATCGGCCGCTGTTGCGGTGAGCGTCTTTTCCGGTATTCCGGCGGCGGCCGCCACCCGGACCTCGACGACTGCGCCCGGCTCTGCAGGTTTTGAACCGGACGGCGCGGCCTGGCTGGATCGCGGCGCAGGATCGGGGCAGGCGGCGGCCGGCAACCGGGCCGGCAGGCTCTTTGTCTGGCCGGGCGGCAGCTCCGTCCCCGCTGCCGCCGAGGTCCAGTGGATTCCGTCAGCAAAAAGCGGACTCCGCAGACCGGCTGCGAGCACGGTGACCGCCTCGCCGGTGGTGTTGGTCAGCTGGATCTCTACGATCCGCTTGCTGTAGTTGTCGCGGAACTGGCTGATCTCCGCGGTCAGCGGTCCGCTTCCGGAAGCCGCCGGCGTCGCTCCGCTTCCGGTTGCTGCCGGGCCCGTGCCCGGACTGCACGATGCCGCCGCCAGGACGACCAGCACTGCGGCGGACCACCGGAGCGTCGGGGGAAGGCTACCCATGCGGTCAGTCTAGGCCGCGGCACCGCGGCCGGCACGCCTGGGGCGCAGTTCGGCTAGTCTCGGTCCATGACACCGATACCCCTGGACTGCGTGCTCGGCCTGCTCCGGGCCATCGAAGCCGGCGGCGGCGCGGAGGCGCTCGGCCCCTTCCTGGCCGAAGACTACGTCCTGACCGAGGCACCCCACCTGCTCGCTCCCGGGGGGTCCACCCGCAACCGGGACCAGGTCCTCGACGGTGCCGAGCACAGCGGCGAAATCGTTTCCGGGCAGCGCTTCGAAGTCCAGCGCAGCACGTGCGAGGGAGGCCGGGTGGTCCTGGAGGCCGAGTGGTCCGCGACGGTGCTGATGGATCTACCGCATTGGGACAAGGGCGACGAAATCCGGGCCCGGACCGCCTCGGTGTTCGAGGTGCGCGACGGCCGGATCATCAGCCAGCACAGCTACGACTGCTACTACACGCCGCACTGAGGGCTGCCGCCCCGGCTACTGCATGGTGAACCGGCGGGCCACGAAGCTGTTGACGGCCGGGACGGCCGCCGCGGCGGCCAAGACACTGTTGCGTGCGGTCAGCGGGCCTTCGCGGAGCGGCCGGCCCAGCGCCATGTTGATCTCCGACTGCCGCGCCGCTCTGGCGGCCTGGCGCATCCGCTGCCGTTCGAACGCCGGCAGGCCGTTGCGGTCGCCAGCCATGAGCTCCGGCACGAGGGGTGCCAGCGCCAGGGCGTCGAGCCAGCCCAGGCTCATGCCCTGACCTCCAATCGGGCTGATCTCGTGTGCCGCGTCCCCGATCAGAATGCAGCGGCCAACCACCAGTCGGCGGGCCAGCCGGGAACGCACGCCGAAGCCGCTGAGCATGCTGTTGCTGCCGGGGTCGACGCCGACGCCGGTCCGTCGCCGGACCTCCCGTGCCAGCCAAACGGCGTCGGCCGAGCTCCCCGCCGGAGCCCCGGCCGGACCGAGGCGAACCACCCAGCGGCGCAGCTTCCCCGGCAGCGGGAACGACTCGACGATCCCGCCGCTGGCCAGGAACAGCGCCGCATCCGGACCAAGTCCGGTGCCGTCGGCGAAGTCGCCCATGAGGTAGCGGTCCGGGTAGTCTCGGCGCCGCAGGGGCACGCCGAGCGCAGCCCGGGCCGCGGAGCGGACCCCGTCCGCGGCGATCACGAGGGGAGCCGCGAATCTCACCGACCGTCCGCCCAGGCAGGCCTGTACCGTGACCTGCCGGCCGTCGTCGTGCAGCCCCTCCACCCGCACGCCCCGGCGCAGCGCGTCCGGGTCGAGCTCCTGCAGCCGCCCCTCCAGCACCGCCTCGGTGCGACCCTGCGGCAGGGAGAGCACGAACGGGAACAGCTCGGACACCCGGGCGAAGGACATTTCGGCCAGCATGGTGCCGCGGTTGAGGGCAATGCCGCGCCGGATCGGGACGCCCCGCCGGATGAGCTCCTGATCCACGCCGACGTGCCGCAGGGCATCGAGTGCCGGCGGATGGATGCCAATGGCCCGCGAGTGCGGTTCCGGCCCGGTCCGCTGTTCGAGCACCGCGACCCGCAGCCCCCGCTGCAGCAGCAAGGCAGCCATGAACAGCCCCACCGGACCGCCGCCGATGATCACGACGTCCGTCGCGGCGTCGGTCATGGTCCCGCCCCGGCACTCCGCCCCCGCGCCCTGTCCAGGATCAGCAGGTTGCGGAACGGGGCGCGGGCCACCACGGTCCAGCCCGGGGGAGCCGCAGCGCGCAGTTCCGCCGAGGTGTAGCTGCGCCGGATCGACGTCAGGCCGTCCTGCCGGATGTAGGAGCCCCGGAACGGCAAGGCGCCCGCATAGAACAGCGAATAGGCGGCCGGGCTGCGGCGGAGGTCGTTGTGGATCACCGTGCGGGCACTCAATGCGGCCGATTCGGCAAGGAAGCCGGCCAGCGCGCCGGCGTCCAGGTGGTGCAGCACATGGTTGGAGACGACGACGTCGTAGCGCTCACCTTCGCCGAGCAGTTCCGCCGCTGTCTGCAGCCGGAACGTCACGCCGCCCCGGGTGCGCCGGGCGGCCGCAAACGCAGCGGCCCGTGGGTCCGGATCGATCGCAGTGATCTCCAGTCGCAGCCCGTCCCGGGCCGCCCAGCGGGACAACAGCACCGGGACGTCGCCGCCGCCGCAACCGATGTCCAGCAACGTGGTGGCCGACTCCGCGGAGAGCAGCGGCTTGATCTGCTGCCGGTAGATGCCCCTCCAGCCGGACACAGCGCGGTTCACCAGGGCGAACTGGGCGTAGGTCCGTTCCAGCCTGGCCGGATCGCAGTCGGGCCGGTCCATCTCCTCAACGGCATCCAGGGCACGCGTGCGCAGCAGCACCATGGCGCCGGTGCTCAGGCCAGGGCCGATGCCGGCCGGGGCACGCCGGGGCGCTGCAGGTCGGCCTCACCGCTGGCCGCCCGTGGTGCCGTGATCTTGGTGAAGAGCGCGGTCTCCACCGTCAGGCCCGGGCCGAATGCCATCGAGCAGATGCGTTCCCCGCCCTCGTCGTCGGCTGCCAGCGCACCGCCGGTGTCGGCGCCGTCGGTGCCGGCGGTGCCGGCGCCGGGCGCGGGAAGGTCGAGGATGTGCCGGATCACGAAGAGCACGGTGGCGCTGCTCATGTTGCCGTAGTTCCGCAGCGTCTCGCGCGCCGGGGTCAGCTGTTCGTCGCTGAGCTCCAGCCTGGACTGCACCTTGTCCAGGATGCTGCGGCCGCCGGGATGGATGGCCCAGTGCCGGATGTCGCGGTAGGGGAGTCCGAGGAGCGAGGAATCCCTGGACAGGAGCGGTTCGAGGGCGCCGATGATGTGGTCGTCGATGATGTGCGGGACGTAGGTGCCGAGGACCATTTCGAATCCTTCGTCGCCGATGTTCCACGCCATCGCTTCCTCGCCCACCGGGGTCAGGACCGTTTCGAAGTGGTCCAAAGTCAGCAGGGCCGGCTGGTCCGGGATGTCGCGGGCGCTGATGATGGCGGCCGCCGCGCCGTCGGCAAACAGTGCGGATCCCATGATCGTGTCCGGGTCGTTGGAGGTCCTTACATGGAGGGAACAAAGTTCGGCGCAGACCACCAGCACCACGGCCTCCGGGTCCGCGTCGCAAAACGATTTGGCCGCGCGCAGTGCCGGGAAGGCGGCGTAGCAGCCCATGAAGCCGAGGTGGTAGCGCTGGACCGAGGGGTTCAGCCCGAGCGCACGGACAATCTTGTAGTCGGGGCCGGGGTTGAAGAAGCCGGTGCAGGACACTGTGACGAGGTGGGTGATCTCGCGGGCTTCGATGCCCTGGCAGGCCGCCAGCGCCTTGTCCGCCGCCTCGATGAAGAGCTTGCTGGCTTCGGCCGCGAAGATGTCGTTCCTGACTTTGGTGCTGGGGCTCAGCAGCAGGCCGGTGGCGGGGTCGAAGAACTGCGGATTCTCCGACCGGCTGCCGGTGGTGAGCTCCCCGACGGCGGTGTAGCGGGTGTCGATGGCGGCGGAGTCGAAACAGGTGCTCACCAGCCGGGAGCCGAGCCGGCTGAGCCCCGGCTGGGCGGCAAACACGTCGCGGGCCTCGGACTGAATCAATACGGTGGGCGGGACAGCAGTTTCCAGGGACCTCAGGTAGACCGTCATGGTTCATTCTCAGTGAGGGCGGCGGATAAGACAATGCATGCCGGGGCGTGCGGCCAGCGCGGCGGAGGATAACCCCATCGTCTGTTCTAAGCTGTTCACATCGAGCGAGGCGACGCCGTCGGATGCGCGGGGGCGGCCAGGCCGAACAGAGGGAGACACGATGAGCATGGCGACCAACACGAACGCGGACACGGAGACGGACCCGCGGCTGGCGCCGCACGTCGCCGACACCCACGACCTCATCCGTGTGCAGGGCGCCCGGGAGAACAACCTCAAGGACATCAGCGTTGAAATTCCGAAGCGCCGGTTGACCGTGTTCACCGGTGTTTCCGGCTCGGGTAAGAGCTCGCTGGTGTTCGCCACGATCGCCGCCGAGTCGCAACGGATGATCAACGAAACTTACAGCGCCTTTGTGCAGGGCTTCATGCCCAACCTGGCGCGGCCCGACGTCGACCTGATGGAGGGGCTGACGACGGCGATTATCGTCGACCAGGAACGGATGGGCGCGAACCCGCGGTCCACCGTCGGCACCGCCACCGACGCCAACGCCATGCTCCGCATCCTCTTCAGCCGGCTCGGGACACCGCACGTGGGGCCGCCCACGGCGTTCTCCTTCAACGTCCCGACGAGGAAGGCCAGCGGGGTGATGAGCACCGAAAAAGCCGGGGGGAGGGTTGAGAAGAGTGTGGTGCACGGCGCCGTCTACCTGGGCGGCATGTGCCCGCGGTGCGAGGGGATGGGCTCGGTCTCCGACTTCGACCTCACGGCGCTCTATGACGAGACCAAGTCGCTGGCCGAGGGCGCGCTGACGATCCCCGGGTACAGCATGGACGGCTGGTACGGCCGCATCTTCAGCGGCGCCGGTTTCGACATGGACAAGCCGATCGCGAAATACACCAAGAAGGAAATGAACGACCTGCTCTACAAGGAGCCGACCAAGATCAAGGTCGAGGGCATCAACCTCACCTATGAGGGCCTGATCCCGAAGATCCAAAAATCGATGCTTTCCAAGGATGTCGAGGCGATGCAGCCGCACGTCCGGGCCTTCGTCGAGCGTGCCATTACCTTCCAGGCCTGCCCGGAGTGCAACGGCACCCGGCTCAGCAAGGAGGCACGGTCCTCGAAGATCCGGGGGAAGAACATCGCCGAATTGTGCGAGATGCAGATCAGTGACCTGGCCCTGTGGGTCCGTGAGCTCGACGAGCCCTCGGTCGAGCCGCTCCTTAAGGGCCTGCGGCACCTGCTCGATTCGTTTGCGGAAATCGGGCTGGGCTACCTTTCGCTGGATCGGCCGGCGGGGACTTTGTCCGGGGGAGAGGCCCAGCGGACCAAGATGATCCGCCACCTGGGGTCCTCGCTGACCGACATCACGTACGTCTTCGACGAGCCGACGATCGGCCTGCACCCGCATGACATCGAGCGGATGAACCAGCTACTGCTGCAGCTCCGGGACAAGGGCAACACCGTGCTCGTCGTCGAGCACAAGCCGGAGACGATCGCGATCGCCGACCACGTCGTTGACCTCGGTCCCGGGGCGGGCACCGGGGGCGGCAGTGTCTGCTTCGAAGGAAGCGTGGAGGGCCTGCGGCGCAGTGACACCATCACCGGCCACCACCTCGACGACCGGGCGACGGTCAAGGATGCGGCGCGTACTCCGTCGGGCTCGCTTGAGGTGCGCGGCGCGTCGACGAACAACCTCCGGGACGTCGACGTCGACCTCCCGCTCGGGGTGCTTTGCGTGCTCACGGGGGTCGCCGGATCCGGCAAAAGCTCGCTGATCCAGGGCTCGGTGGCCGGCCGGGACGGCGTGGTGCTGATCGACCAGAGCGCCATCAAGGGTTCACGGCGCAGCAACCCTGCGACGTACACGGGCCTGCTTGAACCGATCCGCAAGGCGTTCGCAAAGGCCAACGGCGTGAAGCCGGCGCTGTTCAGCTCCAACTCCGAAGGCGCCTGCCCCACCTGCAACGGCGCGGGCGTGATCTTCACGGAGCTTGGCGTGATGGCCACTGTCGAGTCCACCTGCGAGGACTGCGAGGGCCGCAGGTTCCTGGCATCAGTGCTGGAATACAAGCTGGCCGGCCGCAACATCGCTGAAGTCCTGGCGATGTCGATGACCGAGGCGGAGCTGTTCTTTGGCGACGGCGAGGCCCGCACGCCGGCGGCGCACAAGATCCTCGACCGGCTCGTGGACGTCGGACTCGGCTACCTCAGCCTCGGCCAGCCGCTCACCACCCTGTCCGGCGGCGAACGGCAGCGGCTCAAGCTGGCCACCCAGATGGCGGAGAAGGGGGACGTCTACGTCCTCGACGAACCGACAACGGGCCTGCACCTGGCCGACGTCGCGAACCTGCTCGGGCTGCTGGACCGGCTGGTCGATTCCGGCAAGTCGGTGATCGTCATCGAGCACCACCAGGCGGTCATGGCACACGCCGACTGGATCATCGACCTGGGCCCCGGCGCCGGACACGACGGCGGCCGGATCGTCTTCGAGGGCACGCCCGCCGAGCTGGTTGCCGCGAAGTCCACGCTGACCGGGGAACATCTGGCGGCCTACGTCGGAGAGTGAGCGCGGGCTCTGCCTGGGTCATTTATGCGCGGCATGGATACTCGATGAGATCCGGATCTTACCTATATGTGAAAATCAAACATTGCAGAGGGTTTTCGATTTCTTTATGTCGGGTTTATGCTAATGCATTAGCAATTGATAATTTATCAAATAGTCCGGGGGAGTAGCCCCCTGAAGTCACTCCAGCCTGTTTGCCGGCACGTTCTTCTGACATGGATGTCTCCGCGGCCGGCACCCTGCTTTCACCTGGCTTCCCGGCGCTCCCTGGCTTTCAACTAGTCCGGCGTCCGGCTGAGGGCTGTGGCGAACTGCCGCCCAAGCCGCGTGGTCGGACAGCGCAATTTCCGCATTATGGCGACATTGTTGTTTTGATATCCGCTAATTGCCCGGGATCTTCCTGGCACGTCAGGTGGCGACGTTGTCCGCTGAAGTGACACGAGGTCGGCTAATGAAGTGACCATGGACAAGAAATGCAAATTTGCAACCAACTAGCGCAGAGGCAGCAAAGTCGCAGCCTGTGGCACTGGCTTCGCGCATCGGCGCTGGAACGTCTCCGGCGGCTCCAAGGTCGCACCGTGCAGCAGCATCCCGGCCGCTTCCTCCCGGCGGAAATGTCCCGGCTGCTTCATCCCGGCGCAGCCGGTGCACCAGGCGACGGAGAGCAACCGCGGCCGGCACTATGGAAGCCCTCTTCCGGCCCTTAACGTAACGCCGATAATCAACATTATGTCAAGTAAACAGAAAGTTGCCAGGAGGGGCTTCGCCTGGTTACGGGGTGAGACGCCATGGGTCCCAAGGCCGCTCAGGCGGATTTCGCACGACAACCCACAGCGGCCACGCCATAACGGCCAGCACGCCGAATGCCTCCCAGCCGAAGCCGGCCCGGGAGATCACGTTGATGAGCACGCCGATTAGAAGTATCAATACCCACCAGGCTGTGTAGAAGGCGCCGCGCGCCCTCCGTCTCCACCAGGAAGAACTGCCGCTGACATCGGACGGCGCCCGTTCATCTTTGGATACGAATTGGCCCACCAGGAGGCCCACGGCCATGGAGGTCACAACGACGTCGGGAACGAGACCAAGGGCATACGCTCCAGCGGCGACCACCACGGCCACCCAGACTAGAACCCGCAGGCCGCGGCGAACGAACGGGCCGGGACTTCCCTCCCCCTGGATCGTCATGAATGAATAGTACCGACGACGGCCGAATGGCAGTTCCCACGAAGCTGACTCATTGGGAACCACCGTTGATGTTTTCGGCGCCGCGCGCAGAATCAAGCCTTCGTGAATGTGGGCAATGCCGCTAAGGGGTTCGGTTCTGCGGCCCTCTCCCCTGCCGGATAGCCGGCAGGCCAACAACCAACCCGATTACTGTGGCGGGCACCGCAATGACTCCAGCAAGATGAGGCAGCAGGCCGTCCGGTGCCGCGAGATCGGTCCAGCCAACCAGCTATGCCGTGGCGCCGACGGCGAGCGTCCCTGGCCAGCCAAGACCCCGAAACCGTGCCCAGCCCGCCGCCGCAGCGGACGCAACAGCGCCCAGGAAGATCAGCGTATGGCCGGACCTTTCGCGTTCAAAACCATCGCAATATCCGAAGAGGAAAGCGGTGAGCCAGAGTCCCCATGCTGTCAGGCCAACGGAGACCAGGACTCCAATCGCCCACATGCCAGTGTCCAAGCGGCGCCGGCGGAGGGAAATCATGGGCACAGCCTACGCCGGGTCCCAGTAGCCCTCTCCCCCGGCGCCTGGTTCGCGCCGACAGCTACGGCGTGCCCGGCTGGGTGCGTCTCGCCGTCGTCATGTGCGGGATCCAGCAGCGGACCGTGTCGCAATACTGCTGAAATTCATCACCGTACCGTTCCAGCAGGTCTGCTTCCTCCAGCGGCCTGACGGCGTAATTCCACACGAGCGAGCCGGCGACTGCGTAGGCAATAACCAGCCACGACTGCATCATCACGCCTACCGCGGCGCCCTGGACAATCCCTGCGGCCGCCATCGGATTGCGGATCCAGCGATACGGGCCCACGATGACCAGCCGGTTGGGCATCGCCGACGGCAGCGGCGTGCCGTGCCCCAACGTGGACATGACGATGGCCGACCAGATGCCAAGAGCGCTGGCAAGTAGCAGGACCATGGCGCCGACTGGATTTGCAACCGGCGGAAATGGAAGGGCCACCGCCCACCGTTCTTCGAGGAACGCGAGGGCAAAAGGAACGACGGCCAGGAAGAAGCCCCAAAATATGACGATCTGCCCGAATGTTGCGGCGACATGGCTTACTGCTGCCGGGCGGCGGGCGGCCGGGCGGAATGCGAAGGGCCCGCGGATGATCCATGCGGTCGGTATGCGCCCCAGAAGCACCGCGCAAAGCGCGATCACTGAACCAGCGAAGGCCGCACCCATGGTCACCACACCCCAGCCGGCCTCGGCCGTTATGGTGGCATATGCCGCCAGCACGAAGGCGACCAGTCCGGTCCAGCTGACACTCACCACTGCGGCGGCCCGGATACCAAAAGCGGCGAGGGCTGAAGCCACGACAAATAGGGGAATGTCGAAGACCGCGACGGCGGCGGCATCAAGATTGCCGAGGGTCCCCAGGCGGATGGCCGGGGACACCAGAACCGCAATCCACCAGGACGCACCGGCGAAAGCCTGGAAGGCGAAATACGTCCGCCCCCACCAAACGAGACGCGTCACAGAACTAACCCCAGCACTGGTCCCCTTGTCCTCATGCGGTTCGAATTCATTCAACGCCTGACCGTCGACCCGGCGCGCCGGGGTTTCGTCGAGAACGATGGTGGGAAAAGCCTACCCATGGAACGCTGCAGCGTCCGGGATGCGGACTGCCCGCCGGTCCCCCAACCGGCGGGCCGCCCCAGCGCGGGAGCTAGTGGTAGTTCAGGCTGACCAGCAGCGCTTTGAGTTGTGCATATTGTTCCGTGGCCATCCACGCCTTAGCCGCTCCCCGGTTCTTGAATGCGGGGTCGTCGAAGAGCACACGGGTGACCAAGCCGCCGTTGTCAGTCGACACAACGTTGCACCAGGAGGGCACCCCGTCGCCCTGCTTCAGCGACCGAGGATCGACCAGGCCCATGAAGTAGGCGTCGCCGGCACCGGCACCATAGGATTCAACGGAGAACCCGAAGACCGGGGCGGAACCATTCGGTGCCGCCATGCCCGCGACCTCCGCCTGATCCAACACCCGCCGCGACACCGGGCCCCCGGCACAGCCCACGGGAACGCCGTTGGCCATGAGAAGCAGATCGTTGCCGGCGCCGTCCGAAACAACAGCTTCGACACCGGGAGGCCCCGCCGGAGGAAGCGCTGTCCGCACCGTCCACGACACCGGGTAGTCGAAGGAGATATGCCCGTCAGGGAAGGTGAACGTCTTGAGGCTGCTGGGCGCGGGCTTTGCCGCCGGCGCGTGAGTCGGTGCGGCCCCGCCCGCTCTGGTGGGCGAAGCGGCAGGCGAGGTCGCAGAGTTTGCGGTCCGCGTAGTGGACAGCGGCGAAGCGGCCAGCACCGTGGAGGAAGTGGTGGCGTCTGTCACTGCCACATTCGGCGCGGCTGCGGGAGCAGCCCCTGGCTGTGGCCCACAGCCGGCCAGGACGAGGCTGGCGGCAAGACCGGCCATTGTTACTGCGGTGATGTACCCGGCACGATTGGATTTCATTTTTGTTACCCCCAATATCTGTGAAGGCGGGCTAAACGTCCCGCTAGATATAAGGTTTCCCGGGCGTGGCCAGAAATTACGGAGCCGCCAAAAATCTCTAAAGCCAGGCCTCAGGGCAGTGCCGGCGCGCCCTGCTCGTCTGTCTCGACCCAGTAGCGCCGCTTGCCGTTGCGGGTGTCTTCGTAGACGCCGCCGTTGCGTTCGATGGTCGCCCTGGATCCGGCGTTGTCCTCGTCGCAAGAGATCAGGACCCGGGAAATTCCGAGTTCCTTCGCCACCGGCAGGGCGTCGGCCAGTGCCTTGGCTGCGTGGCCGCGGCGCCGTGCGGACGGCCTGACGCTGTAGCCGATGTGGCCGCCCTCGTTGAGGAGGAAACTGTTCAGCTCATGCCTAATGGCCAGCGAGCCCAGGAAGGTGTCGCCGTCCACAATCCACAGGTAGGTGCACGGGACGTATCCGGGCTTCCGGGGGGTCTCCGGTAACGCGTTGTTGACGAGCGCACCGACGAAGCGGCGGAAGGTGGCGGTGTCCTTGAGATCATCCAGCGGCCAGTCCTCGGCGCCGCCGCCGTCCCTGTGGGCACCGTCGAACTCTGCTGCTCCCTCCAGCCAGGAGGAGTGGTAACGGATGTCTGGAACAATGAGGCGGGCCATCAGACGATCCTATGCTCCGGGATCAGTCGAACATCACTGTATTGGTCGCCACGACGCCCGCCGCACGCCCCGGCGCCGACTGGTTTTGCCAGTAGAGGTTTGTGTGGGCGATCACCAGCTCCGGCGGCGGTGCGCCCCAAGCCGAAAGATCCTCTGTGGTGTGCGCGTCACCCACCAGGGTCACGTCGTAGCCACGCACAAACGCCCCGTGGATGGTGGATCGGATGCACTCGTCCGTTTGCGCTCCCGCAACGAGGATTCGCCCGACGCCGCCAGCGGCGAGCACATCTTCGAGGTCCGTAGCCTCGAAGGAATCACCGTAGGACTTGTGCACCAGAGGTTCGTGCTCCGCCCGGGACAGCTCAGGAACATACTGCCAGGCCTCGCTCCCCCGCTCCAGCTGCGCATCCGAATGCTGGACCCAGATGATCGGGACGGCGGCTGCACGAGCCTTGTCGACGAGTTCGGCGATGTTCGCAACGACGGAATCGCGCTCGTGGGCGCCTTCCACCACCCCGTTCTGCACATCGATCACCATCAAGGCCGTGTTGGGCCGATCCGACAGCGTTGTCATGATCATCTCCTTGCTCGCAGCTGTGGTTCCTCAGGTCATCATGCTGGGCCGCGACGGCGTCCCGCAATGGCCGCAGCTAGGCTGGAGGTATGCCAGCCAACACTTCCCCGGTCCCCCAACCGCCATCGAATGCACGAGTGGCCCTGCTGGCCGCCGCCGGCGACGCCGTCCTGATCCTGCTCTTCGCCGCGATCGGACGCGACGCCCATCAGCGTGGCGAGATCATCACCGGGGTCCTGGCGACGGCCTGGCCGTTCCTCGCCGGCGCCGCCGTGGCATGGCTCGCCCTGCGCCCGTGGCGGGGTCCCCTGGCGCTCTGGCCGGCCGGCGTCGCGGTCTGGCTCGGCACGGTGGCGGTCGGCATGCTGCTCCGGGCCCTCACCGGGCAAGTTGTGGTGCTGCCGTTCGTGATCGTGGCGCTGCTCAGCCTGGCCGTTTTCCTGCTCGGCTACCGCCTTTTGTTCGCGGCCACACGGCGGCTCCGGGCAGGGCGCCGGCGGAGCTGATGCACTAGGCTTGCAAGCAGATGGCACGGCCTCAATGGGGCCAATCAACAAGCCAGCAACGGCGCACCAGATCCGAAAGGCCCCCACGTGATCACCGCTTTCGTCCTGATCAAGACAGACGCTTCCGCCATCCCGGAGACGGCTGAAAAAATCTCCGCGATTCCCGGCATTAGCGAGGTCTATTCCGTGACCGGCGAATGGGACCTGATCGCAATCGCACGCGTCGCCAAGCACGAGGAGCTCGCCGACGTCATCGCGGACAAGCTCTCCAAGGTCCCGGCCGTGGTGCACACCACCACGCACATCGCCTTCCGCGCCTACTCGCAGCACGACCTCGACGCGGCGTTCGCCTTGGGCTTCGAACAGTAGCCGGCCCAGCGGGCACGGAGCGCCGCCAGCCGGAGGGAAATTAGTCGCGGGAGAGTGCGACCCAGCGGTCCAGCACCGCGGCTGCCGCGCCCGAATCGACGGACTCCTCGGCCCGCTTCATCGCAGCTGCCATCCGTTCGGTCAGCGGACCCGAGGCGTCCAGGTCGAACGACACCAGACCGGCAGCGGCGTTCAGCAGCGTGGCATCCCGTGCCGGGCCAGGCTTTCCGGCAAGCACCGAGCGGACGACGGCGGCGTTGGCGGCAGCGTCGCCGCCGCGCAGTTCCTCGACAGTCGCCTGGCGGATACCAAGATCGCGGGGGTCGAATTCCTGCTCAATAACCTTGCCGTCGCGGATTTCCCAGATCCGCGACGGACCCGTGGTGGTCAGCTCGTCCAGCCCGTCGTTGCCGCGGAACACCAGGCCTCGGCTGCCGCGCTTGGCAAGCACGCCGGCCACCAGCGGCGCCATCCGTTCATTAGCGACGCCGACGGCGGACGCCTGGACGTGCGCCGGGTTGGTCATCGGTCCCAGGAAGTTGAAGGCCGTGGGGACACCCAGCTCGCGGCGCGCGACGGCGGCATACCGCATTGAGGGGTGGAAGACCTGCGCAAAGCAAAAGGTGATTCCAGCCTCTTCGGCGTTCCGGGCTACCCGCGGGATGGGAAGGTCCAGCCGGACACCCAGCGCCTCCAGCACGTCGGCGGAGCCCGAGCTCGACGACGCCGCCCGGCCACCGTGCTTGACCACCTTGGCGCCCGCTCCGGCCGAGACGAGAGCGGCCATGGTGGAGATGTTGACAGTATTCAGCTGGTCTCCGCCGGTGCCGACGATGTCCAGCTTTTGACCCGCGATCTCGATCGGGTTGGCGGAGTCGATCATCGCCTCGACGAGGCCCGTGAGTTCTTCCACCGTCTCACCCTTGGCGCGCAGCGCCACCAGGAAGCCGGCCACCTGGGCCGGCGTAGCTTCGCCGGACATGATGGAGTTCATCGCCCACTCAGTATCGCCGGCGCTGAGGTTCGTGCCGAGGATGAGGGCGCCGATGAGGCGCGGCCAAGTCTTGCCTACAGCCTGTGCAGATGCCTGAGAAGTCACGTTCTGATGCTATCGAGCCGGGGGCTGCAATGCCCAATGCGAAGGGGTCCCGGAACTTTTCCCCGCGATTTCGCGTCTTTGTAGAAAAAGTCCCCCCAAAACGCGGGTTGCGTTGGGCAGGACGGACTTTTACAGACATAATGTCTATGTGACATCTGCGACCCATGCCCCCAGTACCCCGGCGCACCCGACGCTGAATCGCCCGAACATGGTTTCCGTTGGAACCGTCGTCTGGCTGTCCAGTGAGTTGATGTTCTTCGCCGGTCTCTTTGCCATGTACTTCACACTCCGTTCGACTTCCGGACAGATGTGGGCCGAAGAGACAGCCAAGCTCAACTTCCCCTTTGCGCTCGTAAACACGATCGTCCTCGTGGCCAGTTCCTTTACTTGCCAGATGGGCGTCTTCGCCGCCGAACGGCTCCAGCCGCGCAGGCTCGGCGGGCCCCTGAGCTTCACCCGCTGGGGAATGAACGAGTGGTTCACACTCACATTCATCATGGGTGCGTTCTTCGTGGCCGGCCAGGCGACCGAGTACGCCATGCTCGTCTCCGAGCACGTCTCGCTCTCTTCCAACGCCTACGGTTCCGCGTTCTACATGACCACCGGCTTCCACGGCCTGCACGTCATCGGCGGCCTGATTGCCTTCCTGCTCATCATCGGACGCTCCTTCGCAGCGAAAAAGTTCGGACACTTTGAGGCAACCTCCGCGATCGTCACCTCGTACTACTGGCACTTCGTCGACGTCGTATGGATTGGCCTCTTCCTGGTCATCTACGTCCTCAAGTAGCCCCACTTGTCTCTCTTTCTACAAGAGATAGAATTTCAAGAAGCGGCTCCCGGAGCCAACGCAGGATCGAATAAAGGAACCACCACGTGAAGGCACTCTCGCAGAAGCGACGTCACCCACTGGCAGCAGTTGCACTGTTGCTGATGGGCCTCCTCATCACTGGTGGGCTGTACGCCGTCGCCACCACCGTCAACCAGGCCAAGGCCGACACCACGAGCTTCAGTGCAAGCGACGCAGAAGAGGGCGGCAAGCTGTTCGCCGCCAACTGCGCCACCTGCCACGGCATGGGTGCCAGTGGCTCGCAGGCCGGACCGTCGCTCGTTGGCGTCGGCGCCGCCGCCGTTGACTTCCAGGTTGGCACCGGCCGTATGCCCATGCAGATGAACGGCCCGCAGGCTTACAAGAAGCCCGCCCAGTTCAACGAGGAGCAGACCCACCAGCTCGCGGCTTACGTCGCTTCGCTCGGCCCCGGCCCGTCCATCCCCGAGGCAGGTGTTCTCGATGAGAAGGGCGACGCCGCCAAGGGTGGCGAGCTGTTCCGCACCAACTGCGCCATGTGCCACAACGCTGCTGCAGCCGGCGGCGCGCTGACCCGGGGCAAGTTCGCCCCGGCTCTCGCTGACGTCTCCGGCAAGCACATCTACGAAGCCATGGTCACCGGCCCGCAGAACATGCCGGTCTTCTCCGACGCCAACGTCTCCCCCGAAGGCAAGCGTGACATCATCACCTTCCTGAAGCAGATCGAAGCCAACGGCTCCCCCGGCGGCAACGACCTGGGCGCCCTGGGTCCCGTCTCCGAAGGCCTGTTTGTTTGGATTGCCGGCCTGGGCGTCATCATCGCCTTCACCATCTGGCTGACTTCGCGGACGTCCTAGACGGACCGCGGCACCTGTAAGAATTTTCTGCTGATCCGTCAGCAGTTTGAATTGAAAACTAACTCGACACTGGTCGAGACGAGAGAAGGATGAGGCGAATTATGGGCAACCATAGTGACGGCAGTCCGAACCACTCGGGCACCGTAGCTACGGCTGGTCAGAATGAGGTGGAGAAGTTCCAGGATCCTGGAATTCCTCCGCATCGTTTGCGCCTGGCTGACACGGACCCGAGGGCCGCCAAGCGAGCGGAACGGCAGGTGGCCATTCTGTTCGGCGCCTCGGTCGTTGGCACCCTGATATTCCTGGTGGCGTACTTCGCCATCGATCTTGGAAATGACTCCTCGATCGCCACTATCCGGCTGCAGAACATGCTGCTGGGTATCGGCACCGCCTTTGCCATGCTGGGCATCGGCACCGGCATCGTGCACTGGGCCAAGGCCCTTATGCCGGACCACGAAGTGTCGGAAGAGCGCCACGCCATCCGCACCGAAGAGGACCGCCTGGCCGCTGTCCGGATTGTCGACGACATCGTCGAGGAAACCGGCATCAAGCGCCGCCCGCTGATCCGCAACACCCTGCTTGGGGCCGTCGCCCTGGCGCCGTTGCCGGCCCTGGCCGTCTTCGGCGACCTCGGTCCCCGCCCGGACAACAAGCTGGCGCACACCATGTGGGCCCCGGTTGGCGGCAAGACCAAGCGTCTCACCCGCGACCCCGATGGCACCCCCATCAAGGCCTCGGACGTCACCATCGGCTCGGCTTTCCACGTCATCCCGGAAGGGCTCAACGAGCTCGAAGAAGGCAAGTTGAACGAGAAGGCGAAGTCCGTCGTCCTGCTCATGCGCCTTAACCCGGAGTCCCTCAAGCCCTCCCCGGGCCGCGAGGACTGGAGCTACAACGGAATCGTTGCCTACTCCAAGATCTGCACCCACGTTGGTTGCCCTGTTGCCCTGTACGAGCAGCAGACCCACCACCTGCTGTGCCCGTGCCACCAGTCAACCTTCGACCTGACCCAGGAATGCAAGGTTATCTTCGGCCCGGCCAGCCGGCCGCTCCCGCAGCTGCCCATCGCCGTAGACGACGAGGGCTACCTTTACGCTACGAGCGACTTCCATGAACCCGTTGGACCTAGCTATTGGGAGCGTGCTGAGCATGAGCGCAACATCAACCCCTAACGCCTCCCCCTTCGTCGCCAAGACCAAGGGCGGCCGCATTACCGATTTTGTTGACCAGCGCGTGGGCGGTTCCGGAATGCTCCGGGAATTCGGCCGCAAGGTCTTCCCGGACCACTGGTCCTTCATGTTCGGCGAAGTGGCCCTGTACTCTTTCGTCATCCTGCTGCTCTCCGGCACCTTCCTGACCTTCTTCTTCGACCCGTCGATGGCGGAAACCCACTACCAGGGTTCCTATCTGCCGTTGAAGAACGTCGAAATGTCGGTGGCCTACAGCTCGTCCCTGAACATCTCCTTCGATGTCCGCGGCGGCCTGTTCATGCGCCAGGTCCACCACTGGTCCGCGCTGCTCTTCGTAGCCTCGGTTTCGGTGCACATGCTTCGGGTCTTCTTCACCGGCGCCTTCCGCAAGCCGCGCGAAATGAACTGGGTGGTGGGCAGCGTGCTGCTCATCCTCGCCATGGCCGCCGGCTTCACCGGCTACTCCCTCCCCGATGACCTGCTCTCCGGCAATGGCCTGCGCATCATCGACGGCGTGATCAAGTCCATCCCGGTGATCGGCACCTACATCTCGTTCTTCCTCTTCGGCGGCGAATTCCCGGGCACGGCTATTATCGGGCGCCTGTACATGCTCCACATCCTGCTGGTTCCCGCGCTCATCCTGCTGATGATCGTCGTGCACCTCTTTATGGTGGTCGTGCACAAGCACACCCAGTACCCCGGCCCGGGCCGCAACGACGGCAACGTCGTCGGCTACCCCCTCGGCCCGGTTTATGCGGCGAAGGCCGGCGGCTTCTTCTTCATCGTGTTCGGCGTCATCGCGCTGATGGCCGGTTTCTTCACCATCAACCCGATCTGGAACTACGGCCCGTACGACCCCTCCCCCGTCTCGGCCGGCACCCAGCCTGACTGGTACATCGGCTTCGTTGACGGCGCCCTGCGCCTGATGCCGGGCACCTTCGGGAACTGGCACGTCGAGCAGGTCTGGTTCGGCCACGTCTTCACGTTCAACGTGCTGCTGCCGGCGCTGGTCCCTGCGGGCATCCTGTTCACCGTGATGTTCACCTACCCGTGGATCGAACGCTGGATCACCAAGGACGACCGCGAGCACCACGTCCTGGACCGTCCCCGGAACGCGCCGACCCGCACCGCCATCGGCATGGCCGGCTTCGTCTGGTACTGCGTGATGTGGGCTGCTGCTGGTTCCGACCTCATCGCCACCCACTTCCACGTGGCCTTGAACGACGTCACCTACTGGCTGCGCGCCCTGTTCTTCATTGGCCCGGTACTCGCCTTCATCATCACGAAGCGCGTCGCCCTGGCCCTGCAGCGCAAGGACCGCGAAATCGCCCTCCACGGCCGCGAGACAGGCCGCATCGTGCGGCTGCCGCACGGTGAGTTCATCGAGGTCCACGCCCCGCTGAACGAATACAAGCGCTACAAGCTGGTCGGCTTCGAATCCCCGTCGCCGCTCCCGGCCGAGCCGAACAGCCACGGCGTCGTGGACCGCAAGGAAAAGCGTCGCGCGATGCTTTCCAAGTGGTTCTTCGAGGACCGGGTCGCTCCGGCAACCCCGGCCGAACTCGCGGCGGCCCACGGCCACCACGGCGAGCACGAGTCGATCGAACCGGCTGCGGAGCAGAAGAGCCTCAGCCACTAAGACACGGCATTAGTCCACAGAAAGGCCCGGTCCACCAGGACCGGGCCTTTCTGCGTTTCCAAGGACTCCGCGCTGGTTGTCAGGGGCGGTAGCCGGAGGCGTAGTTCCGTGTGGGACGGACCCCGGGGCGCTGCAGCGGCACCCAGAGCTTGTAGCGGTCCGCCCGGTAGTAGGAGACCGAGTAGTCGACCATGGCCCGGGCCACGAAGGCGTGGCGCTGGATCTTCAGCAGCGGTGAGCCGACCTCCACGTTGAGCAGGCGCGCCGTGGACGGAGACGCAGCCGTCGCCTCGATCATGTCCTCGCCCCACTCCATCACCAAGCCGTACCGCTCGCTCAGGACGTTGTAGAGCGACGTCGGCGGCTCGCCGTCGAGCAGTCCGGGCACGCGGTGCGCGGGGATGAAGTTCTCGTCCACGCTCATTGGCTCACTGTCCGCCAGCAGGAGTCGCCGGAACCGCACCAGGGGTGTTCCCTCCTCGAGCTGCAGTTCGCGGGCCAGAAAGGCGCTGGCGTTGATCTGTTCAAAGCTGAGCACCTTGGCGGCCGGGACCATGCCGCGTCGCTGCATCTCCTCGCTATACGAGGTCAGTTTGACCTGGAGGTCCAGCTTGGGCTTGCGGACGAAGGTGCCGAGGCCCACCACGCGCTCGATCACTTCTTCGCCCACGAGCGCATCGATGGCCTGGCGCACGGTCATCCTGGCCAATCCGAAGCGTTCGGAGAGGTCCCGTTCGGAGGGAAGCGCCGAACCCGGCGGGCAGGAGCTGGCAATGTGGGCGCGGAGGATTTCGCGGAGCTGGACGTAGATGGGGGTGCCGCTGGTCCGGTCAATGTCACCGGCCATCCGGACCGCGTTAGAGCCCACGGAGGCGCCTGCTGCAATCATTCATCCCTTAAGCCTAAGGCACTTTCCCAGCAGGTCTAGACCACTCAGGTCTGCCCGGTTCGCCCGGGACTTCTCCCCCGGCTACGCTGGATATGCGCCCCGCCGGCCTGTCGTATCGGGACCAGTTGGCCGGGGGCCCCCAGCGCCGGGCCGGCACCGCCCGGCGCGTCACGATTGAAGGAGTTCCATTGCCAGCACGCAAGGCGGTCGTCCAGGCCTCGATCGGACTGCACGCCCGCCCCGCGGCCGCGTTTGTCCGGGCCGTGACGCAGACCGGATTCGCCGTCACGATCAGCAAGGACGGCAGGCCGGGCGTGGATGCACGGTCCCTGCTGGAGGTCATGACCGAGGACTTCGCCTGCGGTTGCGAAGTGGAGCTGGCGGTACGGCCGGAGACGGTCCCAGACGATGCAAGTCTCGCCGACGCTGAGCGCGCCCTCACCGAGCTCTGCGCCCTGCTCGAGTCCCAGTCCGGCTGACCGGCCGCCACGCCCGCTGGGCACAGGCAAACGACGGCGGGCCCCCACCAAAAGGTGGGGGCCCGCCGTCGTTGCTGTCAGTGTCCGGCGCTAGTGCGCGTGGTCACCGCGGCTGTACTCATAGACCCAGCCCACGAGCGCCACCACGGCGAGGCCGCCGGCGATGAACGTGATCCAGAAGCCCACGGCCAGGCCGAGGAAACCGCCCGCGCATGCCAGGCCGAGAACCAGAGGCCACCAGCTCCAGGGGCTGAAGTGGCCCTGCTCGCCCGCGCCTTCGTGGATCTCAGCGTCGCTGCGGTCCTCGGGGCGCATGCCGACCCGACGGCCGGTGAAGCCCAGGTAGGCGCCGATCATACCGGCCAGGCCTGCAACCAGCAGGACACCCAGGATGCCGACCCATTCGGACCAATGCGTCATGAAGCCGTAGACGATGGCAACTGGGACGAAGAAGAAGACTCCCAGTCCAAAAATCCTTGATTCGATTTTCACTGGGCCTGATCCTTCTGGTCGGCGTTACCGAGCGTCGCTGCTGCCGGAGCGGGCGAGTCGACGGTGTAGTACTGGGAGAGCTCGGGGTGGTGCAGGTCCAGGGCAGGACGCTCCGAGCGGATCCGCGGCAGCGAGGTGAAGTTGTGACGCGGCGGCGGGCAAGACGTCGCCCATTCGAGCGAGGCGCCGAAGCCCCAGGGGTCATCGACCGTGACCTTCTCGTTGCTGCGCCAGGTGATGTACACGTTCCAGAAGAACGGAATCAGCGAGGCGCCGAGGAGGAAGGACGAGTAGGTGGAGAACTGGTTCATCCAGGTGAAGTTGTCCTGCGGCATGTAGTCCGCGTAGCGGCGGGGCATGCCCTCGACGCCGAGCCAGTGCTGGATGAGGAAGGTGCCGTGGAAGCCCAGGAAGAGCATCCAGAAGTGGATCTTGCCGAGACGCTCGTTGAGCATCTTGCCGGTCCACTTCGGCCACCAGAAGTAGAAGCCTGCGAACATCGCGAACACCACGGTGCCGAAGACCACGTAGTGGAAGTGCGCCACGACGAAGTAGGAGTCGGAGACGTGGAAGTCCAGCGGCGGTGAGGCCAGGATGATTCCGGTCAGGCCGCCGAAGAGGAAGGTGGCCAGGAAGCCGATGCTCCACAGCATGGGGGTTTCGAAGGTGATGGAACCCCGCCACATGGTGCCGATCCAGTTGAAGAACTTCACGCCGGTGGGAACCGCGATCAGCATCGTCATGAAGGAGAAGAACGGCAGCAGGACCGAGCCGGTGACGTACATGTGGTGCGCCCACACGGTCACGGACAGTGCGGCAATCGAGATCGTCGCATAGACGAGGCCCTTGTAGCCGAAGATCGGCTTGCGGCTAAACACCGGGAAGATCTCGGAGACGATGCCGAAGAACGGCAGCGCGATGATGTACACCTCGGGGTGGCCGAAGAACCAGAACAGGTGCTGCCAGAGGACGGCGCCGCCGTTCTCCGGGTCGAAGATGTGGGCGCCGAAGCGGCGGTCCGCGCCGAGGGCGAAGAGGGCGGCGGCCAGCGGCGGGAACGCCATGAGCACCAGAATCGCCGTGACCAGAACGTTCCAGGTGAAGATCGGCATCCGCCACATCGTCATGCCCGGGGCGCGCATGCAGATGATGGTGGTGATGAAGTTGACCGCGCCGAGAATGGTGCCGAAGCCGGAGAGCGCCAGGCCGAAGACCCAGAGGTCACCGCCCACGCCGGGGCTGAAGGTCGTGTTGGACAGCGGCGCGTAGGCGAACCAGCCGAACGACGCCGCACCCTGCGGGGTGATGAAGCCGGACACGGCGATCGTGGAGCCGAACAGGAAGAACCAGAAGGCCAGCGCGTTCAGCCGCGGGAAAGCGACGTCGGGGGCACCGATCTGCAGCGGCATGATCACGTTGGCGAAGCCGGCGAACAGCGGCGTCGCGAACATCAGCAGCATGACGGTGCCGTGCATGGTGAAGAGCTGGTTGTACTGCTCTTTGGTCTGCAGGATCTGCATGCCGGGCTCGAAAAGCTCCGCACGGATCAGCAGCGCCATAACGCCGCCGAAGCAGAAGAACACGAAGGACGAGATCAGGTACATGTACCCGATGGTCTTGTGGTCGGTGGAGGTGATCCAGTTGACGACGATGCGCCCCTTGGATTTGGGTACTACGGGAGCCTCAAGGATCCCTGAGGGCTGAGAGTAGGTCGTTGCCACTTCGCGCTCCCCTTACTTGTTCTCGGTCGGGGCCGGGTTGCGGTCGTACTCTTCGCCGAGCAGTCCGGTGTTGCCGTCCTGGCGGAGCTGGTCCAGGTGGGCCTTGAACTCCGAATCGGAGACAACCTTCACGCGGAACAGCATTTCGGAGTGGTACTCACCACAGAGTTCGGCACATTTGCCGTCGTAGGTTCCCTCTTTGGTGGGGGTGAACCGGATGTAGTTGGTCTTGCCCGGGATCATGTCGCGCTTCTGCAGGAAGGCGGGAACCCAGAAGGAGTGGATGACGTCGCGGGCGTTCAGCTCGAGGTCAACCGACTTGTTGACCGGCAAGTAAAGCGTAGGCAGCTTTTCCTTGTCCACGTTGTTGCCGGTGAGGTGCGCCTGGACGCCGGCCTCGTGGACGTCGTCGGTAACGACGTCGCCCTTCTTGTAGTTGAAGTCCCAGGCCCACTGCTTGGCGCGGACGTCGACGACGACGTCGGCCGGCTGGTCACGGTTGTCGATCGCTTGCTGGTCGCGGTCGGTGAAGTAGAAGAACACCAGGACCATAAACAGCGGAATCGTCAGGTAGAAGACCTCGAGGGGCAGGTTGAAGCTGTTCTGGCGCGGGAAACCGACCGTGCCCTTCCGCCGCCGGTACGCGACGATGACCCAAATCATCAAGCCCCAGGTGATGATGCCGACGACCAGCGCGGCAATCCATGAGTTGACCCAGAGGTCCATGATGCGGTCAGTGTGGTTGGTGGTGCCACGCTCAGTGGGCAGCCACCCTTTCTGTACCTCTGGTGAACATCCAGTCAAAGCCAACGCGCCGGCTAGTGCCAAGCCAGTGATCGTAGTGATCTGTTTGCGTCGGCTGCCGGTTCGGTTCTGCGAACTCACAGACGGCCCTTCCTACTTGTTGCTGTCGCCCGGCCGCCGTCGGCGTTCCGGGCACACTAAAAGTTTTACTACTCGGTGTAGAGCTTACCGCTCCCCGCGAGTTTTCGCCCACATGTCCGCGCCGTGCCTCGATGGAGTTTTCGGCGGTTCCGGCGGCCATCCCCTGGACGGCACTAAGGCCGGGCGGATTGCCCGGCCTTAGGCCTTAGTGGAAGGAGTCCCCGCAAGCGCAGGATCCGCCCGCATTCGGGTTGTCAATGGTGAAGCCCTGCTTCGAGATGGTGTCCTCGAAGTCGATGCTCGCGCCGCTGAGGTAAGGGACGCTCATCTTGTCCACAACGACCTCGACGCCGTCGTAGTCGCGGACGGCGTCACCCTCGAGGAGCCGCTCATCGAAGTACAGCTGGTAGATCAGCCCGGAACAACCGCCCGGCTGCACGGCAACGCGGAGCCGAAGATCAGTGCGGCCTTCCTGTTCCAGCAGGCTGCGGACCTTCCCGGCGGCCACATCGGTCAGCTGGACCTCGTGGCTGGCCAGTTCCTGGTCCGCCTGGACGGTGGTGTCGGCGCTGTTTTCATTGGTTGTAGTGCTCATGGCCTACCTTCTTACGACGGTCGTGGCGGCTCCGCCTGCGCGGTGCCCGCCCCTACTTAAACGGTATGGGCTATAGCTACATGCTACGTCGATCAGACGTGTAGCTCTAACTCCTGACGTAACCGTCAACGCCGGCTGGATGTTCCCCGGAAATGCCCACCCGGCAGAGCCGGAGATCCAGCCGGCGACCCAGCCGCAGGCGTTCCGCTTAGGCCAGGCCTTCCGCGTTCAACCGGGCCAGCAGGAACGCCTCGGCCACGATTGCGTTGCGGAAGTCGTCGAGGTGGAGCGACTCGTTGGCGCTGTGCGCCCGCGAATCGGGATCCTCAACGCCGGTGACCAGGATCTGCACGTCCGGGTACAGCTCGGTCAGGTCGGCGATGAACGGGATTGAACCGCCGATCCCGGTCTCGACAGCCGGCACGCCCCACGCCTCACCCAGCGCCCACATCGCCATGGTGGCGGCGGTGGAGGACGTGTCCGTGAGGAAGGCGTTGCCGCTCTCCCCCGGGGTGAACACCACCTCGGCGCCGAACGGCGCGTGGGATTCAACGTGCCGGCGGACCGCTTCCATGGCCTCGGCCGGGTCCTGGCCGGGGGCCAGCCGCAGGCTGAACTTGGCGCGGGCCCGCGGCAGCAGGGTGTTGGAGGCAACGTCCACGGCTGGGGCGTCGAAACCGATGATGGACAGCGCGGGCTTGGTCCACATGCGCGAGGCGATGCTCCCGGTGCCGGCGAGCTTGACGCCGTCGAGCACGGAAGCGTCCTTGCGGTACTCCTCCTCGGTGAGGTCCACTTCGGCGTCGTCGCGGCTGACAAGGCCCTCGATCGCCACGCTGCCTTCGTCGTCGTGCAGGGTGGCAATCAGCCGCGCCAGCAGCGTCGGGGCGTCAAGGACCGGGCCGCCGAACATCCCGGAGTGGACCGCGTGGTCCAGTACCTTGACCTCAATGGTGCCGTCCACCAGGCCGCGCAGGCTGGTGGTGAGGGCCGGGATGCCGACCTTCCAGTTGGACGAGTCGGCGACGACGATCACGTCGGAGCGCAGCAGTTCCTGGTGGGTTTCGAGGAACGAACGGAAGGTGGGTGAGCCTGCTTCTTCCTCACCTTCGAAGAAGAAGGTCACGCCCAGGCCCAGCTCCTCCCCCAGCACCCGGGTCACCGCGGAGTAGGCGGCGACGTGGGCCAGGATCCCTGCCTTGTCATCCGCGGCACCGCGGCCGTAGAGGCGGCCGTCGCGTTCGACGGCGGTGAACGGCTCGGTCTCCCAGAGCGCGAGGTCGCCGGTCGGCTGAACGTCGTGGTGGGCGTAGAGCAGGATGGTGGGCTTGCCGGCTGCGGCGGGGCGGCGTGCGACGACGGCCGGCCCGCCCGGGGTGCCATCCTCCTTGTCGCAGCGCAGGATCCGGACGTCCTCGAAGCCGCTGCCGCGGACCAGTTCGGCGACGGCGTCGGCGCTGGCATTCAGCGGAGCAGGATCGAAGCTGGGCCAGGCGATGCCCGGGATCGCTACGAGCGCCTTCAACTGCTCGACGGTGGCGTCAAAGGACTCGGTAACGGCCTGACGGAGGGCGGCGGCATTGATGGAGCCGCCGGCTGAGGGCTGCGGGGTCCCCGCGGGTGATGAAGTCATGGCCAAAACACTACCCGTGTCCGGCATCACGACAAATGCGCCACGGCGCTCCCGCGGCGGCTCTGCGGCGGCCCGGGAGACGTTTACCCCGGCGCTGAAACCGGCGCGATTTACGGCTGGGATCACCGCCGCCCCGGTCCGGTGTGGGCTGGGTCTCGGGCGAGCCGCCGCAGGGTATTCTGTAGGGGTGTTTGGACGTAAAAAGGAAGCGCCCCTGGCGCAGGACGTAGTTGACCAGCAGGTGGCCGAGGCAGCAGCCCGGGACGCCGCCATCGGCAAGGGCGCACCCACGCCCAAGCGGAGCGCCCAGGTGGCTGCCCGCAAGCGCCCCTTGGTTCCGGAGGACCGCAAGGCCTCCCGGGCGGCCGAGCGCACGGCGATCGCGGACCAGCGCCTCAAGATGCGCCAGGCCATGGATACCGGTGACGAGAAGTTCCTGCCGCTGCGTGACAAGGGCCCGCAGAAGCGCTTCGCCCGCGACTACGTGGACGCCCGTTTCAGCCTTGGCGAATACCTGATGTTCGGCGCCCTGGTCTTCGTGATCATCTCCCTGCTGGTCCCGGCGAGCAGCGATCAGATGATCTACGTCCTCGGCGGTTTCTGGGTCATGTTCCTTGCCGTCTTCGTGGACGTCTTCATCCTGTCCCGGAAGCTCAAGAAGCGTCTGGCCGAGAAGTTCGGCGAGGTGGAGCGGGGCACCGTCTGGTACGGCTCCATGCGATCCCTGCAGTTCCGCCGCCTCCGCCTTCCCAAGCCCCAGGTCAAGCGCGGCGACTTCCCCGCCTGAATCCGGCCATCGAAAAGCCCCCGGCAGTTGGACTGCCGGGGGCTTTCGCGTTTCCGGAATCCGCGCGGGCGTGCTGGGTGGGAGCCCGCCCTGGCGGGAGGAGACCGCCGGTTAGCGGCGGGCCGGCCGCTTCGCCAGCTCGCGGTTGATCTTCGCCGCCCAGAAGGGACCCTCGTACAGGAACGCAGTGTAGCCCTGCACCAGGGTGGCGCCGGCCTCAAGCCGGTCCCGGACGTCCTGTGCGGTCTCGACCCCGCCGACCGAAACCAGCGTGATGGCCCCGCCGGTCGCGGCCTGGAGCCGGGCCAGGACTTCCAGTGATCGCTTCCGGAGCGGGGCACCGGAGAGGCCCCCGGCGCCGCACGCCTCAATCTGTTCCGGGCTGGAGACCAGTCCGGCGCGGGCGATGGTGGTGTTGGTGGCGATGATGCCGTCCAGCTTCAGGTCCAGCGCCAGCCTGGCGACGTCGTCGATGTCCTCGTCGCTGAGATCCGGGGCGATCTTCACCAGCAGAGGCACGTGCCGGCCGGCGGCGTTGTCCGCGGCCTCCCCCACCGCGGCCAGCAGCGGGCGCAGGGTGCTGACATCCTGCAGCAACCGCAGGCCCGGGGTGTTCGGGGAACTGACGTTGACCACCAGGTAGTCGGCGGCCGGGGCCAGGCTGCGGGCACTGATCAGGTAGTCCTCCACGGCATCCTCAAGCTCCACCACCTTGCTCTTGCCGATATTCACACCGATCACCGGGCGGACCCCGGGATAGCGGCGCTGCAGGGCAGCCCGGGCGGAACGGAGCCTGGGCGCCACGGCCGCGGCACCGTCGTTGTTGAAGCCCATCCGGTTGATCACGGCGCGGTCCTCGATCAGGCGGAACAGCCGCGGCGCCGGGTTGCCCGGCTGGGCCTGCCCGGTGATGGTGCCCACTTCGATGTGCCCGAAGCCAAGGTCGGTCAGCGCTTCGATCCCGTGGCCCTCCTTGTCGAAACCCGCGGCCAGCCCGAAGGGCGAGGGGAAGGTCAAGCCGAATGCCTCGGTCCACAGCGCTGCGGACGGCGCCGTGAACCGTTGCAGCACGCGGCCGGCGCCGCAGCGGTTGGCCAGCCGGATGCCTAGAAAACCGATCTTGTGGGCGCGCTCGGCGTCCATCCAGGAGAAGGCGAGCCGGAAGAAGGTGGGATATACGCGCATACCCCTAGTTTTCCGGTTCCGGCCGCGCAAACCAAAATGCCGGGCAAACCGTACCCCCGCGGGCGCTAGCATGAAGCCATGACCAGCGAGGGTGCAGTCCACAGCAGCGTGCCGGCGACGCCCGGCACCCGGATCGAGGCCGACGTCGTCGTTGTCGGGGCAGGCCTCGCCGGCCTGGTGGCCGCGGCGGAAGCGTACGCCGCTGGCCGCCGGGTGGCTGTCCTGGACCAGGAGCCGGAGGCTTCGGCCGGCGGGCAGGCGCACTGGTCCTTTGGCGGCCTGTTCCTGGTCAACACCCCGGAGCAGCGCCGGCTGGGCGTCCGGGACAGTGCCGAGCTGGCCCTCGCCGACTGGCTGTCTTCCGCCGCCTTCGACCGCCCCGAAGACGCCCTCGCCCGGGAGTGGGCCGAGGCCTACGTGAACTTCGCGGCGGGTGAGAAGCGCGCCTGGCTCGCCTCGCTCGGCGTCCGGCTCTTTCCGCTCGTGCAGTGGGCCGAGCGCGGCGGCTACGGCCCGGACGGCCACGGCAACACGGTGCCGCGCTTCCACGTCGCCTGGGGCACCGGCCCGGCACTGGTCGCGCCCTTCCTCGCCAAACTCCGCGAGGGCGTGGCTGCAGGGCGCGTCTCCTTCCACTTCCGGCACCGCGCCACCGAGTTGACGACGACGGCGGGCCGGCTCAGCGGCGTGCACGGCGAGATCCTGGAGGCCAGCAGCGCTGCGCGGGGCGAGCAGTCCTCCCGCATCGCCGCCGGCGCGTTCGAGGCCTCCGCCGGAACCGTCATCGTCACCAGCGGCGGCATCGGCGGCAACCACGGCGCGGTCCGGCGGCAGTGGCCCGGCGGCGGCGCCCCGGCGTCCATGCTGAGCGGCGTGCCGGCCTCGGTGGACGGCGACTTCCTGGTCGCTGTGGACCGTGCCGGCGGCCGGCTGATCAACGGCGACCGGATGTGGCACTACCCGGAAGGCATCCAGAACCACAGCCCGGTCTGGCCGCAGCACGGCATCCGGATCCTGCCCGGGCCCTCGGCGCTCTGGCTCGACGCCACCGGCAAGATGCTCCCGGCACCGCTGTTCCCCGGCTTCGACTCGCTCGGCGCGCTGCGGCACATCCTCGGAACCGGGCACACCCACTCGTGGTTCGTGTTGAACAAGACCATCGCGCTGAAGGAGTTCGCGCTCTCCGGCTCGGAGCAGAACCCGGACCTGACCGGGAAGGACGTGCGCCTGCTCGCCGCCCGGCTGAAACCTTCCGCGGACAGTCCGCTGCAGCGGTTCCTGGACCGGGGCGTGGATTTCCTGCAGGCAGGCACTCCGACGGAGCTTGCCGCGAAAATGAACGGGCTCACCGGGACCCCGCTCATCGACGCCGCCGGGCTGGACCGGCTGGTCCGGTCCCGGGACCGGCAGTTCGCGAGCGGGCTGGGCAAGGACCCGCAGCTTGCCGCGATCCGCGCCGCCCGCCGCTTCACCACCGACAGGATCATGCGGGTGGCCCCGCCACACCGGATGCTGGACCCCCGGCACGGGCCCCTGCTGGCGGTCCGCCTCTCCGTCCTGACCCGCAAAAGCCTCGGCGGGATCCACACCGACCTGCATTCCCGGGTCCTGGACGCCGCCGGCCGGCCGGTCGCCGGACTCTACGCGGCCGGCGAGGCGGCCGGCTTCGGCGGTGGCGGCATCCACGGGTACCGCTCCCTGGAGGGCACCTTCCTGGGCGGGTGCCTGTTCTCTGGCCGCGCGGCAGGCCGCGCCGCGGCCTCGGCCCTGTAGCCGGCAGAGCGGGAGGATCCGATGGACTGGCAGACCGACATCCTGGGTGAGGACTTCGCGGCGTGCGCTTTCAAGGCGGCCGGCCCGGACGGGGTCGAACGCACGGCCACCCTGGTCCGGCACATCCCTTCGACCGGAGCCGGCAAGGCTCCCCGGCGGGCCGTCCTCTTCCTGCACGGCTGGAGCGACTACTTCTTCAACGAGGAGCTCGCCGAGTTCTGGACCGGCCACGGCTTCGGGTTCTTCGCACTGGACATGCACAACCACGGCCGAAGCCTGCAGTACGGTGCGCACGGCGGCTACGTCGCCGACCTTGCCGACTACGACGCCGAGATCACGGCGGCGATCGGCATCATCGAATCCCTGGCCCCCATGGGGTCCCCTCCCCCGCGGGTCACCTTGATGGGACACTCCACCGGCGGGCTCATCGCGGCGCTCTGGGTGAGCCGGCATCCGGGCCGCGCCGCCCAACTGGTCCTCGACAGCCCGTGGCTGGAAATGCATGGCAGCCCGGCGGTCCGCCGCGCCGCGCGGACCATGCTGGAGCCGCTGGCCCGGTTCCGGCCCGAATCCGTGATCCGGCTTCCCGAGCGCGCCTTCTACTGGCGCAGCATCAGCAGCGCCGCCGAGGGCGAATGGGTGCTGGATGACAACTACCGCCCGCCCCGGGCCTTCCCGGTGCGGGCGGGCTGGCTCAGCGCCGTGCTGGCCGGCCAGTCCCAGGTGGCCCGGGGGCTGAACATCGACGTTCCCATCCTCGTGATGATCTCCGGGGCCAGCGCCAACGGAATGTTCTGGAAGGAGTCCATGCGGCGCACCGACGCCGTCCTGGATGTCAACACCATTGCCCTGCGCGCCCTGAGCCTGGGCCGCACCGTGACCCTGGAACGGATCGACGGTGCCCTGCACGACGTCTTCCTCTCGGCGCCGCGGGTCCGCGCGGACGCGTATGCGCGGCTCGCCCGCTGGATCCGCGCCTACGTTCTGGACGACGGCGGCCCCGCGTGAGGGGTCCAGCGGCGCCACCGCGGTGGCGCCGGGATGTACTGGGACACCGTTTCGAGTCCCTGGAGCTGGAACTGCCGCCGGACGATGAAGGACCCGTCGTTGCCACCCTCGTTCGCCATGCCAGCAACGGCGGTGCAGCTGATGGCCCGCCGGACGCCCCCGGGACCCGGGCGCCGGAGAAAGTGGTCCTCTACCTGCACGGCTGGGCCGACTACTTCCTGCAGGCGGAACTCGCTGAGCAAATCGTGGCTGCTGGGTTCCACTTCTACGCCCTGGACCTGCGGAAGTTCGGGCGCAGCCTGCGCAGCTGGCAGACCCCCGGCTACACCACCGACCTGACGGTCTATGACGAGGACCTCGCCGCTGCGCTTGCCGCCGTCACCGCCGATGTGGCCACCCGGACCGGCAGCGCCGGGCGGCCGACGGTCCACCTGCTCGCGCATTCCCTCGGCGGCCTCGTCGCGGCACTGTGGGCTGACCGGAATCCGGGAGTACTGGGCACCCTGGTCCTGAACGCGCCATGGCTGGAACTGCAGGGCAGCAGCCTGATCCGAAACATCGCCATGCAGTTGGTGGAACCACTGGCGCGCACCGACCCGCGGCGGCCGTTGCTGCTGCCCAGCATGCCCGGCTACTGGGACAGCGTCAGCGGCTCAGCGCACGGCGAATGGGACGTGGATCCCGAGTGGCGGCCACGGGCGTCCTTCCCGATCCGTCCGGGTTGGACGAAGGCTGTCCTCGCCGGCCATGCGGCCGTGCAGCGGCGGCTGGACATCACCTCGCCGGTACTGGTGATGCTTTCCGGGCGCACCCACATCCAGGCCGAATGGAGCGACGTGCTGATGGACGTCGACGCCGTGATCGACGTCGAGGAAACTGCCCGCCGGGCGCTGGGGCTGGGCCGCAGGGCTGCCGTCTTCCGTTACCCGGGCGCCATCCACGACGTCTTTCTCTCCCGCCGCACGGTGCGGCAGGAGGCCTACGACGACCTCCTGCTCTGGCTGAGCCTCTACCCAGGCTGACTGCGCTGGAACGGGCCAGCGTGGCAGGCGGCGTGGCCGGCGACGTGGCTGGCCGCCGCGCCGGCTACCGGGGTCAGGCTGGGGTGACGGGGGCGGCGGCGTCCACCGCGCCGCCGTAGCGGCGGTCCCGCTGCGCGTAAATCTCCACGGCGTCCCAGAGGGTGCGGCGGTCCACATCCGGCCACAGCGTGTCCAGGAAGACGAATTCGGCGTAGGCCGACTGCCAGAGCATGAAGTTGGAGAGCCGCTGCTCACCCGAGCTGCGCAGGAACAGGTCGACGTCCGGCAGGTCCGGTTCGTCCAGGTACTTTTGGATGGTCCGTTCGGTGATAGCGCCTGGCCTGAGCCGGCCTGCGGCCACCTCCTCGGCGATGGCTGAGACTGCGTCGGTGATCTCCGCCCGGCCGCCGTAGTTAACACACATGTTCAAAGTGCAGGTGCTGTTGCCGCGGGTGAACTCCTCGGCCTCTTCTAGCTCCCGGATCACCGACCCCCAGAGTTTGGGCCGCCGGCCGGACCAGCGGATCCTCACGCCCCACTCATCCAGCTGGTTGCGCTGCCGTCGCAGCACATCCTTGTTAAATCCCATCAGGAAGCGGACTTCCTCGGGTGAACGGCGCCAGTTTTCGGTGGAGAATGCATAGACGCTGACGTGCTCAATGCCCAGTTCGATTGCCCCGGCCATGACGTCCAGCAGGGCCGGTTCCCCCGCCTTGTGGCCTTCGATCCGGGGCAGTCCACGCTGGTTCGCCCAGCGGCCGTTTCCGTCCATCACGATCGCGACGTGCCGGGGAATGAACTCGGCAGGGATGGCGGGCGGCACGGCACCGGAGGGATGCGGGTAGGGCGCCACCACTTCGGAGCTGCGCTGTCGGACGGGGTTCTTCTTGCTGCCTGGAGTTTTCTTGCCTAGGGCCACGGTTAGGTTCGCTCCACATGTTTGAGGGATTTCAGGACACGTTCCAAATGCCACTGCAGGTAGCTCGCCACCAGGCCGGCGGCCTCCCGGCGGTGGATGGTTGCGGACGCATCCGCGGCCGTCCAGTTCCCGGTCAGCAGCGCACCCAGCAGCAGCACAGTCTCCGTAGCCGGCGCGGGTGAACCCGGTGGCCGGCACTCCCCGCAGACCATGCCGCCCAGCGGGGCGGAGAACGCGGTGTGCGGGCCCGGAGCGCCGCAGCGGGCGCATTCGGTGAAGCTGGGTGCCCAACCGCCGGTGGAGAGGGCGCGGAGCAGGTAGGAGTCCAGGATGAGTTCCGGGGCATGGTCGCCGCGGCTCAAGGAAGCCAGCGCCCCGACCAGCAGGTTGTACTGGGCGGTTCCCGCTTCGCCGTCGACGTCGGTGAGCTTTTCCGCGGTTTCGGTCATCGCGGCGGCGACGGTGTAGCGGCCGTAGTCGGCCGCGATACTGGAGCCGTAGGCGCCCTTGGCGACGGCCTGCGTGACCACGTCCAGGGTGCGGCCGGAGATGAGCTGGAGGTCCGCGACCATGAACGGCTCCAGCCTGGCGCCGAATCGGCTGCTGGTGCGGCGCACGCCCTTGGCGACCGCACGGACCTGCCCGTGGTGCTTGGTCAGCAGGGTGATGATGCGGTCCGCCTCGCCGAGCTTATGGGTGCGCAGGACCACGGCGTCGTCGCGGTACGCGCGGGCAGCAAAGGAGGAAGGTTGGGCCACAGTTAATCTTCGCACTGACTTTCGGGAATCTCCGCCATTGGGAAAACAGCACTGCGCCGCCGGAGACTCCGACGGCGCAGTGCTGTTCCCGAATGGCCTAGGCGCGGGCGTCCCGGATGGCGCGGTTAACGGCGGAGATGACGGCCTTGAGCGAGGCCATCGACGTGTTGGCGTCGATGCCGACGCCCCACAGCACCCGCTCCCCCACGGCGCATTCAACGTAGGCCGCGGCCTGGGCGCTGCCGCCCTCGGACAGTGCGTGCTCGCTGTAGTCCAGCACGCGGACGTCAACGCCGTCCTCGCGCAGGATGCTCAGCAGGGCCGCGATCGGGCCGTTGCCCACCCCGGTGCGGCGGAGCTGCTTGCCGTCCACCTTGAGAGCGGCGGTCAGCGTCATGGTGCCGTCCTCGTCGGACTCGGTGCTGACCGCGCCGAGCGCATAGCGGCCCCACTGGGCTTCGGCCGCGGCGGAAGGCAGGTATTCGTCCTGGAACAGCTGCCACAGCTGGGCGCCGCTGACTTCGCCGCCCACCGTGTCGGTTCGGCGCTGGATGACACCGGAGAACTCGATCTGCGCGCGGCGCGGCAGGTCCAGGTTGTGCTCGTTCTTGAGCAGGTAAGCCACGCCGCCCTTGCCGGACTGCGAGTTGACCCGGATCACGGCCTCGTAGCTGCGGCCGAGGTCCTTCGGATCGACCGGCAGGTAGGGCACCTGCCAGGCGTAGTCCGCGACGTCCTTGCCGGCGGCGGCGGCGTCCTTCTCCAGGGCTTCCAGGCCCTTCTTGATGGCGTCCTGGTGCGAGCCGGAGAAGGCTGTGAAAACCAGGTCACCGCCGTAGGGTGAACGCTCCGCGACGGGCAACTGGTTGCAGTACTCCACCGTTCGGCGGACGTCGTCGATGTCGGAGAAGTCGATCATCGGGTCGATGCCCTGGACGAACATGTTCAGGCCCAGCGTGACCAGGTCGACGTTGCCGGTACGTTCGCCGTTGCCGAACAGGCAGCCCTCGATCCGGTCGGCACCGGCCAGGTAGCCCAGCTCGGCCGCCGCGACGCCGGTACCGCGGTCGTTGTGCGGGTGCAGGGAGAGGATGATTCCTTCGCGCGGGTGCAGGTGCCGGCTCATCCATTCGATCGAATCGGCGTACACATTGGGGGTGGCCATCTCCACCGTGGCCGGCAGGTTGATGATCACCTGGCGGTCGGCGGATGCTTCGAAGACGTCGGCGACGGCGTTGCAGACGCGCACGGCGTAGGCGAGCTCGGTGCCCGTGAAGGACTCCGGGGAGTACTCGTAGGTGATGTGGGTGTCTTCGAGGGTTTCCTCGTACTTCTTGCACAGCCGGGCACCCTGCAGGGCGATGTCGAGGATTCCGTCCTCGTCCTGGTTGAACACGACGCGGCGCTGCAGGACCGACGTCGAATTGTAGAGGTGCACGATGGCCTGCTTGGCGCCGACCAGGGACTCGTAGGTCCGCTCGATCAGATGCTCGCGGGCCTGGGTCAGGACCTGGATCGTAACGTCGTCCGGGATGTGGTTGCCCTCGATCAGCTGGCGAACGAAGTCGAAGTCCGTCTGCGAGGCCGAAGGGAAGCCGACTTCGATCTCCTTGTAGCCCATCCGGACCAGCAGATCGAACATCTTCATCTTGCGGGCCGGGCTCATCGGGTCGATCAGTGCCTGGTTGCCATCACGCAGGTCGACCGCGCACCAGCGCGGGGCCTTGGTGATGACCTTGTCGGGCCAGGTGCGGTCCGGCAGTTCGACCGTAATCAGGTCCTGGAACGGGACGTAGCGGTGGACCGGCATTCCTGAGGGCTGCTGTGCGTTTCGCATTACTATCGGGGCCTTTTCTGTGGTTCTTGGTGAAAGGGTGGCCGGGCAACACAAACTCCGCAACGAGGTTTGGCCTTGCGCTAGATCGCGTCTGAGGCCCCGCCGCGGCAGCTAAGAAGGAGCAGTTCTGCGCGCACGTTTTCACAGTAACACGGGTGCGTAAGATGAAGGAGCCATACCTCCGTAACGTCCACCATGCAGACGCTGTGCCGGTCCCAGGCCCGGTTCAGCCTCCCACTCGAAGGAGCATCAGTGCCGCTTTCCGGGATCGACAAGTCCACCATCGACGACGGCGTCCGCCCCCAGGACGACCTGTACCGGCATTTCAATGGCGGCTGGCTGAAGAAAACCGCCATCCCGGACGACCGGCCCCTGGAGGGAACGTTCACGGCACTGCGCGACGGCTCGGAGCTGGCGGTCAAGGAGATCATCCTGGAGGCGGCCGGCCGCGGCGAGGCAGCCACCGGTATCGAACGCAAGATCGGCGACCTGTACAACAGCTTCATGGACGAGGCCGCCGCGGAGGCCAAAGGCGCGGAGCCGATCCGGGAGCGGCTGGCCGAGGTTTTCGCCACCGGCTCGGTGGCCGAACTGGTCCAGCTGTCCGGACGGCTCTTCCGCGCGGACGTCTCCGGACTGTTCTACATTTACCCGGCACCGGACGCGGGCAACCCGGACCGGATCCTGCTCTACACCGGCCAGGGCGGCCTGGGCCTGCCGGATGAGTCCTACTACCGCGAAGAGAAGTTCGCGCCGATGGTCCAGGCCTACCGTGAACATGTCCGCACCATGTTCGGGCTGGCCGGGGTAGCGGACGCGGAGGCAGCCGCGGCCCGGGTGGTGGACCTGGAGACGTCCCTCGCGTCCCATCACTGGGACAAGGTCACGCTGCGCAATCCGCAGAAGACGTACAACTTGAAATCAGCCGAGGAGGTCTCGCAGCTGTTCCCGCTGCTGTCCGCCTGGTTCGATGCCGCCGCCATCGTGCCGGAGAAGCGCTCCGAACTCGTCGTCAGCACGCCGGACTTCTTCGCGGGAGCCGCGGAACTGCTCCAGGCGGTGCCACTGGCCACCTGGCAGGAATGGCTGGCCATGCGGGTGGTCAGCGCGGCGGCGCCGTATCTGTCCGCCGCGTTCGTGGACGCGAACTTCGCCTTTTACGGCACCACGCTCAGCGGCACGCCCCGCAACCGGGACCGCTGGAAGCGTGGCGTCGCCGTCGTCGAGGCCGCCCTGGGTGAGGCCGTCGGGCAGATCTACGTCGCCCGGCACTTCCCGGAAAGCCACAAGGCGCACATGCGTTCGCTGGTCGGCAACCTGATCGAGGCGTACCGCGAATCCATCACCGGCCTGGCGTGGATGGGCGAAGAGACCAAGCTGGAGGCGCTGAAGAAGCTGGATTCCTTCCGGGCCAAGATCGGCTACCCGGACAAATGGATCGACTACTCCGCCGTCGTGATCGACGAGGCGGACCTGCTGGGGAACGTGGAGCGCGCCCACAGCGCCGACGTCGACCGGCACCTGGACGAGGTGGGCAAGCCCGTGGACCGGGAGAAGTGGCTCATGACGCCGCAGACCGTGAATGCCTACTACCATCCGTTGCTGAACGAGATCGTGTTCCCGGCAGCCATCCTGCAGCCGCCGTTCTTCACCGCCGATGCCGACGACGCCGTGAATTACGGCGGCATCGGGGCCGTGATCGGCCACGAGATCGGCCACGGCTTCGATGACCAGGGCTCCCAGTACGACGGCAGCGGCCTGCTCCGGAACTGGTGGACCGAGGCCGACCGGACGGCCTTCGAGGCGCTGACCTCCAGGCTGGTGGCCCAGTTCGATGCCCTCTCCCCCGCGGAAGCCGAAGGCCACCACGTCAACGGCAGGCTGACGCTGGGCGAAAACATCGGCGATCTTGGCGGCCTGACCATCGCCTACAAGGCGTACCTGATCAGCCTCGGCGGGCAGGAGGCGCCGGTCCTGGACGGGCTGACCGGCGCCCAGCGCTTCTTCGCTTCCTGGGCGGCCAGCTGGCGGCAGGTGATCCGGAGCGAGGAAGCCATCCGGCGGCTCGCCACGGATCCGCACTCCCCCAACGAATTCCGCACCAACAACATCGCCCAGAACCTTGACGCCTTCCATGCGGCCTTCGAAACCGGCGAGCAGGACGGCATGTGGCTGGCGCCGGAGGAACGCGTCAGCATCTGGTAGCCAGCCTTCGGCGGCAACTGAGCCAGCAGGGGCGGGCCGGGKGAAATCATCACCCGGCCCGCCCCTGTTAACTTCGTTCGGCCGGCCCCCAGTTCGTGCCCCGTCCTCGTCCTAGGGGACAATCAGCTCCGGGTTCGCCTGCTGGCAGACGGTGTCACCGGCCGTCTGGTTGACGATGTCCGGCGGCAGCGATACCGGTGCATCCGCCTGCTTGGTGCCGCTCTTGTAATCGCTGCCCACATAGACCTGGACGCCGGTGACACCGGCCGCCGGGAGCACCTGCTTCGCCCGGATGCCCAGCAGTTTGGCGACGTCGGCTGCAACGTCGGCGAAATCTGCTCCGTAGTAGACGGCGGTGGCCGCCACTGACTGGGCGTCGAACTGGCTTGTCTGGGTGAAGCCGCCGGCCTTGAGGGCGGCCGCGAGTTCCTGGCCCCGAGCCGGGTTACCGGAACCGTTGGCCACGGCAATGGGCTGCAGCGTCTTGTCGTAGGCCGGGGCGGCCGGGGCCTTGCTGGCCGTCGGCGTGGCACTTGCCGACGCGCTGGCGGAAGCATCGGGGGTGGCCGCAGGCTTGGCCGTCGGGTCGGTCAGGTCGATGTCCTTGCGCATCGCCGCAAACAGCTCGGAGGCTGCGGGTTCCGCCAGTTGGAGGCGGTTCGAGTCGGACACCGCCGGCTCGGTCGGGGCGGCAACGAACGCCACCTTGCCGACGTCGATGTTCTTCAGCCGGTTCCCCACCGTCAACAGCGTCGGTACGGAGGCCAGGCCGTCGTCGATGGTCAGGTTCTTGGTAATGGCGTCCGCAATGCCGAGCATCCGGGCCGGGTTGGTCAGGGTCCCGTCGTCCTTGATCTTGCGGACCAGCGAGGACAGGAAGCCCTGCTGCGCCTTGATCCGGCCGAGGTCACTGCCGTCGCCGAAGGCATGGCGGGTACGAACGAACGAGAGAGCCTGCTCGCCCTTGACCTTGGACGTGCCCTTGGGAAGCCGGAGCCCGGAGTCCGGGTCGAAGACCGCGTCGCTGATGCAGACATCCACACCGCCGACGGCGTTGGAGAGTTCCTTGACGGCATTGAAGTCCGCCATCATGAAGTGGTCGATCTCCAGGCCGGTGAGCTTGTTGACGGTGTCCACGGCACAGCCGATGCCCGCTTCGGACATCGCCGAATTGATCATGACGCCTGTCTGGGCGGGATACTGCTTGTTGGACTTCGGGTCCTTGCACTTAGGGGTGTCCACCAGCAGGTCGCGCGGGAAACTAACGACGCTGACGCGCTTGTTGTCCGCCGAGATGTCCATCAGCATCATGACATCCGAGTGGCCGTAGCCGGAGGAATCGTCCTTGGAACCGTACTGCGAGTTCTTGCCGTCGCGGGTGTCCGTGCCCAGGATCAGGATCTGCATTCGCCCGGTGGCATCGTCGGGCGCGCCCTCCGTCCGGCTGTTGCCGGCGCCGAGGGCCTGCGTGCTGATGTTGCCCTGCAACCGGATGAGCCAGTAAGCCCCGAACGCAATGACCCCCACGAGCAGCACGGAGACAACGATCGTGGTGGCCTTCAGCCAGCCGGGGATATGCCGGGCGGCGCCAAGATGGCGCGCCGGGCCGACGGAAGGATCTTCCGCGTGCCGAGCAGCCGCATGGGACCGAACCGGGGGGCCGGTTCCGTCTGCACGGTTATCACGGGGTAGAACCACGGGTGGAGCCTTCCTTTGCGAACGGGAGTTTCCCTATTTTAGTGGCCGAAACTGGGAAAATCCCGATGGGCATGCCCGAGCGGGGCCGCTGCGTTGTTGCGCGGTCCGTCCCGGCGGGTAACCGCCGCCGGTTCAGTCCAGGCCTAGAAGCCCAGCTTCACCAGCTGCTTTGGATCCCGCTGCCAGTCCTTCGCGACCTTGACGTGCAGGTCCAGGTAGATGCGGGCGCCGAGGAGCGCCTCGATGGCCTTGCGGGCCGTGGTGCCGACGTCGCGGAGCCGCGCTCCGCCCTTACCGATGATGATTGCCTTCTGCGACGGCCGTTCGACATAGAGATTAACCCGGACATCCAGGAACGGGCGGTCCTCGGGCCGGCCCTCGCGAGGAACAATCTCATCGACCACAACCGCCAGGGAGTGCGGAAGTTCGTCGCGGACGCCTTCCAGGGCTGCCTCGCGGATGAGTTCGGCGATCATCACCGCTTCCGGCTCGTCCGTCAGGTGTCCGTCCGGGTACAGCGGCGGCGACGGCGGCATGTGGCCGATCAGCACGTCGGCGACGGTGCCGACCTGGAAGCCGTCCGTCGCGGAGACGGGAACGATATCCTTCCAGCCGTCCTCCCCCAGCACCTCGCGGCCCAGGGCGGCGACGGCGAGCAGCTGCTCGGTCAGTGCCTGGCGGTCCACCGTGTCGGCTTTCGTCACGATCGCAATGACCGGCTTGTTGCCGATGGCGGCGAGCTGTGCGGCGATGAACTTGTCGCCGGGGCCGATCTTCTCGTTGGCGGGCAGGCAGAAGCCGATCGCGTCGACCTCGGCAAGGGTGTCCGCGACCAGTTCGTTGAGCCGCTTGCCCAGCAGGGTCCGCGGGCGGTGCAGGCCCGGGGTGTCGACCATGATCAGCTGCGCGTCGTCGCGGTGCACAATGCCGCGGATGGTGTGCCGGGTGGTCTGCGGCTTCGCCGAGGTGATGGCGACCTTCTGGCCCACCAGGGCGTTGGTGAGGGTGGATTTCCCCGCGTTCGGCCGTCCCACCAGCACCGCGAACCCGGCCCGGTAACCGCCGAAAGGCGCTTCGCCGTCGGACTTATTCTGCTTGCTCACGTGGAACTCCCTGTTGCGTTGGTTCAGCCTCGTCGAGAAGATCTTCAAGGTCAGTTTCTTCCTTTGGCACCGCGGCCGCAATGATGTGGCTGACGCGGTTCCGGCGGCCTTCCAGCCTGTCGGCCCGGAGGGTGACGCCGTCGACGCTGACGGTGCTTCCGACGATCGGCACCCGGCCGAGCGCCTTGGCGAGCAGGCCGCCGACGGTGTCCACCTCATCGTCGTCGAGCTCCAGGTCGAAGAGCTCGCCGAGGTCGTCGATGCTCATCCGGGCGCTGACCCGGTAGCTGCCGTCGCCCAATTCGACCGCTTCCGCGGCCTCGGTGTCGTATTCGTCCACGATCTCGCCGACGATTTCCTCGATCAGGTCCTCGAGCGTGACCAGCCCGGCGGTGCCGCCGTACTCATCGATCACAATCGCCACGTGCGTGGATTCCTTCTGCAGCTCGCGGAGCAGCTCGCTGACCGGTTTGGAGTCCGGCACGTAGCGGACCTCGCGGGCCAGTTCGTCGACGACCGGGGGTTCCTCGCCGGGGGCCAGGTTGTGGACGACGGCGGCGACGTCCTTGAGGTAAACGATGCCGAGGATCTGGTCCGTGTTCTCGCCGATGACGGGGATCCGCGAGTACCCGGAGCGGAGGAACAGCGACATGGCCCGGTGCAGGCTGGAGCCGGAGTCGATGCAGAGAATGTCGGTCCGGGGCACCATCACGGAGCGGACCAGGGTGTCGCCGAAATCGAAGACGGACTGGATCAGCTCGGCCTCGTTGTCCTCGATCACGTCGGATTCGCTGGCGCGATCAACGAGTTCGCGGAACTCCTCTTCGCTGAAAAAGGCCTCGTTGTCCGCAGGCGCCCCCGGTGCCACGGCACTGCCCAGGGTGACCAGCCAGCCCGGGATCGGACCAAGCACCCAGCAGAGCCAGCGGATCAGCGGGGCGGAGAAACGGACCATGCCGGCGGAGTGCACCCGGCCCAGCTGGCGCGGAGACACGCCGACGATCACGAAGCCCACGAGGGCCATGATGCCGGTCGCGGCGAGCCCGGCGAGCCAGACATTGCCGAGCAGGCTGTTCAGCAGCACGGTCACGGCCACCGCGGAGGCCATCTCGAACCAGACCCGCCAGAACCGCAGCGCGCGCATGTGCGCCACCGGCTGGGCCATGATCCGTTTCAGCGCCGTGCCGCGGCTCTGCAGGATCGCCTGTTCGGCGTCGTGGCGGGGAAGGTAATTAAAGGCGGCCTCTGCCGCGGTCAACACAGCCGCAAAGCTGAGAAAGACCAGCGCCATGCCGGCCAGGATCAGTGGGGTCACTGAATCGTCTCTGCCGGGGCGTCCTTGCCGGTGAAGCCGGAGAGCAGCTCGCGCTGCAGCCCGAACATCTCTTCCTTCTCCTCCGGCTCCGCGTGGTCGAAGCCCAGCAGGTGCAGAATGCCGTGGGTGGTCAGCAGCAACATCTCGTCCTGGGTGGAGTGGCCGGCGTTCTTAGCCTGCACCTCCGCCACCTGGGGGCAGATCGCGATGTCGCCGAGCATGCCCTGCGGTGTGGGCTTGTCCGGCGTGCCGGGAGTGAGTTCATCCATCGGCACGGACAGCACATCGGTGGACCCGGGCTCGTCCATCAGTTCGATGTGCAGCTTCTCCATGGCGGGCTCGTCGACCAGCAGGATGGACAGCTCCGCCTGCGGGTGGATGAAGAGTCGCTCAAAGACGAACCGGGCCAGCGCCACCAGCTCGGCTTCGTCCACCGTGACGCCGGATTCGTTGTTGACCTCGATGCTCATGCGTGTTCTCCCCGGTTCTCCCGGGCGACGGAATGCTTGACCCGGTTCCTTTGTGTCTCGTCCCAGACGCTGTACGCGTTGACGATGTCGCCCACCAGCCGGTGCCGGACGACGTCGGATGCGTCCAGGACCGAGAAATTGACGTCCTCTATCCCCTGCAGGATGTCTTCGACGATCCGCAGCCCGGAACGGGTGCCGAACGGCAGGTCCACCTGGGTGACGTCGCCGGTGACGACCATCTTGGAGCCGAAGCCCAGCCGGGTGAGGAACATCTTCATCTGCTCGGGGGTGGTGTTCTGGGCCTCGTCCAGGATGATGAACGCGTCGTTGAGCGTGCGTCCGCGCATGTAGGCCAGCGGCGCCACCTCGATGGTGCCGGCGGCCATCAGCCGCGGGATCGACTCGGGGTCCATCATGTCGTGCAGGGCGTCGTAGAGCGGACGCAGGTAGGGATCGATCTTGTCACTGAGCGTGCCGGGCAGGAAGCCGAGCCGCTCCCCCGCTTCGACGGCCGGGCGGGTCAGGATGATCCGGCTGACTTCCTTCTGCTGCAGCGCCTGGACCGCCTTGGCCATGGCCAGGTAGGTCTTGCCGGTGCCGGCCGGGCCGATCCCGAAGATCACCGTGTTCGCGTCAATCGCATCCACATAGTTCTTCTGGTTCAAGGTCTTGGGCCGGATGGTCTTGCCGCGGCTGGAGAGGATGTTGTGGGTGAGAACGTCCACCGGGTTCTGCAGCGACTGGGTGCGCAACAGCGACACGAGCTGCTGCAGGACAACCGGCGTAATCACCGTGCCGCGCGCCACCAGGCCGCGCACCTCGTTGAGCAGCCGCATAATCCTGGGCACGTCGGCGGCAGGGCCGCTGATGGAGAGCTCGTTCCCGCGGACATGGAAGTCGACGCTGGGGAACTGGGTTTCGATAAAGCGCAGGGCTTCGTCATGGCTCCCCAGGGACTGCACCATCTGGTCGGAATTGTCGAACAGGACCACCTCCGTCCGCAGACCTGGGAGGGAGTGGGGAAATTCCCCTGCGGTGCGCTCGTTCGCGCTGATCCGGGCCTTGCCGTTGGCTGCTTCAGTCATGGTGTTGGCCCGTGGGCCTCTGGTCCCCTCCAGTTCGGAAATGGTCTCGCCGCCTCGGCGCCGGCCGACGGCGTTCCGGGCCGTCCGCGCCGGGTTTCAGCGGGTCCTTCCATCTTACGCCAGCGCGGCCCGATGCCGGAGCGGAGGGCATTAGGTATCAACTTCATATCGTCCTCATATCGTTCCCGTTGCAGTTCGCCGGACAGCGCGGAATCCCCACTGGAGCGCAGGCACCTTGTGCAATGCTGGATTCGGCCCTGCCGGGCCCGCGGAGCGAGAAACACAGCGAAGGGACAGGGGCAATCAGCCAGCGTGGAGTGAACAAGACAGCAGCAGGGCGGCGTACGCGCCGCGGCTTGCTGCACCTTGTGCTGCCCGCTGCCCTGGCGCTGTCCGGCTGCGTGGCCACGCCCCAGCCGGGCATCACGAACTCCGACACGCCCTCCCACACGGTCCCCGGCCCGGCCGCCGGCGTCGCCACCACCAGCGCACCGCTGGAATCCACCCAGGCCTCCAACAAGGCTCCGGTCTACTGGATCGGGCGCAGCAACAACAACGTCTTCCTGTACCGCGAGTTCCGGGACGTGTCCGAAGACGACAATCCGATCACCAGGGCGCTGCGGGTGATGATGTCGCAGAAGCCGCTGGACCCTGATTTCTTCACCCCGTGGCAGAACCCCAGGCTCCTCGCCACCTCGATTTCCGGAAAGAACGTGATCACGGTGGACGTGTCCGCCGATGCGTTCAACAGCAACGTCGACGCCGACATGGCCGAACGCGCGATCCAGCAGCTCGTCTACACGGCCACGGCCGCCGGTGCCAGCGCCGGGCTGACCGATACCGGGCAGCAGATCCAGGTCGTCATCCTCGTCGACGGGCACACCGACTACGTCGCCTTCAACCGGGTCCGGCTCGGTTCACCGACCTCGCGCAGCGCCGGAATGGTGGCGCCCGTGTGGATCATCGATCCGCAGGAGGGCACCGAGGTGGCGGACGGCGCGGTCAAGATTTCCGGCCGGAGCACGGTCCCGGGCGGCAAGCTGCGCTGGGAGATCCTGCGGGTCGACGGCGCCAGCAAGACGCCCTATCTGGACGGCAACATCACGGCCTCCGCCGATGCCTCGAAGCCCGGCCTGTTCAACCTCTCGTTGAACCTCGGTCCCGGTGAGTATGAGGTCCGCGTGTCGCAGGTCGACCCCGGCACCAAGGTCCAGGACCTGAACGTAGATACCCGCGGGTTCACTGTCCGCTAAGGCATTCCGCTAAGGCAGGCACCCGGCGTACCCGCACGGGCGCGGCGCCTGGCCTGTCCTATTACTGCTTGCCCCTACCAACGTCCCAGGACGTCGCTGGCCAGCACCGTGGCGGCGGGGCCGGCGGTGGAAGAACGCAGCACGTGGTGGCCCAGCAGGGCGGTGACGGCTCCCGCACCGCACAGCCGGGTGACCTCGCGGGGGCTGATGCCGCCCTCGGGGCCCACAATCAGGAGCACCTCGCGGGCCACACCGCCGTCGCCGGCCTGCTGGTGCCAGGCTTCCAGCACCTGCCGCAGGGGCCGAACCGCGTCCTCGTGCAGGATCACGGCCAGGTCCGCGGCGGCTACGGCCGCCTGCAGGCCGTTGCCGTCCACCGCGGCGCGGACCTCCGGAATCCAGGCGCGGCGTGCCTGCTTCGCGGCTGCCGTCACCACGGACTGCCATTTGGCGTGCGCCTTCGCCGCGCGTTCGGGTTTCCAGCGGACGATCGAGCGTTCGGCCTGCCAGGGCACGACGGCGTCAATCCCCAATTCGGTCGCGGTCTCAGCCGCCAGCTCGTCGCGGTCGCCCTTGGCCAGGGCCTGCACCAGCACCAGCCGAACGTCAGGCCTTGGCTCGGTCACGACCTCGCCGCACTCCACCGTCAGCTCCTGCGGCGCGGCGGCCGTCACGGTGCCGGTGATCCGCTTGCCGGCGCCGTCGGCGATGTCCACCGGCTCCCCCACGGCCAGGCGCTTGACCGTCACCGCGTGGCGCGCCTCGGCGCCTTCGAGGACGAACGTCGCGCCGGGGACCAGCTGGTCCAGGGTGCCTGCGGGGGTGAAGAAGACCGGGTTGCTCACCGCTACAGGTTACCGAGCCGGTCCCGCAGCTTCGCGAAGACGCCGCCGCTGGCGGCAAGCTTCCCTTCGGTGAACTGCTCGCCGCGGAGTTTGGCGAGCTGGCGCAGCAGGTCTTCCTGGGCGGCGTCGAGCTTCGCGGGGGTATCCACCTGCAGGTGGACCTTGAGGTCTCCGCGGCCGTAGCCGCGCAGGTGCGTGACGCCCAGGCCACGCAGCGTGATGACCTCGCCGGACTGGGTGCCGGCCTTGACGTCGATTTCCTGTTGCCCGTCGAAGGTCTCAAGGGTCAGCTCTGTGCCGAGCGCGGCCGCCGTCATCGGGATGTTCAGGCTCGCGTGCAGGTCGTCGCCTTCGCGCACGTAGGTGGGGTCGTTGTTGACCCGGATCTCGACGTACAGGTCACCGGACGGGCCGCCGGCAGGACCGGCCTCACCCTGGCCGGAGAGCTGGATGCGGGTGCCGGTAGCGACGCCGGCGGGAACCTTGACGGTAAGCGAGCGGCGGCTGCGGATGCGGCCCTGGCCGGCGCATTCGTTGCAGGGATCCTTGATCACCGTGCCGAAGCCCTCGCAGCTGCCGCAGGGGGCAGTGGTCATGACCTGGCCGAGGATGGAACGCACGGCGCGCTGGACCTGGCCGCTGCCGCCGCAAATGTCGCAGCGCTCGGGGTGGCTGCCTTCGCGGCAGCAGGAACCCTCACAGGTGGGACAGGTGACGGCGGTGTCCACTTCGAGCTTCTTGTTGACCCCGAAGACGGCGTCGCGCAGGTCGATCCGGACGCTGATCAGGGCGTCCTGGCCGCGCCGCACCCGGGATGCGGGGCCGCCCTGGCCGCCGGCGCCGCCGAAGAAGGTTTCGAAGATGTCCTGGAAGGCGAAGCCCTGGCCGGCGTAGCCGCCGCCGAAGCCGTTGTCGTTCCCGTTCTCGTTGCCCGTCGTGTCGTAGACCCGGCGCTTTTGCGGGTCGGAAAGCACCTCGTAGGCATGGGTGACCGCCTTGAAGCGCTCGGAAGCGTCATCACCGGGGTTCACATCCGGGTGCAGGGTCCGCGCAAGCTTGCGGTAGGCCTTCTTGATCTCTTCCCCCGTGGCTTCACGGGAGACTCCAAGAACGTCATAGTGGCTGCTCAAAGTCTGTATCTCTTCCTTTTTGTACTGCCAGTGGGGCACTGCCTGTAGTTGGCAAGAAGTCCGGTTCCGGATCCGGCCCGTCAGGGCCCGAGGATCCGCGAAAGGTAGCGGGCCACCGCACGGACGGCGGCCATGGTGGTGGGGTAGTCCATCCGGGTGGGGCCAAGGACTCCGACCTTGGCCGTGGCGTCCGGGCCGTAGCCGGTGGCCACCACGGACGCTTCGGACAGGCCGTCGTAAGGGTTCTCCCGGCCGATGCTTACCGTGACGCCGCGCGGGTCCTCTGCCATGTCGCTGAGCAGGCGCAGCATCACCACCTGCTCTTCAAGCGCTTCGAGCACGGGTCCGATGCTCAGCGGGAAATCCACATTGGACCTGGCCAGGTTGGCGGTCCCGGCCATGACCATCCGTTCCTCGCGGCTGCTCGCGGCAAGCGATTCAAGCCCGCGGGCCAGGGCCTGGGCGGGTCCCCGCCGCACCGGCGGACAGCTGTCCACCACGGCCTGCAGCGACTGGGGCAGCAAGCTCAACGGGGTGCCGGAGAGCCTGGCCAGGAACAGGGTGCGGAGTTCGGCGAGGGCGTCGTCGCCGAAGTCCTGGCCGACGTCGATCACCCGCTGTTCCACCTTGCCCGTATCCGCGATCAGGACCGTGAGTACCTTGCGCGGCGCCAGGAGCACGAATTCGATGTGCCGGACGCGGGCCCGGCTCAACAGCGGGTACTGCACGACGGCGACCTGGTTCGTCAGCTGCGACAGCAGCCGCACCGTCCGGTCCAGCACGTCGTCGAGGTCATCGGACCCCTCGAGCAGCGCCTGGATGGCGCGGCGCTCCGCCGGAGAGAGGGGTTTGACGGCCGAAATCTGGTCCACGAACAGGCGGTAGCCCTTGTCCGTGGGAATCCGGCCGGCGCTGGTATGCGGCGCCGTGATCAGGCCCTCGTCTTCCAGGGCGGCCATGTCATTGCGGATCGTGGCGCTGGACACGCCCAGATGGTGCCGTTCCACCAGGGCCTTGGATCCAACCGGCTCGCGGGAATGGACGTAGTCCTCCACGATGGCGCGCAGCACTTCGAGTTTGCGTGGCTCGCTCACTCTCCACCTCCAATCGACCCGTATCGGTTCGCCGGTGCCGCCGCGCGTGCAAGAACACCCGGGGTTAGCACTCGACATGCCTAAGTGCTAACCAGTCTAATATGAGTCGCGCCGTTGTTAGCATTGGATTCGCTGCGGGCGTGAGCCCCGGGACTGGTGTTTCCCGGCACACCACAAGCCGCGCCGCCGTTCTGTCCCCCGTAATTCCCGAGTGCAAAGCAGTGTGTAGCAGATGTCGTACCAGAATTGGGGCCCGCAGGATCTCTCCGCGCCCGCCAAGGCCCAGCTGCCCGCGATCCCGGTGGAGCGCGGCATGGTGCTGGAGGACGTGCAGTCCGGCTGGGTGGGCGCCGTAACCCGGGTGGAGAAGTCCGGCGGCATGCACGTCGTGGCCCTCGAGGACCGGCGCGGCAAGTCCCGATCCTTCCGCCTCGGCTTCGGCTTCCTGCTCGAGGGCCAGCCCATCCGGCTGATGCCGCCCGCCCCGCGGGTTCCCGCGGCGGGTGCCGGAGTCGGCGCGCGCACCGCCTCCGGTTCGGTCCGGGTGGAGGGACAGCGTGCCCAGGTCGCGAAGGCCAGCCGGATCTGGGTGGAAGGCAAGCACGACGCCGAACTCGTCGAGAAAGTCTGGGGTGACGACCTCCGCGTCGAGGGCATCGTGGTCGAGCCGCTGCACGGCATCGACGACCTCGCTGCCGCCGTGAAGGAGTTCCGGCCCGGCCCCGGCCGTCGCCTCGGCGTCCTGGTGGATCACCTTGTTCCAGACTCGAAGGAGTCGCGAATCGCCGACGCGGTGATGGCCTCCCCGGGCGCGGCCGGCAACGTGCTGATCGTCGGGCACCCGTACGTCGACGTCTGGCAGGCCATCCGCCCTGCCGTCCTGGGCATTGAGCGGTGGCCGGTGATTCCGCGCGGGGTGGACTGGAAGACCGGCATCCTGACGGCCTTCGGCTGGCCGCACAGCACCAAGGAGGACATCGGCCTGGGTTGGCAGAAACTCCTCGGCGCTGTCCGCAGCTACGCGGACCTGGAGCCCTCCCTGCTGGGCCGGGTCGAAGAGGTCATCGACTTCCTCACGGTGCCGTAGCCGCCTCCCCGTGCTTTAGTTCGCGGTCCGAGCAAGTATTCTTGGTAGGGCGGCCGCTGCATTTTGTTGCGGCCGCGGCTCGTACAGGTACCTACGCTCCACCGCAATCCAAAGGACGAAACGTGGCAGAAGACGCACGCGAACACACGGATCACCAGGCCGGCCATGGCCAGTCGCAGTACCATGGCGTTCCCGCAAATGCTCTGCCGTTGACGGCAAGCGAGGACCGGCAATGGGCCACCCTGGCGCACTTTGGCGGCATTCTGGGTTGCATTCCCGCGCTGCTGATCTACCTGATCTTCAAGGACCGCGGCCCGTTCACGGCGCAGGAGTCCAAGGAGGCGCTGAACTTTACGCTTCCGCCCACCATCGCTGCGGTGGTAGCCAATCTGCTGGTCTTCGTCCCGGTGGTGGGCAACCTGTTCGCAGTCCTGGCGACCGCCATCTGGATTGCCCTCGCCTGCTTCTCGGTGGCCGCCGGCATCCACGTCAACCGCGGCCAGCCGCACCGCTACGAGTACAACCTCCGCTGGATCAAGTAGCGCGAACGGACATTTTCGGCCCGCGCGCCCAAGGCGATCGGACACTTCCGGCCCGCATGGGCGGACTACCTAGTCCGGCAGGATCCGGCGGACCACGGCGTCGGCTAGGAGCCGGCCCTTGAGCGTGAGCACCAGCCGGCCCTTGAACGCTTCCGCAGGCTCAACGAGCCCGTCGGCGATGAGTCCGGCGACCGCGTGCCGTCCGGTATCCCCCAGCCCGCCAAGACTCGGGATTTCCAGGCCGGTGACCAGTCTGGCTTCGAGCATGACGCGCTCCACGTTGCGGGTCTCGGCGTCGAGGGTCTCCCGCCCGGCCGCGGGCGAGACGCCTGCCGCGAGCCGACCGGCGTAGGCCGTGGGGTGCTTGACGTTCCACCAGCGGACCCCGCCGACGTGCGAATGCGCTCCGGGGCCGATGCCCCACCAGTCATCCCCACGCCAGTAGGCCAGGTTATGGCGACAGGCCTGGTCCGGCGTGCGCGCCCAGTTGCTTACTTCATACCAGCCCAGCCCGGCCGCGGAGATCAGTTCATCGGCCAGTTCGTATTTGGCGGCATGGTCGTCGTCGTCGATCCCCGGAACCTCGCCGCGCCGGATCTGGGCGGCGAGTTTCGTGCCCTCCTCGACGATCAGCGCGTAGGCGCTGATGTGGTCCGGGCCGTAGGACAGTGCGGTCTCCAGCGAGTAGCGCCAGTCCTCCAGCGACTCCCCCGGGGTGCCGTAGATCAGGTCCAGGCTGACCGCGAGGCCCGCCTCACGCGCCCACTGGACCACCTGCGGCACACGGCTGGGCGTGTGGGTGCGGTCGAGGACCTTGAGCACGTGGGGCACCGCGGACTGCATGCCGAAGGAGACCCGGGTGAAGCCGGCGTCGGCGAGCAATTGCAGGGATTCGGGCGTGACCGAATCCGGGTTGGCTTCCGTGGTGACCTCGGCGCCGGGCTCGAGGCCCCAGGTGTCGATCGCGGCGGCCAGGATGCGGGCCAGGTCCCCGGCCGGGAGAAGCGTGGGGGTGCCGCCGCCGAAGAACACCGTGCTGAGCCGGCGCTCCGGGAGGCCGGAGGCTTTCAACGCCCGCCCGGCGAAGTCCACTTCCGCGACGGCGGTGTCCGCGTAGGCGTCCTGCGAGGCGCCGCCGCCGAGTTCCGTGGCGGTGTACGTGTTGAAGTCGCAGTAGCCGCAGCGCACGGCGCAGAACGGAATGTGGACGTAGAGCCCGAAGGCCCGGTCCGCGGCGCCCTCCAGCGCCTGGCCGGGCAGCAGCCCGTCCGACGGCGCGGGGTCACCGAGGGGAAGCGCACTTGGCATGGCTACTTCTTGGCCTTGTCCTTGGACTCGTCCGTGGTGAGTGCGGCGATGAAGGCCTCCTGCGGGACCTCGACGCGGCCCACCATCTTCATGCGCTTCTTGCCTTCCTTCTGCTTCTCCAGCAGCTTGCGCTTTCGGGTGATGTCGCCGCCGTAGCACTTGGCCAGGACGTCCTTGCGGATGGCCCGGATGCTTTCGCGGGCGATGATCCGGGAGCCGATGGCAGCCTGGATCGGCACCTCGAACTGCTGCCGCGGGATGAGTTCGCGCAGCTTGCCGGTCATCATTACACCGTAGGCATAGGCCTTGTCGCGGTGGGTGATGGCGCTGAAGGCGTCGACCTGTTCGCCCTGGAGCATGATGTCCACCTTGACCAGATCGGCGACCTGGTCGCCGTCGGCCTTCCAGTCCAGCGAGCCGTAGCCGCGGGTCTTGGACTTCAGGATGTCGAAGAAGTCGAAGACGATTTCGGCCAGCGGCAGGCGGTAGCGGATCTCCACCCGGTCCTCGGAGAGGTAGTCCATGCCGCCCATGACGCCGCGGCGGCTCTGGCACAGCTCCATAATGGCGCCGACGAACTCGTTGGGCGCCAGAATCGTGGCGGAGACCATCGGCTCGCGGACCTCGGAGACCTTACCGGTGGGGTATTCGCTGGGGTTGGTCACGTGGACGACCTTCTTGTCCTCCAGCGTCACCTCGTACTCCACGTTCGGGGCGGTGGAGATCAGGTCCAGCTTGTACTCCCGTTCGAGCCGCTCGCGGGTGATTTCCAGGTGCAGCAGGCCCAGGAAGCCGACGCGGAAGCCGAAGCCCAGCGCGGCGGACGTCTCCGGCTCGTAGACCAGGGCGGCGTCGTTGAGCATCAGCTTCTCCAGCGCGTCACGGAGCACCGGGTAGTCGGTGCCGTCCAGCGGATAGAGGCCGGAGAACACCATCGGCTTGGCGTCGGCGTAGCCGGGCAGGGAGTCGGTGGCGGGCTTAGCCAGGTTGGTCACGGTGTCGCCGACCTTGGACTGGCGGACGTCCTTCACGCCGGTGATCAGGTAGCCGACCTCGCCGACGCCCAGGCCCTTGGACGGGGTGGGCTCCGGGGAGCTCACGCCGATTTCGAGCAGTTCGTGGGTGGCGCGGGTGGACATCATCTGGATGCGCTCACGCGGGTGCAGCATGCCGTCCACCACGCGGACGTACGTGACGACGCCGCGGTAGGTGTCGTAGACGGAGTCGAAGATCATTGCCCGGGCGGGGGCGTTCGGGTCGCCCACCGGGGCGGGGAGATCGCGGACGATCTTGTCCAGCAGGACTTCGACGCCGGCGCCGGTCTTGCCGGAGACGCGCAGCACCTCGTCCGGGTCGCCGCCAATCAGGTTGGCCAGCTCCTCGGCATACTTCTCCGGCTGCGCCGCGGGCAGGTCGATCTTGTTCAGGACCGGGATGATCGTGAGGTTGTTCTCCATCGCCAGGTAGAGGTTGGCGAGGGTCTGCGCCTCAATGCCCTGGGCGGCGTCCACGAGCAGCACGGCGCCCTCGCAGGCGGCGAGTGACCGGGAGACTTCATAGGTGAAGTCGACGTGGCCGGGAGTGTCGATCATGTTCAGCGCGTAGCTGGTGCCGTCCAGCTCCCATGGCATCCGGACGGCCTGGGACTTAATGGTGATGCCGCGTTCGCGCTCGATGTCCATCCGGTCCAGGTACTGGGCCTTCATGTCGCGGGACTGGACGACTCCGGTGTACTGGAGCATCCGGTCGGCCAGCGTGGACTTGCCGTGGTCAATATGCGCAATGATGCAGAAGTTCCGGATGAGGGCCGGATCTGTTGCGGCAGGCACCGGGGCGGTGCGGGCCATGGGAGACACGCAGGGTCCTTACTGTTGGCAATACTTGGGGGCTGTACTGGCGGGCTGCACAGCTGGGCTGTTCTAGGGGCGGGCGCAGCCGGTGTTCTACGTTGCTTGTTCCACCTGCTGCGGCACGCCGCATTTCTCGTTCCTATAGTCTCCCACGTCCCGGACCGTGGCACTGCATTAGCGCCGGCGCTCACTGCCTCGTCGCCGCTCCGTCAACGTACGCCGGTGCACGGCGGCCGGTAGGGTTTCCCCATGGCCTTGAATCTTCGCTCCCTCGGCAACGCCGTCCGCGGCGCTCTGCGCTTCCTCGACCGGCTCGGCGGCAGCGGTCCTCCCGCCACACGCCGTCCTGCCGGCAAGGCTCCCGCCCGGCAGCCGCCCCGCGCATCCGGCGGACTGACCGGGACCTACCCGGGCGACTTCCAGGGCAAAGCCAAAGTGCAGTACAGCCCCGCCGCGAACGGCCGGGCCGAGCCCGGTGAGATCGTCTGGACCTGGGTCCCGTTCGAAGAGGACCACTCCCGGGGCAAGGACCGGCCGGTGCTGCTCGTGGGAAGCAAGGGCCGCTTCCTGCTTGGCCTGATGCTCACCAGCAAGGACCACGACGGCGACGCGCGCCGCTCGGACGACTACGTCGACATCGGCACCGGGCCCTGGGACCGGCAGTGGCGCCCGAGCGAAGCCAGGCTGGACCGCATCCTGCAAATCAACCCCCAGGGCGTGCGCCGCGAGGGCGCCATCCTGGACGCCGGACGGTTCCGGGACATTTCCTCTGCGCTGCGCAGGCGGCACGGCTGGTCCTGAAGTCCGGGTTCTTCGGCGACGCCGCGCGGGGGAACTCCGACCCGCGGGTCGCACCGGGAATCGCCACCGGGTTCGCGTCTCTGCTATTATTGACAGCTGTGTGTCCGTGCAGGTCGACGGCCACAGATGGTTGGTCGCCATAGGTATCCCCACGCCGCTCAGTCAATGGCCAATCTGAAAGCCCTCTAGACCATTTTCCGCATTGAAAAAGAGAGTTCACACGTGGCTAATATCAAGTCCCAGAAGAAGCGCATCCTGACCAACGAAAAGGCTCGCCTGCGCAACAACGCAGTCAAGTCCGAGCTGAAGACGGCCATCCGCGCCGTCAACACCGCCGTTGAGTCCACCGACAAGGATGCCGCTGCTGCTGCACTGGTTACTGCCAGCCGGAAGCTCGACAAGGCTGTCAGCAAGGGTGTTCTTCACAAGAACAACGCTGCAAACCGCAAGTCCGCGATCTCCAAGAAGGTCAACGCACTCTAAGGTTTTCCAGTTCAACTGAACTGATGATTGTGGCCGGCACCCCCAGGGTGCCGGCCACAGCCAGTTAAAGCGCCGGACCGGACGCGGCAGCCTGACCCAGCGACCCGCCAACGTGACCCGGCAACCCGGGCAAGCCGCGGCCCGGGACGTGCGGTCGGGCACCGGCCGTGCGCGGGCCGTGGTCGTCAGCGGCGGACCGCGCCCGCAATCACCGTGACGGCATGTTCCACGGCGTAGACCGGGTCGCGGGAGAGTCCCTTGACCTGCGCGTCGGCTTCGGCCGTGACCTGGATGGACCTAACCAGGCCCTCCGGAGTCCAGCGCCGCACATCGCGCTGCGCCTGCTCCACGAGCCACGGCTGCATGCCCAGCTGCTTGGCGATCTGGGCGGAAGACCCCTGTGCCCCGGCCACCTTGGCCAGGGACCGCAGCTTGGAGGCCAGCGCAGCGACGATCGGCACCGGGTCGGCACCGGTATCCAGTGCGTGGCGGAGCGTGGAGAGGGCCAGCGGCGCATTCCCGGCCATGGCGGCATCCGCGACCTTGAATGCCGTGGCCTCCACCCTGCCGCCGTAGTAGCGGTCAACCATGTCCGAATCCACGCCGGTGGTGGCGTCGGCGATCAGCTGGCTGCAGGCGGCCGCGAGTTCGGCCAGGTTGGCCCCGACCGCGTTGACCAGGGCGTGCACGGCGTCCGGCTCGATCCGCCGGGAGGCGGCTTTGAACTCTGTGGTGACAAAAGCCACCTTGTCCGCGTCCTTCTTCAACGGTTGGCAGTCGACCACGGGCCAACCGCCCGCCTTGATCGCGTCCAGGAGCTTCTTGCCGCGCACTCCCCCGCCGTGACGGAGCACCAGGACGGCGTCGGGTTCGGGCTGGGCCAGGTACTTCAGGGCGTCGGCGAGGAAGGCGTCATTCATCGCTTCCAGGCCCTCCACCTCGATCAGCTTCTGCTCGCCGAAAAGGGACGGGCTGACGTTCATGGCCAGCGTGCCCGGTTCGTAGCTGCCGGCGTTGAGGCGGGTGAGCTCGACGTCGGGGGCCGCGGCACGGACCTGGGAGCGGATCCGGTCCATGGCCCGGGAACCCAGGTAGTCCTCCGGTCCGCCGACCAGCACCACCGCCGCGGGCGTCACATCGCGCCAGGTGGCGGTCTTCGTCGCCGTGGTCCTGGTGCGTTGGGTCTGGGCAGCAGCCACTCGTGGTTCCTCCGGGAAGTTGGTTTGCAGACTCTAAGCCTGCCACGGCGTGGGCGGTCCACCAAGCCGCGGCCGACGGACCCCGGCAGGGCGCGGACGGTGCCCGGCGGCCGCTCATGACGGCGCAGAGTCCGGGTGAGGCACAGCGTGGTCCGGTCATGTATTTTCAGGACCAGGCGTACCGCAGCGGCAGGGTGGGTGGCGAGCCAGAAGCCCGTCAGTGTCAGCCCCGAGAGCGCCGCCATCGTGGACGAGCCGAGGGCCCCCTCCGGCCAGGGCAACGCGGCCCCCGGAAGCGCCGCGAAGCAGCGGGCGATGCCGGCCACACCCGCTGCGAAGGTGCCGGCAACGGCGATGAGCATAGCCGACAACGCGGGGGCGAGGGGCACGAGTGGCACTGCTGCCGTGCCGAAGACCGTAACCGGCGGCACCAGCACGGCAGCTGCCAGATTCGCGGGCAGCGCGTAGCTGGAGAACTGCGGCTGGAGCAGCACGATCACCGGGCTGCAGAACAACTGGGCGGACAACGGAACAGCGAGTCCGGCAGCCAACCAGTGGGGCACGACGGCGGCCAGCCAGCCCATGAGGGGCCTGCCCACCACGACGATGCCAAGCGTGGCCAAAACGGAGAGCACAAAGCCGAAGTCGGTAGCCAGGGCCGGATTCGCCAGCAGCAAGCCGGCCGCGGCCACGCACAGCAGGCTGAGGCCGCGGCCGGCACGGCCAAACCCTAGCGCCCACAGCCCGATCGACCCCATCAGGGCGGCCCGGAGCACGCTGGCATCGGGCCCGACCATCAGCACAAACAGCCCCAGCCCGGCCACGGCGATTCCGGAAGCCGCCGGGCGCGGAAGCCGCAGGCTACGGGCCGCCAGCAGCAGGACCCCGAGGACCAGGCTGCAGTTGGCTCCGCTCACCGCGGTCAGGTGGGTCATTCCGACGGTTTTCATGGCCGCAGCGAGTTCGGGGTCCAGCTCACCGGTGTCGCCGGTCACCATCCCTGGCAGGAGTCCGCGCGCGTCGCCAGGCAGCCCCGCGGCGGCGACGCTGAAACCGCGCCGCAGGCCTGCCGGGAGGTGCACCCAGCTGGAGGCGGTCCGCACACGGTCCGGCGCAGAGGAGGCAGAGAGGATGCCGGCTTCGGCCTCACCTGCTCCGGCCTGCCTGAGCTTGCCTGTGGCCCGGAAACGCTGCCCCGGAGCTGAGTGTCCCCACTCCTCCCCGCCGAGGGCAAGCAGCTTCACGGAGGCTTCCACGCGTCGGCCGTCGAAGACCAGGACGAGCAGGGTCACTGGCACGGCCCACCGGTCTGACAAACCGGAGCGGCCCCGGGCGGAAAGCCGCCGTGGCATGCCGGCAACTTCGATCTCGGCCACCACCGACGCGCCGGCGGCGACGGCCTCTGCGACAGCACCGTCGTTCCGCTGCGCCGATGCCACCGCCGAATGCGCCCCGGCGGCGCACGAGAGAAGCAAAGCTACCGCCAAGGTGGCCCGGAAGCTTCGGGGTCCAGGTCTCCGGCGATGCGCACCGGGACCCAGCAACAGGGCAGCCGCGGCGGCCGCCAACCCGGCGCAGAGCCCGGCAAGCGGGGCCGGTTCCAGCCATCCGCCAGCCAGAGCAATGCCCCAAACCAACAGCGCGGCGGGCACCAGGCGGAGGTCGGTCCGGCGTCGTCGTCCCGGCACGCCGTGCGGCACGGGCATGACCCCGGCCCGGCGGCTGCGCAGCGCCTCAAGGACACGGTGCCCCAGGCCGGCCAAGGCGGTACGCGCGGCTCCCCCTGCGCGGAACGAGCTGTCCGGCGCCGCGGGCACGCCCGGTGCCTGTCTCTTTTGCGTCGTTGCAGGATCCAGCGGATCCCGGCTGCAGGCCATGGCATCGGCGGCATCGGCGGCGGCGGCGCGGAAAGCCTGCCAACGGGGCCGCTGTTCCCCGGCCACGTCAGACCCGCACCAGCGGCAACAGGGCTTCGAGCAGCTTGGGACCAACACCCTCCACGGCGTCGAGTTCTTCGACGCTGCCGAAACTGCCGTGCTGCTTGCGCCAGTCGACGATGCGCTGGGCCAAGACCGGACCGACGCGCGGCAGCGTCGCCAACTCTTCGACGCCGGCGGTGTTCAGGTTGATTTTCCCCGCTGGAGCTCCGGCGCCGCCGGAGGTCCCGGTGCCGTCGGGACCGGTGGAGGGGCCGGGAAGTTCAACCGGGTCCGGGCTGCCGCGCTCCGGGACGAGGACTTTCTGACCGTCTTCGAGGACGGCGGCCAGGTTGAGCCGGTCAAGGTCGGCTGCGCGGGTGTTTCCGCCCGCGGCTTTGATCGCTTCGTGGATCCGGCTTCCGCGCGGCAGCACCACCACCCCGGCCTTCGCCACGGCACCGGCAACGTGGACGACAATGGTGCCGGCCGCCGTCGCGCCGGGCATCTCCGCGGCAGCCGGGTCCGCCCTCGACGGCGCCCCGTCGGGACCACCGTCATCGGCTACGGCCGGTCCGGACCCGTCCGCCGCTTCCGAACCGGGTGGCTCGCCCAGGGACCGGACCCGTGGCGCTCCGTCGGCTGCCTGCCACCAGAACCAGCCGGCCAGCAGCACAGAGATCACGGCGAGCAAGGCTGCGGCACTCCGACCGCTGCGCCACCTGAACACCGCAGGGACTGGGGACTCCGCAGCATCGGCCCCGTCAGGAGAGGCCCGGTCCGCCGCCGCCGGGTCCGGGGCTCCGTCAGCCGGGGCTCCCCGGGCCGGCACATCGCCGAGCAGCCCCTCCTCCGGCGCAGTGCCGAGGCTGGCGGCCCAGCGGTGCCGTGCCACGCCGGATCCTGAGTGGGGTCCGCTGCGGGCTCCGGCCCCCGGGTATCGGCGCGACATGAAGCCAGCCTAGGGATGGGACCGGACCTGCCGACAGGCGCAGCAACGGCTATGTGGAAAGCGCCCCGGCAGCCCCCGGTGTGGAGCCAGACCCCGGTGTGGGGCCAGCCCCGGGAAGCGGGGTGCTGCTCTCCCCCACAATGACGGCCAGCACGCCCAGTCCGGCATGGGCCGCCAGCACGGCCGGCAGCGAACTGATCTGGGCGGTCGGGCAGTCAGGCAACCGCTGTGCCAGCCGCGATGCCAGCTGCTCGGCCTCGGCGCGGTTGCCGAAGTGGTGCACGGCGATCCTGGCCTCACCGCTGGGGCGGGACAGCGCATCAGCGGCGGCGATTTCCTCCAGCCGGCCGATGGCGCGGGGCGCAGAACGGACCTTTTCCAGCGGGACGACCTTGCCGCCGTCGACCGCCAGGATCGGTTTGATCGAAAACATGGTGCCCCAGAGGGAGGCGGCTGCGCCGATCCGGCCACCGCGGCGCAGCTGCTCCAGGCTCGGCACATAGAAGTAGACCTTGGTCCGGGCCAGCCGTTCTTCGGCGAAGGCCCTGACCTCGTCCGCGCCCCGGCCGTCAGCAGCCGCGACGACCGCGCTTTGCACGCCCATGCCCTGCGCCATCCCGACCGTGCGCGAATCCACGACCACCACCGGGATTCCCACTTTGGCGGCTGCGAGCCTGGCGGAGTCGGCGGTGCCGGAGAGCTCCCCCGAAATGTGCAGCGAGACTACGGATTCGAAGCCGCGTGCCGCCGCCGCGAGGTAGGCCTGTTCGAACTGGCCGGGTGAGGGCCTGGAGGTCCGGACCGGCAAGCCGCTGGCCAGTGCCACGGCGATGGTCTCGGCGATGTCGTCCTCGCCCTCGCCGTAGATCTCGGCGCCCACCATGACCGGCATCGGTACCACGGTCAGGCGGCCGTCGGCGGTGAAGTCCCGCACCCATTCTGCCGGCAACGCGGCGGCGGGGTCAGTGACCACCGCAGTCCGCGCCGCCATGGCGCGCACTGGTTCGGGCACCGCCCCGGGGCGGGCAGCCTGGCGGAGCCTGACGAGGCGCTCGCGCAGCCACGGCCAGCCCGGGGGCTCACGGTCCGGCACGAAGCACCTCCTGAAAAGAGTTCCGGCCGCCGGCTTCTGCCGGCGGCCGGTTCACGAACGGCCTTGCCCGGCTAGGCCGGGACGATGTTGACCAGTTTAGGCGCCCGCACAATGACCGTGCGGATCCCCCTGCCGTCCAGCGCGCGCTGGACGTTTTCCGAGGCCAGCGCCAGTTCGCGCAGTTCGTCCTCGGAGATGCCCGGGGAAACCTCGAGCCGGTCCCGCACCTTGCCCTGCACCTGGACGACGGCGGTCACCGTATCCTGCACCAGCAGCGTCTCGTCGTGCGTGGGCCAGCCGGCGTTGGCTACCGATGCCGGGTGTCCCAGTACGTTCCACAGGTCCTCGGCGGTGTAGGGCGCGAAGAGGCTCAGGATCACCGCTACAGCCTCCACGGCCTCGCGGACGGCCGGGTCCGCGCCGCCGGCGCCGGCATCAATGGTCTTACGGGTCGCGTTGACCAGTTCCATCAGCTTTGCCACCACCACGTTGAACTTGTTGTGGTCCAGCAGTGCCTGCGCGTCGGCGATGGTGCGGTGGGTGACGGTGCGCAGGGCGCGGTCCCCGGCGGCGAAATCGACGCCGGGCTCGCTGCTGACGTCCTGGCCGAGCCGCCAGGCGCGGGCCAGGAACTTAGCGGAGCCCGACGGCGAGACATCCGCCCAGTCGACGTCGTCCTCCGGCGGGGAGGCGAAGATCATGGTGAGCCGCACGGCGTCGACGCCGAACTTGTCCAGCTGCTCGCCCAGGTCCACGCCGTTGCCGAGTGACTTGCTCATGGCCTTGCCGCCGTTGAGCACCTGGCCCTGGTTCAGCAGCGCCTTGAACGGTTCGTCGGCCTCGATCAGGCCCAGGTCGTGGATGACCTTGGTGAAGAAGCGGGCGTACAGCAGGTGCAGGATGGCGTGCTCCACCCCGCCGACGTACTGGCCCACGGGCATCCAGTCGTTGATCTTGGCGGGATCGAATGGGCCCTCGGTGTAGTCGGGCGAGACAAAGCGCAGGAAGTACCAGGAGGAGTCCACGAAGGTGTCCATGGTGTCCGTGTCGCGCTTGGCCGGGCCGTGGCAGCTGGGGCACTCGACGTTGACCCAGGCTTCGGCGGCGGCCAGCGGGGAGGTGCCCTTTGGTGACAGATCCTCGCCGCGCAGGTCCTCCGGCAGGGTCACCGGCAGCTGGTCGTCCGGGACCGGGACCTCGCCGCAGGCCGGGCAGTGGATGATCGGAATCGGGGTGCCCCAGAACCGCTGGCGGCTCAGCAGCCAGTCGCGCAGGCGGAAGTTCACGAACTTCTCGCCGGTGCCCAGCTGCTCCAGGATCGCGATGGCGGCCGGGATGGCCTCGGCCTTGGGCAGCCCGTCCAGGGCGCCGGAGTTGATCAAGGTGCCCTCGCCGGTCGTCGCCGTGCCGGACACGGCGGGGTCTTCCTCGCCGGTGTCCAGGACCGCCCGGACGGGCAGGTCGAAGGTCTTGGCGAAGTCCAGGTCGCGCTGGTCGTGGGCCGGGACGGCCATGATGGCGCCGGTGCCGTAGTCGGCCAGCACGTAGTCGGCCGCCCAGACGGGCAGCTTCTCCCCGTTCAGCGGGTTAATGGCGTAGCGGCCGGTGAAGACGCCGGTCTTTTCCCGTTCGGTGGACTGGCGCTCAATCTCCGACAGCGCCTTGACCTGTTCCCGGTAGGCGTCCAGGGCCGCGGCGTGTTCCTCGGTGACCAGTTCGACGGCCAGCGGGGCGTCGGCGGCGACCACGAAGAAGGTCGCGCCGTACAGGGTGTCCGGGCGGGTGGTGAAGACCGTGACGTTCTTGGCGGGCTTGCCGCCGTCGGCCTCGACCACGAAGTTGACGTGCGCGCCCTCGGAACGGCCAATCCAGTTCTTCTGCATGGCCAGGACCCGCTCGGGCCAGTGCCCGCGCAGTTCGTCCATGTCATCGAGCAGCCGGTCGGCGTAGTCGGTGATCTTGAAGTACCACTGGTTCAGGGACTTCTTCGTCACGGCGGTGCCGCACCGTTCGCAGGCGCCGTTGACGACCTGCTCGTTGGCCAGCACGGTCTGGTCCTTGGGGCACCAGTTGACCGGAGAGTTCTTGCGGTAGGCCAGCCCGCGCTCGTAAAAACGCTTGAACAGCCACTGGGTCCAGCGGTAGTACCCCGGATCCGAGGTGTGCAGCCGGCGGGACCAGTCAGCGGAGATGGCGTAACGCTTGAACGACGCCGCCTGGGTGTCGATGTTGGCGTACGTCCACTCGCTGGGGTGCGCGTTCCGCTTGATGGCGGCGTTCTCCGCCGGCAGTCCGAAGGAGTCCCAGCCGATCGGGTGCAGCACGTCGTAGCCCTGCTGGCGCAGGTAGCGGGCGACGACGTCGCCCATCGCGAACGCTTCGGCGTGGCCCATGTGCAGGTCACCGGACGGGTACGGGAACATGTCCAGCACGTAGCGGCGTTCCTTCGAGCCGTCATCCAGGGGCGTGAAGACCTTGAGGTCCTCCCAGACCTGCGGCCACTTGGCCTCCATGGCGGCGAAGCTGTAGGCGCCCTCTTCGGGGCCTTCATTCGCGACGGCTGCTGCTGTTCCGGTCTCTGTCTCCGGCTGAACGCTCACTGCTGGCCTCTTCTGTTCTTTCGATCTTGTCGGATCAGGACTGTCCCGCCTGATCCCTTGGTCCCCTGCTGCGGGCCGGTACATATCCCGGACACACAAAAGCCCCTCGACACGGAGGGGCTGCCGCTCGGCAATCCGGGTTTTCGCCGGGATGCCGGGCGGCTAACTAAGCAGGAGGATCGCACGCATACGACTACTTTAGCGCACGGCTTGCCAGCGCTACGTAAGTCGCCACGAGCGGCTGAATCGGCCAGCCCGGAAATGCCGAACTGTTGAGGGGGCCCGGGAGCGGCTTCGGGCGTCCGCGAAGCGGGCGGGGCCCCCTCAACAGTGAAGGCATCGGCTCGTCGGCCTACTTCACGTCCTCGTCGACCCAGTCCATGGACTTGGTGACGGCCTTCTTCCAGAGACGCATCTGGCGCTCGCGCTCCGCCTGGTCCATCTTCGGTTCCCAGCGCTTGTCCTCGGACCAGTTGGCCGAGCACTCGCCCAGATCCTTCCAGAAGCCGACGGCGAGGCCGGCCGCGTAGGCGGCGCCGAGCGAGGTGGTCTCGACGACCTTCGGCCGGATCACCGGCACGCCCAGGATGTCGGCCTGGAACTGCATCAGCGCGTCGTTGGCGACCATGCCGCCGTCGACCTTGAGTTCCGTGAGCGGAACCCCCGAGTCGGCGTTGACGGCGTCGAGCACCTCGCGGGTCTGGAACGCGGTGGCCTCCAGCGCTGCGCGGGCGATGTGGTTCTTGTTCACGAACCGGGTCAGGCCGACGATCGCGCCGCGGGCGTCGGAGCGCCAGTACGGTGCGAACAGGCCGGAGAAGGCCGGAACGATGTACACGCCGCCGTTGTCCTCCACCGAAGCGGCCAGGGTCTCGACTTCCGGGGCACTGCTGATCATGCCCAGGTTGTCGCGCAGCCACTGGATCAGCGAACCGGTGACAGCGATCGAACCCTCCAGGGCGTAGTGCGGCTTGGCGTCGCCAAGCTTGTAGCCGACCGTGGTCAGCAGCCCGTTCTTGGAGTGGACGATTTCCTCGCCGGTGTTGAAGATGAGGAAGCAGCCCGTGCCGTAGGTGTTCTTTGCCTCGCCGGTGTCGAACGCGGCCTGGCCGAAGGTTGCCGCCTGCTGGTCGCCGAGGATGCCGGCGACCGGAACTTCGCGCAGCAGCTGGGAGGTGTGGACGGTGCCGTACACCTCTGAGGACGACTTGATGGCGGGCATCATGGAGGCCGGGACACCGAAGGCGTCCAGGATTTCCTGGTCCCACGACAGCGTGTCGAGGTCCATGAACATGGTCCGGGACGCGTTGGTCACGTCGGTGACGTGCACGCCGCCGTCGGTTCCGCCGGTGAGGTTCCACAGCACCCAGCTGTCGGTGTTGCCAAAGACGAGGTCGCCGGCTTCTGCCTTGGCCCGGGCGCCCTCGACGTTGTCCAGGATCCACTTGATCTTCGTGCCGGAGAAGTAGGTCGCCAGCGGCAGGCCCACCTTCTGCTTAAAGCGTTCCGGGCCGCCGTCCTTGGCCAGCTCGTCGACGATCGACTGGGTGCGGGTATCCTGCCAGACGATCGCGTTGTACACGGCTTTGCCGGTGGTCTTGTCCCAGACCACCGCGGTTTCGCGCTGGTTGGTGATGCCGACGGCGGCAATGTCGTGGCGGGTCAGGTTGGCCTTGGACAGTGCGGAGGCGATGACCTCGCGGGTATTGTTCCAGATCTCGGCGGGGTCGTGCTCCACCCACCCTGCCTGCGGGAAGATCTGCTCGTGTTCCATCTGGCCGGAGGAAACGATGTTGCCGCTGTGATCGAACACGATGGCGCGGGTGCTCGTGGTTCCCTGGTCAATGGCGATTACATACTGGTTCATGCTGACGTCCTTGTCTTTTGGGCCTGGCGGTGGAATTGATGCGATTCGAGCGGGTTTGGTTCAGGGTCCTCTGCGGCAGAATCAGGCGGCGGCGGTGGCGATGATCGGCACCACGGCTGCTACGACGCCGGCGAGTCCGCCGCCGATCAGCGGTCCGACGACCGGGATCCACGAGTAGCTCCAGTCCGAAGAACCCTTGCCCTTGATGGGCAGCAGGGCGTGGGCGATGCGCGGGCCAAGGTCACGGGCGGGGTTGATGGCGTAACCGGTGGGGCCGCCGAGGGAAACACCGATGCCGACAACCAGCAGCGCCACGGCCAGCGGGCCAAGTCCCGACGGGGTCCCGCCGAAGGTCAGGATGACGAAGACGAGGACGAAGGTGCCGATGATCTCCGTGATCAGGTTCCACGGGGTGGAGCGGATGGCGGGTCCGGTGGAGAAAACACCCAGCTTGCTGGCGGGCTCGGGCTCGACATCAAAGTGCTGCTTGTGGGCCAGCCACATCACGACGGCGCCCAGGAAGGCGCCCAGCAGTTCCCCGCCGAAGTAGGTCAGGGTGGAGCCGAAATCGACCGCGACACCCGGGGCGTACTCCTTCTTGCCGTTAAGCAACAGGCCGAAGGTGACGGCCGGGTTCAGGTGCGCCCCGGACTTGGCCGCAACAAAGACACCGGCGAAGACGGCAATGCCCCATCCCCAGGTGACCATCAGGAACCCGCCGTTGTTGCCCTTCGTGCCTTTGAGCGCGACGTTGGCCACAACGCCGCAACCCAGCAGGGTCAGCATTGCGGTGCCGAATACTTCGGACAGGAAAACTATTCCAAGAGACATCTTTGACTCCTCTATTTTCTGTTGTCAGCCCTTCGCGAGTTTGAAGGGCCGTTGGGCCGGCAGCGGTTTCGCGCTGCCGGCCGGCCACTGCGGGTTCCCCTGGGAGAAATCCCGCAGCCCTTGTGTCCGGAGGCTCCAGCCTCCGGACACTCAAGTTGTTAGGCGACCAGGCTGTGTACCTGGACGCCGTGGAACCGCTGGAGCACCTCCTGGGCGTGGTCGATCTCGGCGGTCCGCGTCGCCGCGTCCCAGCCCAGCGGTCCGGAAAGGATCTCGGCGACCTCGTTCAGCAGCTCCCCCGTCACGAGCCCGCGGAACGCGAGTGAGGTGCGGCGGATCAGCACGTCCACCAGGTGTCCGATCTGCTCGTTGGCCGCCATGAACTCCAGTTCCCGGACGCTCAGTTCCCGGGTGGAGTGCAGCAGCCGGTCGGTCCCGGCGTCGAGGTAGGCCATGACGTCCACCGCGCGGGTGCCGTAGCGGGTCAGCAGGCCAGCGGTCCGGTCCGCGTCGCGGCCGGCCCCCATGTGGGCCTTGATCCAGCGCTGGACGCCGTCCTCGGTGTCGGGGAAGCCTGCCCCGCCACCGATGGCAAGTTTGGCGGTCGAGACTTTCCGTTCCATGCCGAGTTCGGCGAGGACGTCGTTGCTGAGGTGTTCGGCGAGGGCCCGGAACGTGGTCCACTTGCCGCCCACCAGGCTGAGCACGACGGCGCCGCCGTCGGCCAGCTGCCCGGCGCCCCTGGCGGGGCCGCGGCGCTCGATCCGGTAGTCGCGGCTGACGAAGCCCGGCTGCGTGGCGTCGTGCCGGGGCAGCGGACGGACGCCGGAGAAGGTGTAGACGATCTGTTCCCGGTCCACGGCCACGTCCGGGAAGACGTGCCCGATGAGGTCGAAGAAGTAGTCGATCTCGGCCTCGGTGCAGACGGCGTCCTCGGCCATGTCGGCGTCGATGTCGGTGGTGCCGACCAGCACGCGGTCGCCCATCGGGTAGATCAGCACGATCCGGCCGTCGGTGTGTTCGAAGAAGATCTCCCGGCCCTGGCAGGCCTCAAGCAGCCCGGGGTGGTCCAGCACTATGTGGGAACCCTTGGTGCCGCCCATAAACGCGGACGCCGCGCCCATGGCCTGGTTGGTCAGGTCCACCCAGGCGCCGGTGGTGTTGACAATGACGTCGGCGCTGAAGTCGAAGACGTCGCCGGTCAGTTCGTCCCGGAGCTGGACGGTTCCGCCCTTCGCTCCGGGGGTTGCCGTGCCATTGCCGGAACCGGCTGCGCCGTCCATGGAGACCAGGGAGAGGTAGTTGCTGGCCCGGGCCCCGTTGCCGGCCGCCTCGCCGGCCTTCTCGCCGTCCTGGAGCACGTCCAGGGTGAGGCGCTCCGGGTTGTGCACGGAGGCGTCGAAGTAGGTCGCGGCGTACTTGATGCCGGGGTGCAGCCGGGGCAGCTCGGCCAGGGCGCGCTTGCGGCCGCGGAACTGGTGGCGCGGCACGGTGCCGCCGTCGCGGGAGAAGGAGTCGTACATGCTCAGGCCCAGCTTGATCAGGAAGGCACCGCGCTCGGTGTGCTTCCCCTGCTTGTGGGTCAGGAACCGCAACGGCGCGGCCAGGATGCCCGAAAAGGTGCTGAAGATCGGGATGGTGGTCTGCAGCGGCTTCACGTAGTGCGGCGCGATCCGGAGGAGCCGGTTGCGTTCCACCACGGACTCCTGGACGAGGCGGAACTCGCCGTTTTCCAGGTACCGGATACCGCCGTGAATCATGTGCGAGGAGGCGCCGCTGGCTCCCTGGCAGAAGTCGCCCCGTTCGACGAGGGCAACGTCAACGCCCTGCAGGGCAAGGTCACGGAAGGTTCCGACCCCGTTGATGCCGCCGCCGATGATGAGCACCTGCGCGTGCGGCCGGTTCCGCAACTGCTGCACGGACGTGCGCTGTGTGCTCGACGCCGGATTGCCGGATGAAACCTTGTTTCCCAAAACTGCTCCTTGGGGATCGGTGCTCTGCGGCGCGCCCACCGGGCACGTCGCCGTTCAACACTATTCTTTGGACTAATGGAAAATGGAGTCAAGCACTATGCACAAACGTGCAGATTGGAAATGGAATGTCGCCAACCCGCCAGTCCGACGCCCTCCGGGCCGCCCAGTTGTATTACCTCCAGGACCTGACGATGGACGCCATCGCCCGTGAGCTCCGAACGTCCCGCTCGACCGTCTCGCGGCTGCTGTCGGCGGCCCGGGAATCGGGCCTCGTGCAGATCCAGATCCGCAGCCCGTTGGACACCGGACCCGAGCTCGCCAGCATGATCCGCGCCGAATACAAGGTCGATGTGCACGTCGTGCCGGTGGTGGACACGCTCAACGAGGCGGAAACGCTGGACCGCGTGGCGATGCAGGCCGCGCGCACCATCGGCCCGCTCGTGGACTCGAACGCGATCATCGGGGTGGCGTGGGGTTCCACGCTGAGCGCCGTGAGCCGGCACCTGACCCGGAAGATCACCCATGACAGCATCATCGTGCAGCTTAATGGAGCCGGAAACATGCAGACCACGGGCATCACTTACGCCTCGGACATCATGCGGCGCTTCGGCAGCGCTTACGGGGCGCGGGTGGAACAGTTCCCGGTGCCGGCGTTCTTCGACCACGCCGCGACCAAGAAGGCCATGTGGAATGAACGCAGTGTTCAACGCATCCTGCAGCTGCAGTCCCGGATGAGCATCGCCATTTTCGGGGTGGGATCGGTCGACGCCGACTACCCCAGCCACGTGTACGCCGGCGGCTACCTGGACGAGGACGACCTGAGCGTGCTGGCGGAGTCCGACGTCGTGGGCGACGTCGCCACTGTTTTCTTCCGCGCGGACGGCTCCTCGGACGGCATTACCCTCAACGAACGCTCCACCGGGCCGGACCTGGCCCAGCTCCGGCAGGTCCGCCGCCGGATCTGCGTGGTCTCCGGCGCGTCCAAGATCAACGGGTTGCGCGGGGCGCTCGCTGCCGGCCTGGCCACGGACCTGATCCTGGATGAGGCCAGCGCCCGGCGGCTGGTCAGCGCCGAGGGCCTGTCCTGAGGGCCGGTCACCCGCGGCCGGGTGCCCGGAATGGGTAGAGTCGTTGCTATGAGAATCTCCCCCCGGCTGACCTTGAACAACGGCGTGATGATGGACCGCCTCGGGTTCGGGCTTTACAAGGTGCCCCCCGCGGACGCCGCCGGGCTCGTGACCATGGCGTTGGAGGCCGGTTACCGTCATTTCGACACTGCGGCGATGTACGGGAATGAGACGGGCGTCGGGAAGGCGATCGGCGCCCTGTCCGCCTTCGACGGCTCCGCCGGCGGCTCCGGCGAGCTGCACTCCCCGCTCGCCCGGGAGGACATTTTCGTGACTACCAAGCTCTGGAATGACGACCAGGGCTACGACGCGACCCTGCGTGCCTTCGACACCTCGATCGCCAAGCTGGGCCTGGAATATGTGGACCTCTACCTGATTCACTGGCCGTGCGCCCGGCGCGGGCTCTTCACGGAGAGCTACCGCGCGCTCGAATCGCTCTACCGCGAGGGAAAGGTCCGCGCCATCGGGGTGTCCAATTTCCAGCCCGCACATCTGGAGCGGCTGCTCCAGACCGCCGAAGTGGTGCCCGCGGTCAACCAGATTGAACTGCATCCCTGGCTGCAACAAGCCGAGCTGAGATCCCTGCACGCGTCGCTGGGCATCACCACCGAGGCGTGGAGCCCGCTGGGCCGCGGCCAGGTGCTGGAGGACCCGGTGGTGCTGGAGCTCGCCGCGGCGCACCGGCGGACCGCGGCCCAGGTCATCCTGCGCTGGCACCTGGAACTGGGCAACGTCGTCATCCCCAAGGCCAGCTCCTACGCCCGGATCCGCGAGAACCACGACATCTTCGGTTTCAGCCTCAGCACCACGGACCTGGACGCCCTGGCCGGCCTGGACCGGGGATTCCGCACCGGCTCGAACCCCGACGACGTCAACTAGGACCCGAACGAATGGAACACGTGGCCACCGAGCCTTCCCCCCTGCCTCCCCTGCTCAGCGCCGAACTGGAAACGCGCAGCAGCGCCTCCGCGGTGGACCTCGACGGTACCCGGGTCGCCTACTGGAGCTACGAACCGGTCCGGGAGACCGCCGACACCCGGACCATCCTTGTGATCCACGGCTTCCGCGGCGACCACCATGGCCTGCTCCGGGTGGTCGACCAGCTCCCCGAAATGCGCCTCATCATGCCGGACCTCCCGGGGTTCGGCGCCTCCGCCGCGTTCCGGACCGGCGGGCACAGCGTTAGCGGCTACGGCCGGTTCATCGCCGACTTCATGGCCGCCCTCGGGCTGGGCAAGGAGACGGTGCTGCTGGGCCACTCCTTCGGTTCGATCATCGCCAGCCACTTCGTGGCGGACCATCCCGGCGCGGTCGCCGAACTGATCCTGATCAACCCCATCGCCGCACCCGCGCTGGAGGGGCCCAAAGGGCTCATGACCAAGGCCGCGGTGCTGTACTACGAGGCGGCGGCCCGGCTCCCCCGCGGACTCGGGAACGCGCTGTTGCGCAACCAGCTGATCGTCCGGGTGATGAGCGAGACCATGGCCAAGACCCAGGACAAGGCGCTGCGGAGGTTCGTCCACGCCCAGCACAGCGCGTACTTCTCCGCCTTCGCCGACCGCGACAGCCTGCTCGAAGCCTTCAAGGCCTCGGTCAGCAGCAACGTCGCGGAGGTGGCTCCACGGCTGGCCCTTCCGGTTTTGCTCGTGGCGGGCGAAAGAGACGAAATCGCCACCCTCCCCGACCAGCACAAGCTGCTCCCGCTGCTGCCGAACGCCAGCCTCGAAGTCATTCCCGGCGTCGGGCACCTCATCCACTACGAAACCCCGGAACCCGCCGCGGGCTTCATCCGACGCTTCCTGAAGGAACACGCCGCGTGAAAATCCTTATTGACGCCCGCTTCACCAGGCTCGACCACCACGATGGCATCAGCCGTTACGGCGCCAGCCTCATTGCCGCGACCGCCAAGGTCGCGGACGTCTCCATGCTGATCAGCGATACGCGACAGCTGGCCTTGCTCCCGGACGTCCCCTACACCCTGATCAACAGCCCGCTCTCGCCCGCGGAGCTGTTCGTTGCGGCCAAGGTCAACCCGCTGGGGGCCGACGTGGTGGTGTGCCCGATGCAGACCATGGGCAGCTGGGGCCGGAAGTACGCCCTGGTCCTGACCCTGCACGACCTGATCTACTACGAGCACCCGGCACCTCCCGGCTTCCTCCCGGCCCCGGTCCGGGTCCTCTGGCGGCTCTATCACAAGGCGTTCTGGCCCCAGCGGGTCCTGCTGAACCGGGCCGACGTCGTCGCGACCATCAGCTCCACCACCGAGGCCCTGATGGCGAAGTACCGCCTGACGAAGCGACCGGTCCGGATCGTCGGCAACGCCCCGCAGCCCGGGCTGACTCCTCGGGACCCCGGCGCCGGCGCCGACAAGACGCTGCTTTACATGGGGTCTTTCATGCCTTACAAGAATGTCGAAACCATGGTCAAGGGCATGGCCCAGCTGCCGGAGATAACCTTGCACCTGCTGAGCCGGATCACGCCCGAACGCAGGGCGGAGCTGGAGGCGCTGGCCCCGGCGGGCGCCAGCATCGTGTTCCACAACGGCGTCACCGATGCCGAGTACGAGGCGCTGCTGGCCCGCACCACGGCTCTGGTCAGCCTCTCCAAGGCCGAGGGCTACGGCTTGCCGCTCGTGGAAGCGATGTCACACGCCACTCCGGTCATCGCCAGCGACATTCCGATCTTCCGCGAGGTGGGCGGGGACGCGGTCAGCTACGTCGACCCCGACTCCCCGCCCGCGTTTGCCGCCGCGGTCCGCGAGCTCGAGGAGCCCGAGCTCTGGAAGCAGCGCTCCAGCAGTGCGGTGCAGCGCGCGGCCGAGTTCAGCTGGGACGCCTCCGCACAGCGCCTGCTGGCCGCCGCCGAAGAGGCCGTGGCCCTGCGCCGGCGCAAGCGACGCTAACCTCGGCCGTTTCGATGGTTCCGTGCCAATTCGACGCGGGCGGACGTCGAGTGCGCAGGGAACCGTCGAAGCGGCGCCCGTACGCCGGCGCAAGCACCGTTAGAGAACGTCGACGCCGTCGAGCCGCAGCTGCACCGGATCGTCGGTGCGCTTGGCGGCGGCTGCGGCCTTGACCGCACGCATGGCCTTTGTGGCCTCGGAGGCTTCGGCGTACGGGATGAACAGCAGCGTCCGCACGTCCTCCCCACCGCGCCGCTCCATGCCGGCAGCCGTTGGCGTGGCTACGAATCCGCCGGCGCCCGGCAGCGGCGCCGGCCCGGCCTGCCGGAGCACAATGCCCTTTTTGGCCAGCGCCCGTTCGACGGCCTCGGTGAAGTGCCCGACGGCGGTCCGGCCGCCGGTGACGGACGCGATCCGGACCGCTGGCGGCAGCGACAGCTCCTGCCGCAGGGCGAGCTCGCGTCCGGCGTAGCCGGCGGGGTCCCAACGCAGGAGTGCCCCGACTCCCGCCGTGTCCTCGGCGGTGATGACCGCAAGGCCGCCCTCGGACGCGGAACGGACCAGGGCCGCGGCGTTGAACCAGCGCCGCACGGCGTCCTCGCCCGCCCGGAGGTTCTCGCGCCGCAGCAGCGAGTCGCCGTCGAGCAGCAGCGCGGCCGCATAGCCGCCCGCCGCGACCGGTTCGGCGCCGACCGTCGCGACCACGAGGGCCTTTGAGTCCGGGACGGTGGCCAGCACGCGGTCGCCGGAGGAAGTGACGACGGGTTTGCCCGGAAACGCCCGGCCCAGTTCCTCGGCCGTCCGAAGTGCCCCGGTGGCGCCCCGCCGGAGCCGGACCCCGTCGCAGTGCACGCAGTGCCAGTCCGGGGCCGCCGCGGAGCACCACCGGCACACCGGCACCGCGGCGCTGCCGCCGGGCCCGGCGATGGCCAGCGGTCCGTTGCAGGCGGTGCAGCGCGCGGCTTCGCGGCAGCGTTCGCAGGCCAGAGACGGCGCGTACCCTGCGCGGGCAACCTGAACGAGGACGGGACCGCGTTCCAGGCCTTCCTTTGCGGCGCGCCATGCGGCGCCCGGCAACCGCGCGATCCGCGCCAGCGGGTCGCGCTCCTGTTCGAAACTGTCCGCGGTGTTCTGGACGCGCGGGACGGTGCGGCGCATCACGGAGCGCCCCGCCTCGATCGGGCGGGCCCAGCCGGATTCCACCAGCCGCTGCGTCTCCGTGCTGCGGGCGTGCCCGGCGAGCAGGCAGGCGGCGCCTTCATGCGCGGCCCGGAGCAGCAGGACTTCACGGGCGTGGGCGTAGGGGGAACGCTGCTCGATGTGCAGGTCGTCGCCGTCGTCCCAGCACACCACCAGGCCCAGGTTCCGCACCGGGGCGTAGGCGGCGGAGCGGGTGCCGACGGCGACCCCTGCGGCGCCGCTGAGGACCCGCAGGAAGCTGCGGTACCGCGGTGTCTGGCCGTCGTCGGCCGTGAGCCGGGCGACGTCGCCGGCCGGCAGGTGTTCCAGCAGGGCCGCCTCCACCCGGTCCAGGTCGCGGTAGTCCGGCACCACGACGACGGCGCCCCGGCCGGAGCGGCGGACGGCGGCAACAGCCTCGGCAACCATCCGGGGCCAGCCGCCGGGACCAAACCCCTGCAGGGCGCTTAGCACGGCACGCGGCGACTCCCCCGCCCCCAGGTGCTGGAGGAATGCCGGGCCGTTATGATATTCCGCCCAGCCGGACGGAGGGGCAGCAGGCGGCTCTGCCCGGGCGTCGTCCCCGGCGGCGAAGAGTGCCGGGTCGAGCAGGCCTCCCGGTGCGTAGTCTTTTTCCATTTTGGCCATCCGGGGCGGGATGGCGACGCGCAGGACGTCGCTGACAGTTCCGGCGTAGCGCGCCGCGACCCTCCCGGCCAGTTCAGACACGGCGGGGGTGAGCACGGGAAGCGGGGACACGACCTTGAATAGCGGCACCAGCGGGTGGCCGGCGTCGGACGCCGCCGTGCGTTCGAGCAGGTATCCGCCAAGCTCCTGGCCGCTGAATTTCACCTTGACCCGCACGCCCGGCCGGGCCGCGGCGTCGAGGTCCGCCGGCACGCTGTAGTCGAAAGGGCGGTCCAGGTGCGGGAGGGAGGATTCCAGCAGCACCCGGGCCACCGGCAGTTCCGCGGCAAGGGCGGGCCCGGCGGCTGCCGCGGAGGCCGGGAAGCCGTGCAGCAGCGAGAGCTGAAGCGGTTGCTCCGGCGTGGCGGCGCGGCGATCTGGAGTCATGGTGCCTGCCTCCCTTCGGCGCTGGAATCGGTCAAGTAAAGAGCCTGGAAACTTCGACGATCAGGCTAACGATCAACATTAAAGCTGTAGCCAGGCCGCCGTTCGGCGGCCTGGCTACAGCACATCACAGAGCTGTGACATTGAAGAGCAATGACATTCAAGAGCTCTGCCATCCAGCGGTTCGGCCGGTTGCTAGGCGTTGAAGAAGGCCTTCAGCTCGTCGACCCGGTCCAGGCGCTCCCAGGTGAAGTCAGGCTCCTCGCGGCCGAAGTGGCCGTGCGCGGCCGTCTTCGCGTAGATCGGACGCTTGAGGTCGAGCGCGTCGATGATGGCGCGGGGGCGGAGGTCGAAAATCTCGGCAATCGCGGCGCTGATCCGGGCGGGATCGACGGTTTCGGTCCCGAAAGTCTCCACGTAGGTGCCCACGGGGCGGGCCTGCCCGATCGCGTAGGCGATCTGGATTTCCGCACGCTTGGCGAGGCCGGCGGCCACCACGTTCTTGGCAACCCAGCGCATCGCGTAAGCAGCGGAGCGGTCCACCTTGGACGGATCCTTGCCGGAGAAGGCGCCGCCGCCGTGCCGGGCCATGCCGCCGTAGGTGTCGACGATGATCTTGCGGCCGGTCAGGCCGGCGTCACCCACCGGACCGCCGATCACGAAGGCGCCGGCCGGGTTGAGGATGTTGCGGGACCGGGAGATGTCCAGGTTGGACAGCGCCATGACCGGGTCGACGACGTGCTCGGCGAGGTCGGCGCGGAGCTGGTCCAGGCTGGCGCCTTCCGCGTGCTGGCTGGAGATCACGACGGTCTCGACCGAGACGGGACGGTCGCCGTCGTAGCCCACCGTGACCTGGGTCTTGCCGTCGGGGCGCAGGTAGCCCAGCTGGCCCGACTTGCGGACCTCGGTGAGCCGTTCGGAAAGCCGGTGCGCGAGCCAGATCGGGACCGGCATGTAGGACGGGGTCTCGTCGCTGGCGTAGCCGAACATGATGCCCTGGTCGCCGGCGCCCTGGAGGTCGTAATCGTCTTCCTGGCGGCCTTCACGTGCCTCGAGGGAGTTGAATACGCCGCCGGCGATGTCGTTGGACTGCTGGCCGATGGAGACCGACACGCCGCAGCGGGCGCCGTCGAAGCCGTTCGCGGAAGAGTCGTAGCCGATCCCGAGGATGGTCTCGCGGACGATCTGCGGGATTTCGACGTAGGCGTCCGTGGTGACTTCACCGGCCACGTGCACGAGGCCCGTGGTGGCCAGGGTCTCGACGGCGACGCGCGACTCCGGGTCCTTGGCCAGCAGGGCGTCGAGGATCGCATCGCTGATCTGGTCACAGATCTTGTCGGGGTGTCCTTCGGTCACCGACTCGGACGTGAAGAGCCGGAGCGAGGCGGGCGTGGACCCATGGAAGTCTGGGATGTGCAGCGGTAAAGTCACTCAACTACCTTACTGGTTGGGAAACGGACGTCCGGCGGCGTGTGTCCCCCTGCTAAGGAGACCTTGATTACGCCAGCGCTTATGCGGGCGGGACAACCCGGCTTAGCTCGGCGCTGATGCGGTCAATGACGGCAGCCGCGACGTCGGATTTGGAACCCGACGCCTCTTGGGGTTCGGAGCCGGACCGCGAAAGGATGACTACGGCGTTGCTGTCCTGGCCAAAGACCTGGTTCTGGCCCACCTGATTGACCACCAGCAGGTCGCAGGCCTTGCGGCGCAGCTTGGCCTGCGCGTATTCGAGGACGTCCCCGTCGGCGTCGCCGGTTTCGGCAGCGAAACCCACGATCAGCTGGTTGCGGGACGCAGCATCACGGACCTCGACGAGTTCCCGGAGTATGTCCGGGTTGCGGACCAACGAAATCACGGGATCGGCGACGTCGTCGCGCTTCTTGATTTTGGTTCCGGAGACATCCGCCGGGCGGAAGTCCGCCACCGCGGCGGCCATGATGACGACGTCGGAATCGGCGGCGGCGTGCAGGGCCGCCTTGCGCAGTTCCAGTGCGGTCTCAACCTGCACCACCTCGACGCCGTCGGGGGCCGGGACGTCCATGTGGGCTGCCAGCAGCCGAACGCGGGCGCCGGCCTCGCGGGCGGCGACGGCCAGCGCCACGCCCTGTTTGCCGGAGGAACGGTTGCCGAGGAAGCGGACCGGGTCCAGGGGTTCGCGGGTGCCGCCGGCGCTGATGGTGACAGTGAGTCCGGCCAGCGGCCTGGCTGCGGCGGCTGGAAGGGCCGCGTCCGACGTCGACAGGCCGGGGGTGTTGGGCGCGGCCGGAGCGCCGGCCAGGGCCAGCGCGGCAGCGAAGATTGCCTCGGGTTCGGGCAGCCGGCCCGGGCCGGAATCCGCCCCGGTCAGCCGGCCGGTGGCGGGTTCGAGCACGGTGATGCCACGGCTGCGCAGGGTTTCGACGTTGGCCTGGGTAGCCGGGTGCCGCCACATTTCGGTGTGCATGGCCGGGGCCATCAGCACCGGCCCGCCGGCCATCAGCAGCGTGTTGGTTAGCAGGTCGTTGGCCTGGCCGGTGGCGGCGCGGGCCAGCAGGTCCGCCGTGGCCGGTGCCACCACGATCAGCTCAGCCTCGTGGCCGAGCCGGACATGGTTGACGGTGTGCACCTCGTCGAAGACGCTGTTGCTCACCGGGTGCCCGGAAAGGGCCTCCCAGGTGGCCACGCCGACGAACCGGGTGGCGGCCTCGGTGGGAATGACGGTGACGTCATGGCCGGCTTCAGTAAAAAGCCGGAGGAGCGACGCCACCTTGTAGGCGGCAATCCCTCCCCCGACTCCGAGGACTATGCGCACGTGACCTCCGTCAGGCAGCAGAGATATTACTCTGCGGCGGCTTCGATCGGCGTGGAAACGAGCTTGCCTTCGTTGATTTCGCGCAGGGCGATGGAAAGCGACTTTTCGTTCAGCTTGGTGTCGACCAGCGGGCCGACGTACTCGAACAGGCCCTCGTGCAGCTGGGCGTAGTAGGCGTTGATCTGCCGGGCGCGCTTGGCACCGAAAATCACCAGTCCGTACTTCGAATCGGCAGCCTTCAGCAGCTCGTCGATCGGCGGGTTGATGATGCCTTCAAGGTTCGTGGACACGAATTCTCCAAATTCTAACGGGCCAATCCGACCCTGCGGTTAGTGCGGGTGCGGCGTTAGCCCCATGAGTGAAACAAGCTCATCCGCTGCCCGACGTACGTCATCATTGATGACTGTGTGATCGAACTCCGGTTCAGCGGCTAGTTCTACTTTACCGGTTTCCAGCCGTCGCTGCTGTTCCTCGGCGGATTCAGTGCCGCGGCCCACCAGGCGGCGCACCAATTCTTCCCAGCTTGGCGGGGCGAGGAAGACGAATTGCGCGTCCGGGACGGCCTGCTTCACCTGGCGTGCGCCCTGCAGGTCAATCTCCAAAAGCACCGAGCGACCCTCAGCAATCGCCGCGTCTACAGTGCTCTTGAGGGTGCCGTAAGTATTTTGTCCGTGCACCACAGCCCACTCCAGGAGTTCCCCTGCCGCGATGAGAGCATCAAACTCTTCCTTGGACTTGAAGTAGTAATGCACACCATCGATCTCACCGGGCCGCGGCGGGCGGGTGGTTGCCGACACTGAAAGCCAGACCTCGGGATAGTTGTCCCGAATATAGGTGGACACGGTGCCTTTGCCGACAGCCGTCGGACCGGCGAGGACTGTCAGTCCGGGTTTCTTGCTCACGTATTCCTTTGGGCGGTGGTGGAAGCTCGGCGGGCCAAGCTATTTCTCGTCTATAAAATCTACCAGCGCCCGGCGCTGGTGGATTCCCAGGCCACGAACCCGCCGGGAGGCTGCGATGCCGAACCGGTCCATGATCGCCGCGGCCCGTACGCGCCCGATTCCCGGCAGCGCTTCCAGCAGCTCCACGACCCGCATCCGGGCGATCGCTTCGTCCGTCTCCCCCGCGCTGAGCAGTTCCGCGATCGACAGTTCCCCCGACTTCAGCCGCTCCTTCGCGGCCGCCCGGGCCAGCCTGGCCGCGGCGGCCTTGTGCAGGGCGTCGGCACGCTCCTGCGGCGTGAGGGGTCGCAAGCTCACTGAGGTCCTCCCTGCATTGTCAGCCGGGCCCACGCAAACGGCCCACGCAAACGTCCTGGTCAGACGTGACCGTGAGACGGGCCGCAGACAGCGCCCCGGCCGGTACCGCGGACTTGTCCTGAACTTACAGTCTGAAGTCGCCGGAAAGCAATGGATCGCGTCCGGCGCTAAACCTGCGGCCGACGCCATTCGAGCCAGGCGGCGGACGTGGGGCTCCAGCCCGGGCCCAGCACGCCGGAGGTGTGGCTGCGGGGCCTGGCGGACAGGCTGGCGGGACGGCAGCGCCTCCGTTCGCCACAGACGGCCGCAATGCTGTCGCCACAGCGGCCTTCTGTGACCAACCGACGCAGCAAACCCGGGGCCGGCCCCGCGGGCGGTTTTCCGCCGAGCCGGGAAGGCCTAGGCTGCGCGGAGTTCGTCGAGCGTGCGCTGCGCGGCGTCCCGGAGCCCTGCAGGCTGCGGCCCGGCGCCGAGGATGTCCCGGCTTGAGGTGCCAAGCACCTGACCGTAAGCGCTGCCGAAGGTGCTCCGCAGATCGGCGGCCGTGGCCCCCTGCGCGCCCAGCCCCGGCGCCAGGATCGGGCCGCGTACCGCCGACAGGTCCAGGTCAAGGTCCGCCAGCGCGGAGCCAACGGTCGCGCCCACGACGAGTCCGACGGAGCCCAGTTTCCCGTCGCCCTGCTCAACACCGTACCGCCGGTTCTCCGCGGCGGCGGCCCGGGCAATCCGCCGCGCCACCGAGTCCGCGCCACCGACATGCTGCACGGAGGCGCCCTCCGGGTTGGACGTCAGCGCCAGAACGAAGACGCCGCGCCCGGACTCCGCCGCGAGGTCAAGCGCCGGCCGGAGCGATTCGAAGCCGAGGTAGGGGCTCAACGTCACCGAGTCCGCGGCCAGGGCCGAGCCGTCCCGCAGCCAGGCGTCGGCGTAGGCGGCCATGGTGGAGCCGATGTCGCCGCGCTTGGCGTCGGCGATGCTGAGCACGCCCGCCTCCGCGCACCCTGCCAGGGTTCGTTCCAGCACGGCCATCCCGGCCGAGCCGTGGCGTTCATACAGCGCCACCTGCGGTTTCACCGCGGCAGCGAGCGGGGCCACGGCCTCGAGCACTGTGAGCGAGAAGCGCTCCAGCCCGGCGACGTCGTCGTTCAGGCCCCAGCGCTCCAACAGCGCCGGATGCGGGTCGATGCCCACGCAGAGCGGGCCGCGCTCCGCCATGGCCCGGCCGAGCCGGGAGCCAAAGGACTCCCGGCCGGACGTCTCAGCTGTGGCAGCCTCAGGCATGCGCTTTCGCTTCCTGCGCGACCCGCTCCTGGGAAGCAGCCAGGGCCGCGGCGTGCTCCTGCAGGCTGGTAACGGACCACTCGTAGGTCCGCATCGCCTCAATGGCCTGGACGGCGGCGTTGAACTCGGCCACCGTGGTGATGCACGGGATGCCGATCGACGTGGCCGCGGCACGGATTTCGTAGCCGTCGCCGCGGGCTTCGCCGCCGGACGGGGTGTTGAAGACCATGTCGATTTCCCCGGCGATGATCAGGTCCGCGATGGTGCCTTCACCCTCGGCGCTGGAGCCCTCGGCGACCTTGCGGACCGTGGTGGCCTGCAGGCCGTTGCGCCGCAGCACGTCGGCGGTGCCGCCGGTGGAGACGATCTCGAAGCCGAGGTCGGAGAGGCGCTTCACGGCCATGATGACGGCGCGCTTGTCCCGGTTGGCGACCGAGACGAAGACCTTGCCCTCGGTGGGCAGCGCGTTGTTGGCCGCGGCCTGGCTCTTGGCGAAGGCCGTGTCGAAGTGCTTGTCGATGCCCATGACCTCGCCGGTGGAGCGCATTTCCGGGCCAAGCAGGGAGTCCACCACCTTGCCCTCAAGGGTGCGGAAGCGGCTGAACGGCAGCACCGCTTCCTTGACCGCCACCGGGGCGTCCAGCGGCAGCGTGGAGCCGTCGCCGGATTCCGGCAGCATTTTGTAGGCAGTGCGGAGCTGGTTGATGGTGACGCCGGTGCCGATCAGTGCTGCCGCCTTGGCCATCTGCACACCCGTCGCCTTGGAGACGAAGGGCACGGTGCGGGAGGCGCGCGGGTTGGCCTCGAGCACGTAGAGCACGTCGGAGGCGAGGGCGAACTGGATGTTGATCAGGCCGCGGACGCCGACGCCTTCGGCGATGGCCCGTGTGGCGGTCCGGACCCGGTCGATCACGTTGTTGCCCAGGGTGATCGGGGGCAGCACGCAGGCGGAGTCGCCGGAGTGGATTCCAGCTTCCTCGATGTGTTCCATGATGCCGCCGAGGTACATGTCCTTCCCGTCGTAGAGGGCGTCGACGTCGATTTCGACGGCGTCCTCGAGGAAGCGGTCAATCAGCACCGGGTGGTCCGGGGTGATTTCGGTGGCGTTGGCGATGTAGCGGGAGAGGTTCGCTTCGTCGTAGACGATCTCCATGCCGCGGCCGCCGAGCACGTAGGACGGGCGGACCAGGACCGGGTAGCCGATCTCGTCGGCGATCTTCTTGGCGTCCTCGAAGGAGACGGCGGTGCCGTTCTTCGGGGAGATCAGCCCGGCCTCATCAAGCACCCGGGAGAAGGCGCCGCGGTGCTCGGCCAGGTCGATGGCCTCCGGGGAGGTGCCGAGGATCGGCACGCCGGCGTCGGCGAGCTGCTGGGCGAGCTTGAGCGGGGTCTGGCCGCCGAGCTGGACGAACACGCCCATCACACCGCCGGTCCGCTCTTCGGCTGCAATGACCTCGAGGACGTCCTCGAGGGTGAGCGGCTCGAAGTAGAGCCGGGTGGAGACGTCGTAGTCGGTGGAGACAGTCTCCGGGTTGCAGTTGACCATCACGGTCTCGTAACCGGCCTTGCGCAGCGCCATCGAGGCATGCACGCAGGAGTAGTCAAACTCGATGCCCTGGCCGATCCGGTTCGGCCCGGAGCCGAGGATGATGATGGACGGCTTGGCGTGCAGCGCCACCTCGTCCTCCTCGTCGTAGGACGAGTAGTGGTACGGCGTGTACGCGGCGAACTCCGCGGCGCAGGTGTCCACGGTCTTGTAGACCGGGCGGATGCCGAGGGCCTGCCGGACGCCGCGGACGACGTCCTCGGAGTTGTGCGTCAGTGCCCCGATCTGCGCGTCGGAGAAGCCGTGCCGCTTGGCGCGCTGCAGCATCTCCTGGGTCAGGGCGGTGGAGTGGCGGATTTCCTGCGAGATCTCGTTCAGCAGCTGGAGCTGGTCCAGGTACCAAGGGTCGATCTTGGTGGCCTCGAACAGCTGTTCCAGGGTGGCGCCGCCGAGCAGCGCGCGCTGGACCTGGTGCAGGCGTTCGTTGCTGGGGCGCTTGGCCTTCTCGATCAGTTCCGGGACTTCCCATTCCGGGACCGGGCTGAAGTCCAGCTGGGAGCCCTTCTGTTCCAGGGACCGCAGCGCCTTCTGCAGCGCCTCGGTGAAGTTCCGGCCCATGGCCATGGCCTCGCCCACCGACTTCATGGTGGTGGTCAGCGTGGAGTCCGCGGCGGGGAACTTCTCGAAGGCGAAGCGCGGGACCTTGACGACAACGTAGTCGAGGGTCGGCTCGAAGGAGGCCGGCGTCTTCTGCGTGATGTCGTTCGGGATCTCGTCCAGGGTGTAGCCGAGCGAGAGCTTGGTGGCGATCTTGGCGATCGCGAAGCCGGTGGCCTTGGAGGCCAGGGCCGAGGAGCGGGAGACGCGGGGGTTCATCTCGATCACCACGACGCGGCCGGTGTCCGGCTCGACGGCGAACTGGATGTTGCAGCCTCCGGTGTCGACGCCGACTTCGCGGATGACGGCGATCGAGATGTCGCGAAGCCGCTGGTACTCACGGTCCGTCAGGGTCAGCGCCGGGGCGACGGTGATGGAGTCGCCGGTGTGCACGCCCACCGGGTCGAAGTTCTCGATGGAGCAGACCACTACGACGTTGTCGTTCTTGTCCCGCATCATCTCGAGTTCGTATTCCTTCCACCCGAGGATGCTCTCTTCGAGCAGCACCTCGGACGTGGGGCTGTACTGCAGGCCCTGGCCGACGATCCGGCGCAGGTCCTGCTCGTTGTAGGCCAGGCCGGAGCCGAGGCCGCCCATCGTGAAGGAGGGCCGGACCACCATCGGGTAGCCCAGGTCCTGGGCCGCGGTGAGGGCCTCGTCCATGCTGTGGATGATGTGGCTGCGCGCGGATTCGGCGCCGCAGCGCTCCACGACGCCCTTGAACTTCTCGCGGTCCTCACCGAGCTCGATCGCGGCGATGTTGGCGCCGATCAGCTCGACGTTGTACTTCTCCAGCACACCGTTCTTGTCCAGGGCGATCGCCGTGTTCAGTGCGGTCTGGCCGCCCAGGGTGGGCAGCAGTGCGTCCGGGCGTTCCTTGGCGATGATCTTCTCGACCACCTCGGGCGTGATCGGCTCGATGTACGTGGCGTCGGCGAACTCCGGGTCGGTCATGATCGTGGCCGGGTTGGAGTTGACGAGGATGACGCGCAGGCCTTCCTCCTTGAGGACGCGCAGTGCCTGGGTGCCGGAGTAGTCGAATTCGGCCGCCTGGCCGATGACGATCGGGCCGGAACCGATGACCAGGACGCTCTTAAGGTCAGTTCTCTTGGGCATTACTTCTTGTCCTCAGTCTTGGAGTCGGTGGCAGTCTTGGTGTCGGCGTTCTTGGTGTCCGCCATCAGCTCGATGAAGCGGTCGAAGAGGTAGGCGGCGTCGTGCGGGCCGGAAGCCGCCTCGGGGTGGTACTGGACCGAGAAGGCGGGAATGTCAAGGCAGTACAGGCCCTCGACGACGTCGTCGTTGAGGCTGACGTGGCTGACCTCGACGCGGCCGAAGCGCTCCTCCGGAGCCTGGGTGGCGCCTTCGAGCGGGGCGTCGACGGCGAAGCCGTGGTTCTGCGAGGTGATTTCGACCTTGCCGGTGCGGCGGTCCATGACGGGCTGGTTGATGCCGCGGTGGCCGTAGCGGAGCTTGTAGGTGCCGAAGCCGAGGGCGCGGCCCAGGATCTGGTTGCCGAAGCAGATGCCGAAGTAGGGCAGCTTGGCGTCCAGAACGGAGCGCAGCAGGTTTACCTGGCTGTCGGCGGTGGCGGGGTCGCCGGGGCCGTTGGACATGAAGACGCCGTCGGGGTTGACGGCTTTGACGTCTTCGAGCGTGGCGGTGGCCGGCAGGACGTGGACCCGGACGCCGCGTTCGGCGAAGCGGATCGGGGTCATGCGCTTGATGCCAAGGTCGATCGCGGCGATGCTGAACCGCGGCTCGCCCTCCCAGCCCCAGTCGGCGGGCTCGACGGTGTACGCCTCGTCGACGCTGACTTCCTCAGCCAGCCGGGAGCCTTCCATCGGCGCGCTGGCCAGCACGGTGTCCACCAGCTCCTTGTCCGTGGCGCCGGCGGCCTCGCCGGAGAAAATCCCGGCGCGCATGGTCTTGTGTTCGCGCAGGTGCCGGGTGATGGCGCGGGTGTCGACGCCCTGGATTCCCACGATGCCCTGGTCGACGAGTTCCTCGTCGAGGCTGCGCTCCGAGCGCCAGTTCGACGCGCGGCGTGCGGCGTCGCGGACGATGTAGCCGGCCACCCAGATGCGGCGGGATTCGGCGTCGTCCTTGTTCACACCGGTGTTGCCGATGTGCGGCGCGGTCTGCACCACCAGCTGGCGGGCGTAGGACGGGTCGGTGATGGTTTCCTGGTAGCCGGTCATGCCGGTCGCGAAGACCGCCTCGCCCAGCGCGGTGCCGGTCGCCCCATAGCTGCGGCCGCGGAAGATCCGGCCGTCTTCGAGCACGAGCACGGCGGGGGTGGAGGCTGCTGCAGCGGGTGCAGAGTCGTTTGCTGTCACTGTTTCTTCAATCACTTCTGTTCCTGACACTGCTGCTTCTGACACTGCTGTCTCTGACACTGCGTGGGAGTCTGTCACGTCGTTACTTTCCACTATCGGCTTCTGCCTGAGGGGCTGCGGAGATCAAATCTTGGAGGGTGGACAGGAGCAGGGACTTGTCCTCGGCACGGCGGGTGCGGAAGCCGGTGTCCAGCTCCTTGGCGCCGAGCATCCAGCTGAGAACCAGGAGACCGTCCTTTTCGACGAACTTCCCGGCCATGCCGCTTTCCTGCCGGACGCCGGTGAGGCTGGCGGCCGGGATGAACACGGGGGCGGCGCCGGAGCGGTCGAACAACACGCCTTCGGGGTGGACGCTGAGTTCGGCGTTGGTGCGCAGGCCCAACTGGTGGACGGCGATCCGGTCCAGCCAGTCGCCGGCGGTGGTGGAGGCGACGTACTGGCCCTCGGCGGCTGCCAGCGTTCCGCCCAGTTCGGCGGGAACGGCCGGGAGCGGATCGACGTCGGCCTGGCGTCGCAGCCGATTGCGCCAGCCGATCCAGATCAGGACCAGCGCGACGCCGATCAGGACCAGCGTGAAGAGCAGGGAGAGTTCCTTGACCATCAGGGGCGGACCGCCGTGTCCGGCACGTCTGTGCTGTCGGGGAGCCACCGGTACGGGGTGTTGAGTTCCCCGTCCAGGACGGTCGGATGACCCTTGAAGAAGGTGGCCACCACCTTGCCCGGGAGTTCCCGGCCGGCAAACGGAGAGTTACGGCCCATGGTTGCCATCTTAGAAGGGTCCACGGTCCAGCGCGCAGCCGGGTCCACGAGTATGACGTTGGCGGGTTCACCGGTCTCCAGCGGCCGGCCCTGGTCCTCCAGCCGGCCGATCGCGGCAGGCGTGGTGGAGGTCACGCGGGCGAAGTCGGCCCACGTCATCAGCCCGGTCTCGATCATGGTGTGCTGCACCACCGACAGGGCGGTTTCCAGCCCGGTCATGCCCATCGCGGCCTGCGCCCATTCGCATTCCTTGTGTTCGCTCGGGTGCGGGGCGTGGTCGGTGCCGACGACGTCGATTGTGCCGTCCGCCAGGGCGGCGCGCAGGGCCTGGACGTCCTCGTCGGTGCGCAGCGGCGGGTTGACCTTGTAGACCGGGTCGTAGCTGCGGACCAGCTCGTCGGTCAGCCACAGGTGGTGCGGCGTGACCTCGGCAGTGACGTTGATGCCGCGTGACTTGGCCCAGCGCACGATTTCCACCGAGCCCGCGGTGGAGACATGGCAGACGTGCAGCCGGGATCCGACGTGCTGGGCGAGCAGGACGTCGCGGGCGATGATGCTCTCCTCGGCGACGGCGGGCCAGCCGGTGAGGCCGAGGACCGCGGAGACGACGCCCTCGTTCATCTGCGCTCCCGCGGTGAGGCGGGGCTCCTGCGCGTGCTGGGCGACGACGCCGTCGAACGCCTTGACGTATTCGAGGGCACGGCGCATCAGCACGGGGTCGCTGACGCAGATGCCGTCGTCGGAAAAGACCCGGACCCGGGCGCGGGAGTCGGCCATGGCGCCGAGCTCGGCGAGCTGCTCGCCGGCCAGGCCGACGGTGACGGCACCGACCGGGCGGACGTCCACCCAGCCGGCTGTGCGGCCCAGGGTGAGGACCTGCTCGACGACACCGGCGGTGTCCGCCACCGGCGTGCTGTTGGCCATCGCGTGCACGGCGGTGTAACCGCCCAGGGCCGCGGCGCGGGTGCCGGTCTCGACCGTTTCGGCGTCCTCACGGCCGGGCTCGCGCAGGTGGGTGTGGATGTCCACCATGCCGGGCAGGGCGACGAGGCCGGCCGCATCGATGACTGTTGCGTTCCCGGCGTCGAGGTCCTGGCCGCGGGCTGCGATGACGCCGTCGCGGATCAGCAGGTCTTCAGCGGCCCCGCCGAGGATCGAGGCTCCCCGGATGAGGTAGGCGCCGGTGCTGCCTGTGTCCTGTTGCTGTGATGCCATCAGTGGCTCTCCTTGGAATAGGCGGCGGTGGAGGTTGCTGGTTCGCGGGTGTCCCCGGAGAGCAGCAGGTACAGTGCGGCCATCCGGATCGACACGCCGTTGCGCACCTGTGCCAGCACGGTGGAGCGGGGCGAGTCGGCGGCGGCCGAGGAAATTTCCAGCCCGCGGTTCATCGGACCGGGGTGCATGATGATCGTGTCCTTCAGGCCCAGGCTGTCGAGGGCGCGGAGGCGGTTGTCGTCGAAGCCCCAGCGCCGTGAGTACTCGCGGGTGGTCGGGAAGAACGAAGCGTTCATCCGCTCGCCCTGTACGCGCAGCATCATCATCGCGTCAACGCCCCGGGCGAGGGTCTCGTCGAGGTCGTAGCTGACCGTGCAGGGCCACTCTTCGACGCCGATGGGCAGCAGCGTGGGCGGGGCCACGAGGGTGACTTCCGCCCCCAGGGTGCGCAGCAGCCAGACGTTGGAACGGGCCACGCGGGAGTGCAGCACGTCGCCGGCGATCGCGACGCGCATGCCTTTCAGGTCCGCGCCGGCGGACGGGCTGCCGGCGAGCTGCGACCAGTGCCGGCGCATGGTGAAGGCGTCCAGCAGCGCCTGGGTGGGGTGCTCATGGGTGCCGTCGCCGGCGTTGATGACGGCGGCGTCGATCCAGTCGGTCGCCGCCAGCCGGTGCGGGGCACCGGAGGCCCAGTGCCGGATGACGACGGCGTCGGCTCCCATGGCGGCGAGCGTCTGGGCGGTGTCCTTGAGGGATTCGCCCTTGGAGACGGAGGAACCCTTCGCAGCGAAATTGATGACGTCCGCGGAGAGCCGTTTGGCGGCTGCTTCGAAGGAGATGCGGGTGCGGGTGGAGTCCTCGAAGAAAAGGTTGACCACGGTGCGGCCGCGCAGCGCCGGCAGCTTCTTGACCTCGCGCTCCCCCACCGCGGCCATCTCTTCGGCGGTGTCGAGGATGCGGATGGCGTTGGCGTAGCTGAGGTCTTCGGTGGAGAGCAGGTGCTTCATGCGGTGGCCTCGATAACAACTTCGTTCACGGCTTCGCCGTCGGTTGAGTCGGTTTCTTCCAGCCGGACGCGGACCTTCTCCGCGGAGGAGGTGGGGAGGTTCTTGCCGACGTGGTCGGCGCGGATGGGCAGCTCCCGGTGGCCGCGGTCGATCAGGACGGCCAGCCGGACGATCCGGGGACGGCCCAGGTCGATGATCGCGTCCAGCGCGGCGCGGATGGTACGGCCGGAGTAGAGGACGTCGTCGATCAGCACCACTACCTTGTTGTCGATCCCGGTGCGGGGCAACTGGGTGGGGTACGGGGGCCGGGTCGGCTGGTGCGAGAGGTCGTCGCGGAACATGGTGACGTCCAACTGGCCCACGATCGCGGCCGGGTCCACGTTGGGATCGGCGGCGGCAATCTTGGCGGCGAGCCGGACGGCGAGCGGATAGCCCCGCCGCGGGATGCCCAGCAGGACCAGGTCCTGGGAGCCCTTGTTGGACTCAAGAATTTCATGGGCGATACGAGTGAGTGCACGGTCGATGTCAGCCTGGTTGAGGACAACCCTGCTGAGCTGGACCTTGGCCGGAACCGGTGCTTCTGGAACAGAAGTCAACGCTCGTCTCCCCTTTCCCCGCCTCACGGGACGGAATTAAAAAAGGATCATTTGCTCCTTCAAATTACCACACGGGCCGCCGCCTCCCGGCCCCGGAGCAGGCGGCGTGCGTCACACCGGCACGGGCCGTATTGGGCCGCCCGGCGGCGCGCGGCTTAGGCTCATGGCATGACGAGCTTCGATCCTCCCCCCGCCCGGCAGCCGCCCGGAGCGACCCGGCAGCCGCAGCAGGCGAACCCAAGCTGGATGGGCCAGGTCCAGCCGGAGAACTACCGTCCGGCGCCGGGCTTCGGGCAGGCACCGCTGCCGGCGCAGACGTCAGCGCAGGCTCCGGCGCAGCGCCATCCGGTACTGCCGGCAGCCTACGCCGCGGCACCCCGTGCGCGGGCCTCTGCGGGTATGGCGGCCCTCGTGCTGGGCGGCGCGGTTCTCGCCTTTGTGAGCCTGTTCCTGGTGCTGCCGTTCGTGCTGGAGAACACCGGGCCGGGCGGCTTCGTCGTGGGCTTCATCGCGTCGCTGCTGCCGCTCAGCTCGGTCCTGCTGGCCGTCCGCTACATTGACCGCTGGGAGCCCGAACCGAAACGGCTGCTGTTCTTCGCGTTCGCGTGGGGCGCGCTCGTTTCGATTGCCGTGACGATGCTGATCCAACCGTTCTTCTCGCTCGCCGCGGGTCCCGCGTCCGGGCTGGACTACCGGACGTTCGCCGTCACGGTACAGGCCCCGGTGGTGGAGGAATTCGCGAAGTCACTCGGTCTCTTGCTGCTCCTGCTCTTCGCGCGCAAACAATTCGACGGTCCGGTCGACGGCGTCGTCTTTGCGTTCACGGTTGCCGGCGGTTTCGCTTTCACCGAGAACATCCTGTACTTCGGCCGGGCCATCGCCGAGTCCAGCACTCCGGGCACGGACCTGGCGGTCGTGTTCTTCCTGCGCGGCGTGATGTCCCCGTTCGCGCATGCCATTTTCACCGGCACGACCGGGCTTATCCTGGGCTTCGCGGCGCGGCGCTGGCACTCCGGCCTGACGCTGCTCGCCTTCCCGGTGGGCCTGGTCCCCGCCATGTTGCTGCATAGCGGCTGGAACTCAATGGGCCAGAATTTCCTGGCGCAGTACATCCTGGTCCAGGTGCCGATCTTCCTGCTCGCCGTCCTGGTCGTGGTGCTGCTGCGCGTGGCGGAACGCCGGCTGACCCGCCAACGGCTGCAGGAGTACGCGGCGGCCGGCTGGTTCACCGGCCAGGAGGTGGCCATGCTGGCGACTCCCGCCGGGCGCCGCTCGGCCCTGCGCTGGGCCAGGACGATCGGCCGGGCCCCGCAGATGAAGGCTTTCCTGCAGGCCGCCACCCGGCTGGCCATCATCCGGCAGCGGATCCTCAGCGGCCGGGACGTGGCGGCGCATCAGCTTGACGAACAGCACCAGCTCGGCGAGATCCTGGCCTTGCGCGACGCCGTCCTGCGCTAACCCCCGGAGGGCAAGCCTAGAGGGAAAGCGGGCCGGGATACGCCAAGGGCCGGTGTCCGCCGTGGGGCGGGCACCGGCCCTTTATGGAACGGCCATCAGGCCAGCAGCGACGGCTTCAGCTGCTGCAGGCGGCCCAGCAGGCCGTTGATGAACGACGGCGACTCGTCCGTGGACAGCGTCTTGGCCAGCGCCACGGCCTCGCTCACGGCGACGCCGTCGGGAACGTCGTCGTTGTAGAGCAGTTCCCAGGTCCCGATCCGCAGGATGATGCGGTCTACCGAGGGCATCCGCTCCAGCGACCAGCCCTGCGAATAGGTTTCGAGGAATTCGTCGATCGCGGCCTGGTGGGACACGACCCCCTCAACGATTTCCAGGGTGTAGGGGTTGATGATCTGATCCGTCTGTTCACGACGGGAACGCAGCACATCGAATGCGGAGACGGAGCGCTGCTCCGCCTCGAAGAGAACATCCAGGGCCCGGTTACGGGCCTTACCGCGTGCACTCACTAGTCGTTGACCCGGCCAAGGTAGCTGCCGTCGCGGGTGTCGACCTTGACCTTGGTGTTGTTCTCGACGAACAGCGGCACCTGGATCTCGTAGCCGGTCTCGAGGGTCGCGGGCTTGGTGCCGGCCGAGGAGCGGTCGCCCTGCAGGCCCGGCTCGGTGTAGGTGATTTCCAGCACGACGCTCGGCGGCAGTTCGATGTAAAGCGGGTTGCCCTCGTGGATGGCGATGTTGACCATCTGGTTCTCGAGCATGAAGTTGGTGGCGTCGCCGACGGTAGCGGCGGACACGGTGAGCTGGTCGAAGTCCGAGGTGTCCATGAACACGAAGTCGGCCCCGTCCTGGTACAGGTACTGGTAGTCGCGGCGGTCAACCGTGGCGGTCTCGATCTTGAGCCCGGCGTTGAAGGTCTTGTCGACGACCTTGCCGGACATCACGTTGCGCATCTTGGTGCGGACGAAAGCGCCGCCCTTGCCGGGCTTGACGTGCTGGAACTCGATGATGTTCCAAAGCTGGCCCTCAAGCTTCAGCACGGTTCCGTTCTTGATGTCGTTAGTGGTTGCCACAGTATCCTCAGGTTTCTTTGTTGACTGGTTCTAGCCGCCAGCCGCTTATGCCAGGCAGGCATGCCGATCCGGCCCGCCAGCGCGTATTTATCAAAAATCCAAAAACCATTCTACCGGTTTTGCCGGTGCGCTGCCGGACGGGCCAGGAACGGCCCCTAGCAGGCCAGGTCCAGCACGTCCCGGGCGCGCTGCAGCGCCACGGTCGAGGAGTAGATCAGCGCGGCATCAGCCGAGCCCGCCACCCGCAGGTCCAGCGCCTTGGCGAAGGACTCGACGGCGGCCGCGATGTTGCCGGCGGCGAAGTAGGACCGGCCAAGGTGCTGCCGGACCACGGCCTCGTCGGGAGTGCCCTGGGCTTCGGCGAGGAGCTGGCGGTAAAGCTCTACGGCGCGGTCGAAGCGGTGCGACACCCGCAGGACTTCCGCCTCGAACATCCGCAGCCGGAACGAATCCGGGTCCTTGTACCGGGCCTCGGCGAGCAGCTCGGCGGCCTCGCCCGGGTGCCCTTCCACGAGGCGCACGAAGATCAGGTCCGTGGCGTCCGTTGAGGCCGCCAGCGCCCCGGCGCAGGCTTCCCCGTTGACCACCTGCGGCATGAGGGTTTCCGGGTTGATCCGGATGCCGGGGAACCCGCCGTCGGGCCACTCGCTGGTGCCACCGCTGTCGCTGATCATCAGGAAGCGATTTCCTGGTACGCCGCGAAGAGCAGCGAGGTGTCCGGCACGTCCAGGATGCCCGGGCGCCCGACGCCGTCGAGCACCACGAAGCGCAGCAGGTCGCCGCGGGACTTCTTGTCCCGCCGCATGCCGTCCAGCAACGCCTGCCAGCGGTCGCGCCGGTAGGTGATGGGCAGACCGAGGCTCTCCAGGATGCTCCGGTGCCGGTCGGCGTCGGCGTCGCTGAGCCGGCCGACGCTGCGGGCCAGTTCCGCGGCGAACATCATGCCCACCGAGACGGCGGCGCCGTGCCGCCAGGAGTAGCGTTCGGCGAGTTCAATCGCGTGTCCCAGGGTGTGGCCGTAGTTGAGGATCTCGCGCTGCCCGGTTTCCTTCAGGTCCTCGGAGACGACCCGGGCTTTGACCGCGATGGCGCGTTCGATCAGTTCGCGCACCGTTTCGGAGCGCGGGTCCGACACCGCGGCGGGGTCCTTTTCAATCATGTCGAGGATGGCCGGGTCGGCGATGAAGCCGCACTTGATGACCTCGGCCATGCCGGAGATCATCTCGTTCTTCGGCAGCGTGTCCAGCGCGTCCAGGTCGGCGAGGACGCCCGCCGGCGGGTGGAAGACGCCCACCAGGTTCTTCCCCTCGGCGGTATTGATGCCGGTCTTGCCGCCGACGGCGGCGTCCACCATGCCGAGCAGGCTCGTGGGCATGTGGATGACCTTCACGCCGCGCAGCCAGGTCGCGGCGACGAAGCCGGCGAGGTCGGTCACCGCTCCCCCGCCGACGGCGACGATTGCGTCCGAGCGGGTGAAGTCGTTCTGGCCCAGCACCTGCCAGCAGAACGAGGCCACCTCGATGTGCTTGCCTTCTTCGGCGTCCGGAATTTCGGCCGTCAGCGCCGTGAAGCCGGCGGTGGCGAGCTCCTCGCGGACGGCGTCACCGGTGAGCCGCAGGGCGCGCGGGTGGACGACGAGGACGCGCTTGACGCGCTCCCCCAGCAGCCCGGGCAGCTTAGCCAGCAATCCGCGGCCGACGACGACGTCGTAGTTCTCCGCCGGAGCGTGTCCGGTGACTTTGATGACGGTTGATTCGGTGCTCACTTTTCAACTTTCCTTGTGGCTGCGGGGGTGCGCGTTGCCGCGGTTGGGGCGGCGGCGAGCTGCTCCAGCGCATCTTCAAGCCGGCGTGCGAGCTCCTGGACGGAACCGCTCCGGACATCGAGGGTCAGGTCCGCGAGCCGTTCATAGACCGGCTGGCGGGTGGCGAACAGCGTCCGCCAGCGTTCCATCGCGTCGCCTGCCAGGAGGGGACGCCCGGAGTTCCGGGCAATCCGCTCGGAGACGGTGTCGGCATCGCATTCGAGGTAGACCACGGTGCAGTTGGCCAGCAGCTGCTGCGTTCCGGAGTCCAGCACAGCCCCGCCGCCGAGGGAGATGATGGTGTTGGTGCCTGCGGTGTCGGTGCCTGCGGCCTCCTCGATCGCCTTGGCGACGGCCCGGGCTTCCAGTTCGCGGAACGCGTTTTCGCCGCGGCAGGCGAAAATGTCCGCGATGGTGCCGTGCTGGGCGACCACTTCGACGTCGGTGTCGACGAAGCGGGCGCCGAGCTGCTGGGCGAGCTGCTGCCCGATAGCGGACTTGCCGACCGCCATCGGGCCGATCAGGGCGACCGGGCGGTCCAGTGACTTACGCGCTGCGTGACGACCCGGCACTAGTGCCCGATCGAGTCCAGGGACGCCGGAATGTTGTCCAGGTAACCCTTGATGTTGCGGGCGGTCTCCTGCACGGAGTCGCCGCCGAACTTTTCCGTGACCGCTTCGGCGAGGACCAGCGCCACCATGGCCTCCGCCACCACGCCGGCGGCCGGGACCGCACAGACGTCCGAGCGCTGGTGGTGTGCCTTGGCGGCCTCGCCGGTGCTGATGTCGACAGTCTTGAGCGCGCGCGGCACCGTCGCGATCGGCTTCATGGCGGCGCGGACGCGGAGCACGTCGCCGATGCTCATGCCACCTTCGATGCCGCCGGCCCGGTTGGACGTGCGGATGATCCTGCCGTCGGCGTCCTTGACGATTTCATCATGGGCAGCCGAGCCGCGACGCGCAGCGGTGAGGAAGCCGTCGCCGACCTCCACGCCCTTGATTGCCTGGATGCCCATTAGGGCGGCAGCGAGGCGCGAGTCGAGGCGCCGGTCCCAGTGGACGTAGCTGCCCAATCCGGGGGGCAGGCCGTAGGCGAGGACTTCGACGACGCCGCCGAGGGTTTCGCCTTCCTTGTGCGCCATGTCCACCTCCGCGACCATGGCGTCCGAGGTCTCGCGGTCGAAACAGCGCAGCGGGTCGGCGTCGAGGGCCAGCACGTTGTCCGGCAGCGGCAGCGGCCGGCCCTCCGGGACGGAAACGCTGGCAATGGACACCGTGTGGGAGACGAGTTCGATGCCGAGCTGATTGAGGAACGCGGAAGCGACGGCGCCCAGGGCCACGCGGGTGGCGGTCTCCCGGGCGCTGGCGCGCTCCAGGACCGGGCGGGCCTCGTCAAAGCCGTACTTCTGCATGCCGGTGAAGTCGGCGTGGCCCGGCCGAGGCCGGGTCAGCGGTGCGTTGCGGGCCTGGTCCGCGAGGGCCTCGGGGTCCACCGGGTCCGCAGACATGATCTGCTCCCATTTGGGCCACTCGGTGTTGCCGACCTGGATCGCGACGGGGCCGCCCTGGGTCAGGCCATGGCGCACACCGCCCAGGACCGTCACCGCGTCCTGTTCGAACTTCATCCGGGCGCCGCGGCCGTAACCGAGGCGCCGGCGGGCCAGCGCTTCGACGATCCGGTCGCTGGTGAGTTCAACACCTGCGGGGACGCCTTCGATAATTCCGACCAGGGCCGGACCATGGGATTCTCCGGCAGTCAACCAACGCAACATAAAATCCATCCTGCCATGCAAGGCACTTAGAACACCCGCCGGGGTACCCCGACTGCGTCACACATCACATCTATGACCTCCGCCGGCACGGGTCCTTGGAGGCCGGTGAAATGGCGGACCTGCTCCACCGCCTGGTAGAGCAGCATTTCCAGGCCGGGGACCACCCGACCGCCCGCGGCCGCCCAGGCCGCGGCGATCCGGCTCGGCCACGGGTCGTAGGCCACGTCGAGGAGCACCCCGGCGACTGTGCCGCCCTTCGCGCCCAATGCTGCGGCGAGTTCCTCCGCGAGGCCGTCAGCGGCGCGGGGCGGCAGGGTGGAGATCACGATGTCCGCTGCTGCGACCGCGGGCGCTGCAGCCGTCAGCGGCAGCACCTGCAGCGGAAGTCCGACGGCGGCGGCCGCTGCCCGGGCTTCGACGGCGCGGCCGACGTCCCGGACGTAAACGGCAGCATCCGGGGCGCCGAGCTCCTTCAGCGCGGCAATGGCGGCCGCGGCGGTTCCGCCGCCGCCGAGGATGACGGCGGACGGCTCAGCGGCCACGCCGGCGTAGCGGACGGCGTTGACGATCCCGGCGACGTCGGTGTTGTACCCCACCAGGCGGACCGGCGCACCGGCGGCAGCGCCCGGCCGCTCAAAGGCCACGGTGTTGATGACGCCCAACTGCCGGGCGACGCCGCGGACCTCGTCCACCTCGGCGGCCATCGCGGCCTTGAGCGGCATGGTCACCGACAGCCCGCGCCAGCCTTCGTCCCCGCGTACGCCCGCCATGAAGGCCGGGAGGGCCTCCTCGGTGACGTCGACGGCGTCATAGGCCACTTCCACGCCGATCTTGGCGTAGGCGGCGCGATGCAGGGCCGGCGACTTTGAGTGGCTGATGGGATGCCCGAGGACGGCGGCCCGCAGCGTCACACGCAACGTCCGGGATTGGCCTCGCACCAGGCGTTGTACTTGGCCACGTAGCCGTTGTGCTCGGCCAGGGTCTTGGAGAACTTCGTCTCCTTGGTGTCCAGGTTGATGGTGACCCAGTAGAGGTAGTCGTTCTTCTTCGGCTTGGCGGCCGCGTCGATAGCCCGCTTGCCTGGCGAACCGATCGGGCCCGCCGGCAGGCCGGCGTTGGCGTACGTGTTGTATTTGTTCGACTTGTCGGCCTTCTGGTCCTCGTCGATGTGGAAGCTCCGGATGCCCAGCCCGTAGGTCACCGTGGCGTCGGACTGGATCAGGCCGTTCGTCTCGGTGTTGTTGGGCTTGAGCCGGTTGTAGATCGCGCCGGCGACGTCTCCGTATTCCGCCTGGCCACCTTCGGCCTGCACGATGCTCGCGACCGTGATGGCGTCGTACTGCTTGGCCGGATCGGTCACGCCCTGTGACTTGAGTTCCTCCAGCGTGCTGCCGACCAGTTTCTGCAGTACGTCCTTCCCGGACGTGCCCAGCGGGAAGCGGTACTCGCCCGGGAACAGGAACCCTTCGAGGTTCTTGGCCTTGGACGGCACACCGAACTGCTTCGGGGAGTCGCTGAGTGCCTTGAGCTCCGCCACCGGGATTCCGGTGCCCTCGGATATGGCCTGCAGCGATTCGCTGATCCTCAAACCGGCGCTCAGGGCAACGTACATGACCTTTTCCTGGCCCTTGTTCAACAGGACGGCCACGGCATCGGAGTTGTTCATTTCGTTGCGCATCGTGAATGTCCCCGGGCTCAGGGCGCCGCCCGAGGCGGCGAACTGCTTGACGAAGGAATCGGCGTTCGCAATGACCTTCTTGGATTCCATCTCCGCCGCCACGGACCGGGGTCCGGCACCCGGCGGAACGGTAATCGTCACCGAGCCGGTTCCCGGGCCCGGGTAGTCGGCGACCTTGTCGCCGCCGAGCAGGGGTTTGATGACCTGCGCGCCGACCACGATTGCGACCACGAACACGGCCAACGTCAGGACGAGGGCGAGGAAGCGGCGGCGCCGGCGGACCTTCTTGGAGGGGCCCTTGGCGGTGGGAATGCTGGCGGCGCCGGCCATCAGATCGTGGCCGGGCTCGTCGTCGTAGACATGGTGGGCCTCATCGTCGGGCTGGTCCGCGTAGGCCTGGTGGAAATCCGCCCCGTCGTGAAGGCCGTGGCCGTACTGCAGCGCGTCGGCCCGGCGCAGGGTCTCCTCGCGGGACATCCCGCCGGCGTACTCGTGGACCGGCTCCTCGAGCGCGGGTTCCTCGTGCTGCGGTTGATCATGGTGCGGTTCATCGTGACCGGAGTAGCCGTGGACCGGCTCCCCCTGCGCGGGGTCCTCGTGCACAGGCTGTTCCGGCTGGGGTGTGGCGTGCCCGGGCTGTTCAAGCACCGGCTCCGCGCGCACAGGTTCTGCGTGTATGGGTACTGCGTGTGCGGGATCCGCGTGTTCGGGCTCCTCGTGCACGCGCGCTGCGGGGCTCTCGTTCACGGGTTCGTGCACGGTCGGCGCAGCCTCCGGGGGTTCCGGGGCGTCTGCGGAGGGTTCACGGGGTGCATCAGCCGTGGCCGAAGCGTCGGCTGGCGGCACGGCCGGAGCTTCCGGCCCCGTCTCGAAGGCCTGCGGCGGGATGACGTCGTGACCCTGGGTGGCCAGGAACTTCTCCTGGGCCCTGATCTCTTTGCGCGTCAGCGGTCGGCCGGCGCCGCTCTTGGCAACACCAGAGGAGTCGTCATTGTTGACCGGGCTCACTGTAGCCTTCCATTTTGGGCAGAATGCGTTGTGCAGAATGCGTGTGTACTGCCGGGACGGCCTGAGCGCCGTCACCGGGTGGCCCCGGAGGGAGGTCCGCGCTGACGCGGTTTCCTACATCCGTTCCCCTGGCCTTTTGCATATCGATCGCATGCTGCAGGATACCTGCGGCCGCGACCTGATCAACTACTTTACGGTGGTCCCTGCTGCTCATGCCAGCTTGGTGCAGGTCGCGGTGGGCTGACACGGTGCTCAGCCGTTCGTCAACCAACCTCACCGGCACGCCGGATCCGGCCTCCAATAGTTTACTGACCAGTAGCTTTGCATATTCGGTGGCCATTCGGGCGGAAGCGTGCTCCTCACCTTTCATGGTGCGCGGCAGGCCCACAAAAATTTCCACCGCTCCGAGCTCCACGGCAAGATCCGCGAGGATCCGGACGTCGGTGTTCTTCTTGGCATTGCGGGCCAGCGTACGCAGGGGCGTGGCCAGGATGCCGTCGCGGTCGCACACCGCGACGCCCACCCTGACGGTGCCGACGTCTACCCCGAGTTTCACGCCCTGGGGGTAGGCGCCGGGCACGGCCGATTCAGTCATCCAAGGTCCTGGGTTAGCGCCTGGTAATGGCGTCCACGACGGCGGAGAGGGCCGCGCCGACCTTGGTAGCGTCGGTGCCGCCGCCCTGTGCAACGTCGTCCTTGCCGCCGCCGCCGCCGCCGAGGATACCGGCGGCGAGGCGGACCAGCGCACCGGCCTTGACGCCGGCGGACCGGGCAGCCTCGTTGGTGGCGATCAGAATGACCGGGCGGTCGTTGCTGACACCGGCGACCGCGACGGCGGCCGGCTCGGAGCCCAGCCGGGTCCGGAGGTCAAGGGCGAGGCCGCGAAGGTCGTCGGCTCCGCTGACCAGGCCGGCATCGTGGGCGATCACCTTGACGCCGGCGGCGTCCTTGGCGGTGCCGACCAACTGCGCTGCGGCAGCCGTGAGCTGTTCCTTGCGGAGCCGCTCGAGTTCCTTTTCCGCCGTCTTCAGCTTGTTCAGGGTGCTGGCGATCCGCTCGGTGAGCAGGCCGGAAGGAACCTTGAGCATCTCGGTGAGTTCGGTGACCAGGGCGCGTTCAGCAGCGAGGTGCCGGAACGCGTCCATGCCGACGAAGGCCTCCACGCGGCGGTTTCCCGAACCAACGGACTGTTCGCCGAGCAGCGACAGGCTGCCGATCAGCGAGGTGTTGGACACGTGCGTTCCGCCACAAAGCTCACGGGACCAGGCGCCGTCGATCTCCACGACGCGGACCTCGTTGCCGTAGTTCTCGCCGAACAGCGCCATAGCGCCGAGGGCCTTCGCTTCGGCCAGGCCCATGACCTTGGTCTGCACCTGGAAGTTGTTCCGGATGGCGATGTTGGACACTTCTTCGATCTCGGAGCGGGTGGCGGCGCTGAGGCCCTCACCCCAGGCGAAGTCGAAGCGGAGGTAGCCGGCCTTGTTGAACGAACCGCGCTGCGTAGCCTCCGGCCCGAGGATCTGGTGCAGGGCCGCGTGCACGATGTGCGTACCGGTGTGCGCCTGCTCGGCGGCGTGGCGGCGTTCCCGGTCCACGGCGGCCTGGACCAGTGAGTCGGCTCCGATTTCGCCCTCGCGGACGATTGCCTTGTGCACGCTCAGGCCCTTGATGGGCCGCTGCACGTCAAGGACCTCGACGACGAAGCCGTCTCCGGTGATCAGCCCGGTGTCGGCGGCCTGGCCGCCGGCTTCGGCGTAGAACGGGGTCTCGGCCAGGACCAGTTCGATTTCCTCGCCGGTGGAGGCCTGCGAGACCTTCCGGCCGCCGGCCAGGATGCCGCGCACCTTGGATTCACCGGCAAGCTCGGTGTAGCCGGTGAAGACGGTCTCCCCCGCGGCCAGCAGCTCCTGGAAGGCGCTGAGGTCCGCGTGGGCGCCCTTCTTGCCCTTGGCGTCCGCCTGGGCGCGCTGACGCTGTTCCAGCATGAGTTTGCGGAACTCCGGCTCGTCGACCTTGAGCCCGGCTTCCTCGGCCATTTCAAGGGTGAGGTCGATCGGGAAGCCGTAGGTGTCGTGCAGCGCGAAGGCGTCGGCGCCGGAGAGCGGCTGGCCGGCGGCCTTGGATTCCTTCACGGCGTCCTCGAGCCGCGCGGTGCCGGAGGCGATGGTGCGCAGGAACGCCTTCTCCTCGGCGTAGGCGATCCGGCTGATCCGGTCGAAGTCGGTCTCCACGATCGGGTAGACACCCTTCATGGCGTCGCGGGAGGCGGGCAGCAGCTCGGGCAGGCAGGCCTTTTCGACGCCGAGGAGCCGCATCGAGCGCACCGCCCGGCGGATCAGGCGGCGCAGCACGTAGCCGCGGCCCTCGTTGGAGGGGGTAACGCCGTCGGCGATCAGCATCAAGGCAGAGCGGATGTGGTCTGCCACCACGCGCATCCTGACGTCGTCCGTGTGGTGGGGGTCCGCCGGGGTTTCCGCGGAGGTGTATTCCTTGCCGGAGAGCGCGGCGGCCTTGTCGATCACCGGACGGACCTGATCCGTCTCGTACATGTTCTCGACGCCCTGCAGGATCATTGCGAGGCGTTCCATGCCGAGGCCGGTGTCGATGTTCTTCTTCGGCAGTTCGCCGGTGATGTCGAAGTCCACCTTGGAGCGGACGTTGTCGATCTGGTACTGCATGAAGACGAGGTTCCAGATTTCGATGTACCGGGTCTCGTCGGCCAGCGGGCCGCCCTCGATGCCGTAGGCCGGGCCGCGGTCGTAGTAGATCTCGGAGCAGGGGCCGGCCGGGCCGGGCTGGCCGGTGGACCAGTAGTTGTCCGCCTTGCCCATCCGCTGGATCCGCTCGGCCGGGACGCCGGTGTTCTTGAGCCAGAGTTCCTTGGCCTCGTCGTCCTCTTCGTAGACGGTGACCCAGAGGCGCTCGGGCGGCAGGCCGTAGCCGCCGTCGTCGACGCTCGTGGTGAGCAGTTCCCAGGCGAACTTGATGGCGTCTTCCTTGAAGTAGTCGCCGAAGGAGAAGTTGCCGCACATCTGGAAGAACGTGCCGTGCCGCGCGGTCTTGCCGACTTCTTCGATGTCGCCGGTGCGGATGCACTTCTGCACGCTGGTGGCGCGGGAGTAGGGGGCTTCCTCACGCGCGGTGAGGTAGGGGATGAAGGGGACCATGCCGGCCACGGTGAACAGCAGGGAGGGGTCGCTGGAGACCAGGGAGGCGGAGGGCACGGCGGTGTGGCCCTTGCTGACAAAAAAGTCGATCCAGCGCTTGGTGATCTCCTGCGACTTCATAACCTGGTTACTTACCCTTCAATATGCACTGCGTAGTTGGTTCCGGGCTGGTTGCCTGCCACCGGTTTCTGCCAGCGGTGTGTGCCAGCATGTGGGCGCGGTGCGCCGTGCTGCCAGCCTTCGGAAAATTCTTTGATGCGCCGGCCTGGTTCCGGCAGGCGCCCCGCGGGGCGCCGTTGTTTCCCATTCTCCCCCGGCTAGCGCCGGAGCGCATCCCGGCCGGTGACGGCGCCGTCTGCGCTGGCGTCCACCCCGAGGGCGGTGCGGAGTTCGGTTTCCCGCTCGAGCATCCCGACGCGGACGGCGTCGGCGAAGTCGTACACGCCGTCGGCGAGCCGGCCGACGGCACGGTTCAGGCCTTCGGGGCCAAGGGTCGACTGCGCCTCGGTGAGCTTGCGGAAAGCGATGACACCGATCGCGACGCCGATGCCCATCCAGATGATTCTGTTCATGTCAGATCCTGTCAGCGTGATCGGTTTGGTCAGCGGCTACGGCGGCCGGTGGCGGGCTTCTTGCGGGCTGAGAAGGCGGACCGCACACCGTAGCTGAAGGCGGCAACCTTGATCAGCGGCGAGCCGACGGTCGCGGCGACCAGCGAGGACAGCGCCGAGATGTTGGCGGAGGCGTCTGAGACGTTGGAGGCGATCCCGTCGACCTTCTTCAGCTGCTGGTTGGTGGTGGAGACGGTGGCGGTGACCTCATCCATGAGCGGGGTGGCGCCGTCGCTGATCGAGCGGATGGTGCTGCGGACCTCGTCGAACACACCACCGAGCTTGAGGATCGGTACGGCGAGCAGCAGGACCAGCAGTGCAAACACTCCGGCCGCGATCAGGCCGGCAATATCGCCACCAGACATAGACGTTCATCTCCTTGAAACTACGTGGATTCCTGCGTGGTCCTCCACTGGCCGGGCATGGCAAGCGGAGAACTCCCCCAAGTACCTTACATACAAAGAAGCCCGCGGCGCTTGCCACGGGCTTCTTTGTAAGGTGTCGCGTTGGATCTAGCGTGCGTAGAATTCCACGACGAGCTGCTCTTCGCAGGTCACGGGGATCTCGGAGCGCTTCGGGCGACGGACCAGGCGTGCCTGCAGGGCGTCAAGCTTGACGTCCAGGTAGGCCGGAACCATCGGCAGCACGTCGCGGTGCGCGCCGGCTGCTGCCACCTGGAACGGAGGCATGGTCTCGCTGCGGCTGTGGACGTGGACCAGCTGGCCCTCACCGACGCGGAAAGACGGGCGGTCAACGCGGATGCCGTCAACCAGGATGTGGCGGTGCACAACCAGCTGGCGGGCCTGGGCGATGGTGCGGGCGAAGCCGGCACGCAGCACGAGGGCGTCGAGACGCATTTCGAGCAGTTCGATCAGGTTTTCACCGGTCAGGCCCTTGGTGCGGCGTGCTTCTTCGAAGGCACGGGTCATCTGGGCTTCGCGGATGCCGTACTGGGCGCGCAGGCGCTGCTTTTCGCGCAGACGTACGGCGTAGTCGGAGTCCTGCTTCTTGCGGGCACGGCCATGCTCACCGGGGCCGTACGGGCGGCGCTCCATGTACTTGGCGGCCTTGGGGGTCAGAGCGATGCCGAGTGCACGCGAGAGGCGTGCGGTACGGCGAGCACGAGTGTTGTTAGCCACTTGTGTCCTTCCAATATCTGCGGTGTGTCAGTGTTACTGGCCTCCACGATGGAGAGCATCGGCCAACCGCTGCCTTTTGCTACTGGGCACAGGGCGAACCCATCAAATCAGCAGGAACTGCCGAGAACTGGTGGATTGTGCGTCCGTGCCTTGCCAGACAACGATCAATCCTACCAGAGGTTCACTTGCCCCGGATGATCTTCCGCAGCCGTTCCAGCCGGGTGGAGATGTCGCGTTCGGCGCCGTTGCCGGTGGGTTCGTAGTAGTTCCGGCCAACGAGGTCGTCCGGCGGGTACTGCTGGGTGGCCACCGCATGCGGCGCGTCGTGCGCGTACTTGTAGCCCTTGCCGTGCCCCAGCTGCTTGGATCCGGGATAGTGGGCGTCGCGCAGGTGCGCCGGGATGCCGTTGCCGAGGCCGGCACGGACGTCGGCGATCGCCTGGTTGATGCCCATGTACGCGGCGTTGGATTTCGGTGCGGTGGCAAGGTGGACCACGGCCTCGGCCAGGATGATGCGCCCCTCGGGCATGCCGATCAGCTGCACCGCCTGGGCCGCCGCCACCGCGGTCTGCAGCGCGGTGGGGTCGGCCATGCCGACGTCCTCGGCCGCGGAGATGACGATCCGGCGGGCCACGAAGCGGGGATCCTCCCCTGCCTCAAGCATCCGGGCCAGGTAGTGCAGCGCTGCGTCGACGTCGGATCCGCGGATGGACTTGATGAACGCGCTGGCGACGTCGTAGTGCTGGTCGCCGGCGCGGTCGTAGCGCACCGATGCGACGTCGAGGGCACGTTCGGTGTGCTTGAGCTCGATCCTGACGGGTGCATCTCCGCCCGCCCCGGCGATCCCGTCAGTGTCGTCCGCGTCCCCGAAGGCGACGCCGGCGGCGGCCTCCAGCGCCGTGAGCGCCCGGCGCGCGTCCCCGCCGGAGAGCCGGACCAGGTGCGCGAGTGCTTCCTCGTCCAGTTCCACCTTGCCGTTCAGGCCCCGCGCGTCCGTGGCGGCCCGGCGCAGGAGTCCTTCGACGTCGGCGTCGGTCAGCGGTTTAAGCGTCAGCAGCAGCGAGCGGGACAGCAGCGGCGACACCACGGAGAACGAGGGATTTTCCGTGGTGGCCGCGACCAGGACCACCCAGCGGTTTTCGACGCCGGGCAGCAGCGCATCCTGCTGGGCCTTGTTGAAGCGGTGGATCTCGTCGAGGAAGAGCACGGTGGTGGTCTTGTACAGGTCCCGCGCGGTGAGGGCCTCATCCATGACCCGGCGGACGTCCTTCACGCCGGCGGTGATGGCGGAGAGCTCGACGAACTTCCGGCCCGGGCCCTTGGCAATGACGTGTGCCAGCGTGGTCTTGCCGGTGCCGGGCGGGCCCCAGAGGATCAGCGAGCTCGGTCCGGCCGGTCCGGTGGCGTCGCTGCCGGCCGCCAGCTGGCGCAGCGGCGATCCCTGGCCCAGGAGGTGTTGCTGGCCCACAACGTCGTCGAGGCTGCGCGGCCGCATCCGGACGGCCAGCGGGCTGCGCGGAGTGGAGCGGGCTGTTGTGCCGCTCGGGGAGCTGGCACCTCCGGACTCTTCGGCGTCGACGTCGTTGGTCGCCGACGCGTTGTCCTGCCCTGAGCCAAAGAGATCATCCACATAGATAGGCTACTTCTAGTTCCTGCCCGCCCCGACACGGCGGCCGCCCCTGCACCCTCACAACGGAGATCCGCGCCATGGCCAGCCCCGACACCCGTGTGGCGTTCGTCTCCGGCGGAAGGCTGCCCGGCTGGGTGGAGCGGTTCCGCGCCAGCCACGGGGAGTTGCGGGAGGAGCACGACGATGCCGGCCTGCGGCTGCTCGCGGCCGACGGCGCCACCGCCCTGCTGCTCCCGCCCTGGCCCGACGGCGGACGGCCCGGCCGCGGGAACGATCCCGTGGCCCGGCTGGCGTCGCTGGCCTCGCAGCCTCGCCGGCTCGGCCTGGTGCTGGTGCGGCGCGGCGGCTACTCGGTGGCGGTGGTGTCCGAGGGCCGGGTGCTCGCCGCCAAAACCGGGACCCGGCATGTGCAGTCCCGCACCGCGGCCGGCGGATGGTCCCAGCAGCGCTTCGCCCGGCGCCGCGCCAACCAGGCCGACGCCCTGGTGGAGGCCGTGGCCGAGCATGCCGCCCGGATTTTCGCGGACCACAGCGTCGAATACCTCGCCCCGGGCGGGGACCGCACCCTGGCCGAGCAGGTACTCACCGAACCCGTGCTCAAGCGCTATGCGGCGCTGGTCCGGCTGCCGTTCCTGGACGTCCCGGACCCGCGGGCGGCCGTGCTGAAGAAGGCCGCGGCCGACGCGTGTGCGGTGCGGATCATGGTCACAGACCCGCCGGCGTAGGGCGCAGGCTCTCCCGACCCGGCCATTTCGACGGTTCCGTGCCCGTTCGACGCTGCGAAACACCTTGTGCGCAGGGAACCGTCGAAACGGCCCAAGGGATCCGCGGTCAGCAGCCGGTCAGGTGTCGCTTGGGGCGCTCCTGCCGGTACAGATACCGGCCGGACTCCTCGAAGCCGGCGCGGGCGTAGAGTTCCTGGGCCCCGGTGTTGGCCGCCGTGACGAGCAGCCAGTAGCCGGCAAGGTCCCGGCGCGTTCCCTCACCCAGCAAGGCGTGCAGCACCCTGGCGGCGTAACCCCGCCGGCGCGCGTCGGGACGGGTCGCCATGCAGTAGAGACCACCCCACCCGGGGCTGCCAGGTTCCGCGACGGGCAGGGCAAGGCGTCCGACGGCGGCGGGGGCGCCATCGGCGTCCCGCACGAGGGCGTAGAGCGAGGGACAACCGGTCAGGATGCCGCGGGCCACGTCCAGGGCCGTCTCGTCGCCGCGGCCGTCGACGCTCCACCACAGCTGCAGCCACTCGCCGGAGGGTTCCGTGGAGAGCTCGACGCCGCGGGCCGAACCCGGAGCCGGCCTACCTCCGGCCCGGACCAGGACGAGAGTTTCCGACTGGCGGGTGAAACCTTCGGTATCGAGGAGGGCGTTGAGCGGCGCGGAGCGCGGGTCGTCGAAGACCTGGAAGATCAGCGGCTGGCGGCGGGCCCGGTACCAGAGCCGGGCGTCCCGGAGCGCGGCGAGCTGCGCGTTCGGGTCAGCTCCCGGCTGGCGGGGCCACACCGAGTTGGCCCGCTGCGTCACGCCCGAGGCAGCCCGAAGCTCCCAGCCGCCGCACTCTTCTCGGTCGGCGGCTGGCCACGCGGCGTCCATCAGGGCCTCAAGGCCGGGCACTGCTTCCATGTTCGTGACCTCCGCAAAAGAAATGACCGCCGGTTTGAACGGCAAAGGCCCCCCGGTTGCCCGGGGAGCCTCTGCTGCTGATCGGGTCAGGCTACTTTGAGCCCTCGTCCTTCTTGGCTTCCGGCTTGAAGTCGACGCCGGCCTCCTTGCGCTGCTGCGCCGTGATGGGCGCGGGCGCCTGGGTCAGCGGGTCGTAGCCGCCGCCGGACTTCGGGAAGGCAATGACGTCGCGGATGGAGTCCACGCCGGCGAGCAGCGAGACCACGCGGTCCCAGCCGAACGCGATGCCGCCGTGCGGGGGCGCGCCGAACTTGAAGCCCTCAAGCAGGAAGCCGAACTTCTCCTGGGCGTCCTCGTGCGAGAGGCCCATGACCTTAAAGACCCGCTCCTGGATGTCGCCCTGGTGGATACGGATGGAGCCGCCGCCGATTTCGTTGCCGTTGCAGACAATGTCGTAGGCGTAGGCCAGCGCGGTTTCCGGGTCCGTGTCGAAGCTGTCCATGAATTCCGGTTTGGGCGAGGTGAATGCGTGGTGCACGGCCGTCCACTTGCCGCCGCCGACGGCGACGTCGCCGGACGCGACGGCCGCTGCCGCCGGTTCGAACATCGGCGCGTCGACCACCCAGCAGAACGCCCAGTCGCTCGGGTTGATCAGGCCGGTGCGGTGGCCGATCTCGACCCGGGCGGCGCCGAGCAGCGCACGGGACGGGGTCTTCTCACCGGCGGCGAAGAAGATGCAGTCGCCGGGCTTGGCGCCGACGGCGTCGGCGAGGCCGGCGCGTTCGGCCTCGGTCAGGTTCTTGGCCACCGGACCGGCAAGCTCGCCGTCTTCCTTGAAGAGCACGTAGGCGAGGCCCTTGGCGCCGCGCTGCTTGGCCCATTCCTGCCAGGCATCCAGGGCCCGGCGGGCCTGCGAGGCGCCGCCCGGCATCACGACGGCACCAACATAGGGCGCCTTGAAGACGCCGAAGTTCGTGTCCTTGAAGAACTCGGTGAGCTCGGTCAGCTCCAGGCCGAAGCGCAGGTCCGGCTTGTCCGAGCCGTAGCGGGCCATCGCATCGTTGTAGGTGATGCGCTGGATCGGGGTGGGGATCTCGACGTCGATCAGCTTCCACAGCGCCTTCACGATGCTCTCGCCGAGGCCGATGATGTCATCCTGCTCCACGAAGCTGGCTTCGATGTCGAGCTGGGTGAACTCCGGCTGGCGGTCGGCGCGGAAGTCCTCGTCGCGGTAGCAGCGGGCGATCTGGTAGTACTTCTCGAAGCCGCCGACCTGCAAGAGCTGCTTGAAGAGCTGCGGCGACTGCGGCAGCGCATACCAGGAACCCGGTGCGAGGCGGGCGGGGACGACGAAGTCGCGGGCGCCTTCCGGCGTCGAGCGGGTCAGCGTGGGCGTCTCGATCTCGACGTAGCCGTCCTGGTGCAGCAGTTCGCGGGCCACCCGGTTGGCTTCGGAGCGCAGGCGAAGGTTGCGGGCCGGGCCCGGGCGGCGCAGGTCCAGGTAGCGGTGCTTGAGGCGGGCTTCCTCGCCCACCTCAACGTGCTCGTCGATCTGGAACGGCAGCGGGTCGGAGGTGTTGAGGATGGTGACCTTCTCGGCCATGACCTCGATCTCGCCGGTGGCCAGCGCCGGGTTCTCGTTGCCCTCGGGACGCTTGGCGACGGTGCCGATTACCTGCAGCACGAACTCGTTGCGGAGGCCGTGGAAGACCTCTTCTTCGCGGACGACCACCTGGGCGACGCCCGAAGCGTCGCGCAGGTCCACGAATGCGACACCACCGTGGTCACGACGCCGGCCGACCCAGCCGGCGAGGGTTACGGTTTGTCCAATGTGCTCGGAGCGAAGGGATCCGAGGTCGTGTGTGCGCAGCACAGCTCGCCTTTCAGAAGGAAAACAGGGTGGTGTTAAATGGGACCGCTACGGGAACGATCCCGTTCGAGTTTACCCGTTGGAAAGGCCCCACCCGCCATGGCTAGCCATCCGCCCGTGCCGGGGCAGCTGAAGCGCCGACTCGGCGTCGTCGATTCCACCGCGATCGGTCTCGGCTCAATGCTGGGCGCCGGCGTGTTCGTGGTCTTCTCCCCCGCCGCAGCCCTCGCCGGGCCGCTGCTCACCGTCGCAGTGGCCCTGGCCGGCCTGGTGGCCTACTGCAACGCGGTGGCGTCGGCACAGCTGGCCGCCAGATATCCGTCCAGCGGCGGCACCTACGTGTACGGCCGCCGGCAGCTGGGCGAATGGCCCGGCTTCATCGCCGGGTGGGGTTTCGTGACCGGCAAGACGGCTTCCTGCGCGGCCATGGCTCTAACTTTCGGGCATTACTTGGCGCCCGGCTTCGCTACGCCGGTGGCGGTTGCCGCCGTCGTCGTGCTGACCGGCGTAAACCTGCTGGGCATCACCCGTACGGCGCTGCTGACCAAGATCCTGCTCGCCGTCGTGCTGGCCACGCTCGCGTTCGTTTCCGTGGCCTCGGTTATCGGCCCGCACCCGGAAGGCGCCGGCGCGGCACTGGGCGGACCGTTCGGGGCAATACCACTCCAGGCGCTACAGCCCGGTGCCACCGGCGGGGCGTGGGGCGTGTTGCCTGCGGCGGGGCTGATGTTCTTCGCCTTCGCCGGGTACGCACGGATCGCCACCCTGGGCGAAGAGGTCAAGGATCCAGCCACCACCATCCCGCGGGCCATCCTCGCCACCCTCGCCGCGGCCTTCCTGATCTACCTCGGACTCGCGGCCCTGCTGCAGTGGCACCTGCCGGCGGACCAACTGGCCGGCTCATCCGCCCCGCTGCTCGACGCCGTGACCAACTCGTCGCTGCGCGCCGGCGCCCCCTTCGTACAGGCCGGGGCCGCCGCCGCGTGCCTCGGCGCCCTGCTGGCGCTGATCACCGGCGTGGGCCGGACCACCATGGCGATGGCGCGGGAACGGGACCTGCCCGCCCCGCTGGCCCGGGTCGGCGGGGCGCACACTGTTCCGGTCGTGGCCGAGCTGACCGTCGCCGCGGCCGTGATCGTGCTGTTGCTGACCACGAACGTGCTGACGGTGGTGGGCTTCTCCAGTTTCGGTGTGCTGATCTACTACGCCGTGACGAATGCCGCCGCGTTCACCCTCACGGGCCCCCGCCGCCTCGCCCCGCGCTGGCTCAATGCCCTCGGATTCGCCGGCTGCCTGGTCCTGGCCGTGACACTGCCGCCCGCCTCGGTGCTGGGCATGGCGGCGGTGCTGGCTGTGGGCGTCGCCGGACGGTTCCTGGTGCTGGCGCACCGAAGGCGCAGCGGACGCTGAAACGGTGCGCGCCGCGGAAGGGCTTAGGCCCTGGTCACGCGGACGTGCAGGTCCTCCTCGGCCGGCGCCCAGCTGGCCGGATCGGCGTCGCCCTGCTCGCCGGTACGGATGTCCTTGACCTGGTGCTTGCCGTCGTCGTCGGTGAACCAGACGAACGGGATGCCGCGGCGGTCCGCGAACTTGATTTGCTTGCCGAACTTCTCTGCCTTTGCCGCGACCTCCGTGGCGATCCCGCGGGCGCGCAGCTGCGCCGCGACGTCCTGCGCCGCGCCCCAGCTCTCGTCGTTGGTCAGCGCCACCAGAACGGCGGTGGGCACGGCCCGGGACGCCTTGGCCAGCTCCTGGCTGAGCATGCGCGACACCAGCCGGGTCACGCCGATCGACAGTCCGACGCCGGGGAACTTCCGGTTGCCCTTGCTCGCCAGCGCGTCGTACCGGCCGCCGGAGCAGATCGAACCGAGCTGCTCGTGGCCCACCAGGACGGTTTCCACCACGGTGCCGGTGTAGTAGTCCAGGCCGCGGGCGATGCTGAGGTCCGCGACCACCTTGCCCGGCGCGCGCTGGACGGCGGCGGCTATGACCTGCTCCAGCTCGTTGAGGCCTTCCTCGAGCAGCTCGTTGCTCACGCCGAGCGCCCGGACCTGCTGCACGAACGAGGTGTCCCCGGTGCGGATCCCGGCCAGCTTGAGCGCTGCCTGCGCCTGCTCCTCGGTGGCGCCGAGCTCGGTCTGGAGCAGCTCAGCGACCTTGGCCGCGCCGATCTTCTCGAGCTTGTCGATGCTGCGCAGGACCCCTGCCGTGTCGGTCAGGCCGATGCCATTGTAGAAGCCCTCGGCCAGTTTGCGGTTGTTGACCCGGAGCAGGAAGTCCGGGATCGGCAGGGCACCCAGCGCCTCAGCGATCACGAGCGCGATTTCGACGTCGTAGCGGAACGGCAGCTCGCCGTCGCCGACGATGTCGATGTCCGCCTGGGTGAACTCGCGGGCGCGGCCCTCCTGCGGACGCTCACCGCGCCAGACTTTCTGGATCTGGTAGCGCCGGAACGGGAACGCCAGGTAACCGGCGTTCTCCACCACGTAGCGCGCGAACGGCACGGTGAGGTCGTAGTGCAGGGCCAGGGCGTGCGGATCGGCCTTGTGGGACGCGGCTGGGTCGCTCGCAGCGCCGCCGGCCCCCTCGTCGTCCTGCAGCCGGCTGAGGCCATAGACCTCTTTGTCGATTTCGCCCTTGCGGAGCAGCTGTCCCACCGTCTCCACGGCGCGCGTCTCAATGGAGGAGAAGCCGTGCAGCTCAAAGGTCCGCCGCAGGGTGTCCAGCACATGCAGTTCCACCAGCCGCTCCTCGGGAAGCCACTCGGGGAATCCGGACAGGGAGGCGGTGCGTGCCATGGTGGAATTTTCTCCTCTGATAACGACGGCGGCTGCAACGGCCGCGGCGTCGCGCGCTGACCGGCCAGTCGTGCATAAACTGTGTGCGGCAGTCAGTTTATGCTTTCGGCGCGCGCATCTCTAATGCGCGGCTCTGAAACGGTTGCCGCCGGCAGTACTGCCGGAAGCTTGCGTGTTGCACCCGGATCGGCGCCGACGGCGCGGCCCGGGGTGCGGCCCTACAACCAGGAGGACTTTTGGCGGCCAGTTCACGGAGCGCCCGCGAAGCCAAGCGGCGCGTCCAGCAGATGGAGGCGAAGCGCGAGCTGCGCCGGGAGCAGGACAAACGCCGGAAACGCGACAATGTCCTCGCGACCGCCGGCGGCGCCGCCGCCCTCGTCCTCGCCGTCGTGCTGCAGCTGACGGTGTTTTCCAGCAATCCCAGCGAGGACGAGTTCAAGGCCGCGGAAGCCGGGCTGCAGAGCCCGTCGGCCTCCGCCACCCCGTCCCCCGCCGCGAGCAACGGCGCGAACATTCCGAAGCCGGAGACCGCGTCCGGCAAGACCTTCACCGGCACCCTGGCCCTCAACCGCGGCAGCCTGGGGATCACGTTGGACGGCAGCAAGGCTCCGCAGGCGGCCGCCGTGTTCAAGTCCCTCGCGGACAAAAACTTCTACAAGGGCCTCAGCTGCCACCGGCTTACCACCGCCGCGTCCTTCGGCGTGCTGCAGTGCGGTTCCAAGTCCGGGGACGGAAGCGGCGACCCCGCGTACACCTGGGGTCCGCTGGAAAACACCCCTGCCGACAACAAGTACCCGGCCGGCACGATCGCCGTGGCACGGACCGGCGGCAACGCGTACGGCAATGGAACCCAGTTCTTCATCGTTTACAAGGACACCGTGATCCCCGCCGACGCCGCCGGCGGTTACACGGTGGTCGGCAAGGTCACGTCCGGGCTGGACGTGGTCAAGAAGATTGCGGCTGCCGGCGTCAAACCCGGCGCCAGCGCCACGGACGGCGCACCTGTGGAACCAGTCACGATAGACTCGTTCTCTCTGAAGTAACCAGCCGGGGCCCTCGCGGCCGCGGTGCCGGTATTTCCCTCCAAGCGAAAGACTTCTAGCGGTGACAGACAGTCAGAAATCCGACGAAACAGTGGCAGCAGCTGCCAACGAGACCGAAGCCGAGGTTACGGTGACCGAGACGGCCAACGAGCCCGGCGGCGCCAACCCGGCCACGCCGGAAGTACAGGAGACGGGAGCCCCGGAGCCCGCGGCAACGGAGGCCGACGCCGCATCCGCAGAGGCGGACGTGCAGCCCGAGGCCGAGGAAGCAGTCCAGCCCGAGGCCGCACCCGCCGCAGAATCCGCAGCGGATTCCCGCCCGGCCCCGGCTCCCGCGCCCCGTCCGGCCCCGTCACCCGCCGCCTTTGCCGCACGCCCGAAGGCAACGCCATCGCTGGCCGCGCCCGCAGCCACCCCCTCCTCGAGTGCCACATCGCTTGCCGAGGCAGCACGCTGGGGCCGCGTCGAGGGCGACGGCCACGTGTTCCTGACCATCGATGGCGAGGAACACCCGGTCGGCCAGTACCCCGGCGTCAGCGATGATGAGGCCCTCGGCTACTTCGCCCGCAAGTACGACGACGTCGTGGCCCAGATCGTCCTGCTCGAGCAGCGGGTTGCCTCCAAGGCTCCCGCGACTGACATGCAGAAGACAGTCACGCACCTGCGCGAGCTGCTGGCCGAGCGCAACATGGTGGGCGACCTCCGTGCCGCGGAGGGTCGCCTGGACACGCTGTCGGGCCAGATCACCGAACTCGAAAAGGCCGGGAAGGCGGAGCACGACGCCGTCCGCGCCGCCGAGCTCGCAGCCCGCGAAGCGATCGTGGCCGAGGCCGAGGAAATCGCCGGGCACGATCCCGCGCAGATCCAGTGGAAGACCTCCAGCGCCCGGATGAACGAACTCTTCGAGAGCTGGAAGACCGCCCAGAAGAGCGGCGTCCGGCTTGGCCGCAGCAACGAGGACGCGCTGTGGAAGCGGTTCCGCGCCGCCCGCACCGTCTTCGACCGCCACCGCCGCGCGTACTTCTCGCAGCTGGACAGCAACAACTCCGCGGCCAAGGCGGCCAAGGAGAAGCTGATCACCGAGGCCGAAGCGCTGTCCTCCTCGACCGACTGGGGCTTCGCTGCCGGCGAATACCGCCGCCTGATGGATCAGTGGAAGGCCTCGCCGCGCGCCAGCCGCAAGGACGACGACGCCCTGTGGGCACGTTTCCGCGCGGCGCAGGACGTCTTCTTCACCAATCGCCAGGCCGCCAACGAGGAGATCGACCAGGAGTACGGGGCGAACCTCAAGGTGAAGGAAGCCCTGCTGGTGGAGGCCAACGAACTCCTCCCGATCAAGGACCTCGCCGCGGCCAAGAAGGCGCTGCAGTCCATCCGTGACCGCTGGGAGGAAGCCGGCAAGGTTCCCCGCGCGGACATGGGCCGGATCGAAGCCGGCCTGCGGAAGGTGGAGGACGCCGTCCGCCACGCCGAGGACGAGAACTGGAAGCGGTCGAATCCGGAAACGAAGGCCCGCACCAACAGCGCCCTCTCCCAGCTGGAGTCTGCCATCGCGGGGCTGAAGGACGATCTGGCCAAGGCCGAGAAAGCCGGCGACGAGCGCAAGATCAAGGCAGCCCAGGAAGCCCTGGAGGCCCGCCAGGCCTGGCTGGAGCAGCTCGAGCGGTCAGCCAGCGAACTCTCCTAGGAACAGCTAGCAGCGACAGGCCCCTCCCGGTTATCCACATGACCGGGACGGGGCCTGTTTCGCGTCCGGGGCCACGCGGCACGATGGCTGAATGACCCTGCGCCCCGGCTACCCCGCCGCCAGTTCCCCGGGTGCCGGCCCCGCGGCTGGCGGCCCCGCGGCTGGCGGCCCCGCGGCTGGCGGCCAGCCGGCGTCCGGTCCGGGCCAGCCCGGCGGTGCGCCGTCGGTGCTCTACTCCCCCGGGACGCTGTTCTCATGGGCGGAGCTGCAGGCCATGGCGTCCGACGGCGTGCTGACGCAACTCTCCCAGCGCGGCTACCTCCCGCCCGGCGCCGCGTCCACCCCGCAGCTGCGCGCCCGGGCGGCGGCCTGCACTATTCCGCCGCCAATCCGGCAGCGCGTGGTCGCGGGACGGATGACGGCGGCGTGGATCTACGGCTGCGCCGGGGAACCGGACCGGACGGCCCTGCTCGTGGACGCCAACCGGCGCGTTTCGAGCCTCCGGGCCACCCGCGGCTGCACCTTCCATGAGGTGCGGCTGGGGCCGTTCGACGTCGTCAGCCTCGGCGGGCTCATGGTCTCCAGTCCGCTGCGGACGGCAGTGGACATCGCCCTGCATGTGGACGCAGAGCGGGCAGTGCCCGCCCTCGGAGCCTTTCTGGCCGCGACGGAGCTGAACGTGCGGCTGCGGTTGCTCATCCGCGCGGTGGAGGCCACGCCCCGGCTGCCGTACCGGAGGTCGGCCCTGGCGAAACTCGCGGCCTTGCTGCCGGAGCAGGACCGCGGCACTGTCCCGGATTGTTAGCCGGTCCGGGATGCTAGCTGCGGCGGCGGTTGCCCGTGGTGCGATAGACGTCGAAGACACCGTCGATGCGCCGGACGGCACTGAGCACGTGGCTCAGGTACTTTGGATCGCCCATCTCGAACGCGAACTTGGAGATCGCCACCCGGTCGGTGGAAGTGTGCACGCTAGCGGCCAGGATGTTGACGTGGTTCTCCGAGAGGATCCGGGTGACGTCGGAGAGCAGGGACTTGCGGTCCAGGGCCTCCACCTGGATTTCCACCAGGAAGACGCTGGACTGGGTCGGCGCCCACTCCACCTCGACGATCCGGTCCGGCTGGTCCATCAGGCCGGACACGTTGGTGCAGTCGGTCCGGTGCACGGAGACGCCGGAACCGCGTGTGACGAAGCCCAGGATCGGGTCCGGCGGCACCGGGGTGCAGCAGCGTGCCAATTTCACCCAGACGTCATCGACGCCGCGGACCACGACGCCGGAGTCCGAGTACCGCGTCTTGGTGACCTGCGTGGGGATCGAGATCTCGGTGAGGTCGTCCTCGGGAGTTTCGTTCCCTCCGAGGCTCTCGACGAGCCGCTCCATCACGGACTGGGCCGAGGTGTGGCCGTCGCCCACGCCCGCGTAGAGCCCGGAGATGTCCGCGTACTTGAAGTCCTCGGCAATCGCGGCGAGGGCGTCGTGGGTCATCAGGCGCTGCAGCGGAAGGTTCTGCTTGCGCATTGCCTTGGTGAGCAGTTCCTTGCCGCGGTCGATCGCCTCTTCGCGGCGTTCCTTGCTGAACCACTGCCGGATCTTGTTCCGCGCACGGGCACTCTTGACGAAGTGCTGCCAGTCCTGGCTGGGGCCGGCGCCTTCGGCCTTGGAGGTGAAGATCTCCACCCAGTCGCCGTGGTTGAGTTCGCTGTTGAGCGGCACGAGTTTGCCGTTGACGCGCGCGCCGATGGTCCGGTGCCCGACTTCAGTGTGGACCGCGTACGCAAAGTCCACCGGCGTCGAACCGGCCGGGAGGGCCATGACCTCGCCCTTGGGCGTGAACACGAACACTTCGCGGGCGTTGATCTCGAAGCGCAGCGAATCGAGGAACTCGCCGGGGTCGGAGGTTTCCTGCTGCCAGTCCACGAGCGACCGCAGCCAGCCCATATCCCCGTCGCGCGGGCTCCCCGGACCGGCCGCCGTGCGGTTGGGCTGGTCCTTGTACTTCCAGTGCGCGGCGACGCCGTATTCGGCGCGGCGGTGCATCTCGTGGGTCCTGATCTGGATTTCCACCGGCTTGCCGCCCGGGCCGATCACCGTGGTGTGCAGCGACTGATACATGTTGAACTTCGGCATCGCGATGTAGTCCTTGAACCGGCCCGGGAGCGGGTTCCAGCGCGAGTGCATGGCACCGAGGGCTGCATAACAGTCGCGCACCGAGTCGACGAGAACCCGGACACCCATCAGGTCGTTGATGTCGTCGAAGTCCTTATCGCGGACGATCATCTTCTGGTAGATCGAGTAATAGTGCTTGGGCCGGCCGGTGATCGTGGCCTTGATCTTGGCCGCGCGTAGATCCTCGGTGATCTGGTTGCGGATGACGGCGAGGTTCTTCTCCCGCTCTGGGGTGCGGTCCCCCACCATGCGCACGATTTCCTCGTAGACCTTGGGGTACAGCGCAGCGAAGGAGAGGTCCTCGAGTTCCCACTTGATCGTGTTCATGCCGAGCCGGTGGGCCAGCGGCGCAAAGATCTCCAGGGTTTCGCGGGCTTTGCGGGCCGAGGACTCGGCCGAGACAAAACGCCAGGTGCGGGCGTTGTGGAGCCGGTCCGCAAGCTTGATCATGAGCACGCGGATGTCCTTGGCCATGGCCACGACCATCTTGCGCACGGTCTCGGACTGGGCGGCCTCGCCGAAGCTGACCTTGTCCAGCTTGGTCACGCCGTCGACCAGCATGGCCACCTCCGGACCGAACTCACCCTTGAGATCATCCAGGGTGTACGAGGTGTCCTCGACGGTGTCGTGCAGCAGGGCGGCGGCCAGCGTCGTCCCGCTCAATCCCAGCTCGGCCAGGATCGTCGCCACGGCCACCGGGTGCGTGATGTACGGGTCGCCGCTCTTGCGCTTTTGTCCGCGGTGGCATCGTTCCGCCACGACGAAGGCGCGCTGGATCAGTTCGAAGTCGTCCTTGGGGTTGTTGGCGCGCACGGTGCGCAGCAACGGCTCCAGAATCGGCGAGTACGAGGGCGTTCCGCGGCCGGTCAGGCGCGCCAGCCGGGAGCGGGTGCGTTCGCGGCGTCCGGGGAAGGTGGGCCGGGTTCCGGAGTTGTCGACGGGCACGGCCGTGTCCGGGCGTCCGGCAGCGACCACGCCAGTCTGGGGCCCCTGGCCGGTAGCCTTATCCGCCGGGGCTGCAGGCACCGGCGTCGAACGTTCTTCCAATGAAGCACCTCTCACAACCCGTTAATTATTCAAGTCTATTCCCGCAGCAGGACACTTCGATAACCGGGACCAACGGCCACGGGCCGGAGAACGTCGCGGGGACGTTCTCCGGCCCGTCGGGCGGTGTTCTGCGGGCCTGCCGGCTAGGCCGTGGCCGGTGCCGCCTTGGCGGCATTCTCGGTGCGGCGCTGCTGCACGCGCTTGGCCTGCTTGATCAGGTCCGGCTCCCCCTGGCGCAGCCAGGCGTACAGCGGGGCGGCGACGAAGATGGTCGCCGCGGTGCCGATCAGGATGCCCACGAACAGCGCCAGCGAGAGATCCCGAAGGGTGCCCGCGCCCAGCAGTCCGGCCCCGATGAAGAGGATCGCGCCGACCGGGAGGATGGCGACCATCATGGTGTTGATGGAACGCACCAGCGTCTGGTTGACGGCGAGGTTCACTTCTTCGGCGAACGTGCGCCTGGTGGATGCCTGCAGGTCCGAGGTGTTTTCACGGATCTTGTCGAACACCACCACGGTGTCGTAGAGCGAGTAGCTGAGCACCGTGAGGAAGCCGATGATGGCCGAGGGGGTGACCTCGAAGTCGCTCAGCGAATACACCCCGGCCGTGACGAACATCGTTACCGCCATGCCGGCGAGGGCGGACAGGGACATTTTCCAGGTCCGGAAGTACAGCGCCATCAGGACGGCGGCAAGTCCCACGAAGATGGCGAGGCCGAGCAGCGCCTGCTTGGTCACGTCAGCGCCCCAGGTGGGCCCCACGAACGTCGAAGTGACCTCGTTGTCGGTCACGCCATAGGCCTTGGTGAGGCCTTCCTTGACCTTGATCACCTCGTCGTCGCTGAGCCTGTCCGTCTGGATGCGCATGGTGTTGCCGGCGACGTTGGCGACGCGCGGCAGGCTGCCGGAGACGACTTCCTGGACGGCCTTCTCACCGAGGGCGGCGTCGCGGTCCTTGACGTTGGAGACCGTGAACTCCGAGCCGCCGCGGAACTCGATGCCCAGGTTGAAGCCGCCCTTGGCGATCGGCAGCAGGATGGAAAGCGCGACGGCGGCCGCGGCGATCAGGAACCAGATCTTCTTGGAACCGACGAAGTCGTACGAGCGCTTGCCCGTGTAAAGCTCGTTACCGAAAGTGGCGAAGCTGGCCATTTACTTGCCCTCCTTGGACGCGCTCTTGGAGGAACCAGCAAGCTGTTCCTGCTTTTCCGCGAGGCGTCGTTCTGCAATGGTCATCCGGCGTTCGGCCTCGGCCGCGGCACCGGTGTTCTTGGCGCGCGGGGCCGCAACCGGCCGGTCCTCCGGCGTGCGGATGCGTCCGGCTCCCCGGTACAGGGGCACGGCGCCGAGCCGCTTCGGGTCCAGGCCCGAGAACTTGTGGCCTTCGCCGAAGAACTTGGTGCGGGCCAGGACCTGCAGGGTCGGATGGGTGAACATGAAGACCACGATCAGGTCGGCGATTGCGGTCAGGCCCAGGGTGAAGGCGAAGCCGCGGACGTTGCCCACCGCCACGAAGTAGAGCACGAGGGCTGCCAGCAGGTTGACGGCCTTGGACGCCAGCACGGTCCGCTTGGCCCGCTTCCAGCCGTTTTCCACGGCCGAGACCAGGCCGCGGCCTTCGCGCAGCTCATCACGGATGCGTTCGAAGTAGACGATGAACGAGTCCGCCGTCTGGCCGATTGCCACGATGATGCCGGCCACACCGGCGAGCGAGAGGCGGTAGTTCTCGGTCCAGCCGAGGATTGCGATGGCCAGGTAGGTCAGCGCACCGGCGACGACGAGCGAGGCGACGGTGACAAAGCCGAGCGCCCGGTACTGGAACAGCGAGTAGACCACAACCAGCAGCAGGCCGATCAAGCCGGCCAGCATGCCCATCCGCAGCTGCTCACCGCCGAGGGTGGCGGAGATCTGCTGGTCGCTCTGGATCTCGAAGCTGATCGGCAGGGCGCCGAAGCGCAGCTGGTCGGAGAGGGCCTTGGCGGACTGCTCGGTGAAACCGCCGGTGATCTGCGGGCGGCCATCGGTGATGACGGCCTGGGCCCGCGGGGCGGAAATGACCTGGTCGTCCAGGACAATGGCGAACTGCGCCTTCGGGTCCGAACCGGTCTCGCCGCCGGCAGCGACGTAGAACTTGTTCAGCCGCTCGGTGACCGTCTTGAACTTGGCGGTGCCCTCGTCGTTGAACTGGATGTCGACAGCCCACTGGTTGGTCACCGCGCCCTGCGCGCCGCGCTGCAGCTGGAAGGACGAGGTCGTGATGTCCGAGCCCTTGACCTCAACCGGCCCGAGGATGTACTTGATTGCAGGCCTGCCGTCGGAGGCGGGTTCGCAGGTAACCAGCGGCTTGGCCGGATCGGAGCGTTCCTGCTTGTCCTGGGACGGGTTGTCGCAGTCGAGCGCCTCAAACTTCTTGTAGACGTCCGCGGTGACCCAGTTCTCGTCGCTGCTGTTCTTGGGCGCGGCGGTCGGCTTGGGCAGCTTGTTCGCGGGGGTCCGGGACGCGACCGGGACGGCTGCGCCGGCGCCGGCCTGGATGACCGGGCGGAAGTTCATGTCGGCCGACGCCTGGATCAGCGCACGGGTCTCCTTCGACGGAGTGCCCGGAAGGCTGACGACGACGTTGCGGCCGGACTGCGTGCTGATTTCAGCTTCCGCGACGCCGGAGCCGTCCACACGCTGGCGGATGATCGCCACGGCCTGGTTGAGCTGTTCTTCGTTGATGTCCGAACCGCCCTCCACCTTGGGCGCCAGGATCATCTGGGTGCCGCCTTCAAGGTCCAGTGCCAGCTTGGGAGCCCAGCTCGCCTGCCCGGCCATGGTGCCGCCCGCCAGGACGGCAGTCAAGACGGCGAGAATTACGCCAAGCCAGACCAGCACCCTGAGGGCTGAGTTTTTGGGGCCAGTTCGTGCCATTGTCGATCTTTCTATTGTTTACGGAGGAACCGCCGGTGCGGCCTGTCAGGCCTGCACCGGCGGATGCCCGCGCACCGTAGCTTCGCGGGATAGCTCAGGAGGCAGACTAGCTGTCTTTCTTGCCTTCGTCGTTCAGGCGGCGCAGGGTTTCGTCCGGCGTTTCGTGGCGGGGCGCCTCACCGGCGGTGGCGGCGCTGTCGACGCCGTCGATGGTGGCATCGGTCTTCCCGAGGGTCAGCGAGGAGGCATCGTCGGGAACAACCGTCGGTTCCTCGGCGGCAACAACCGGCTCAACGATCTTGGTGACGGCCTGGCGGTGCACGGTGGCGGTGTTGCCCGGGGAGAGCTCCAAAACAACCTTGTTCTCGGCTTCGTCGATCTCAACGATGCGGCCGAACAGCCCGAAGCTGGTCATGACGTCAACGCCGGTGCCGAACTTCGACTGGAGCTCTGCCTGCTGCTGCTGCGTCTTCTTGTTGCGGCGGAACATCATGAAGACGAACACGCCGAGCATGACGAACAGGAGAATAGTCATTGGATCCAAGGGGAAAGTTCCGTTCTGTACTTGCAAGCTGGTTTCACAGCAACGTCCGTTCCGTTCCGGGGCCGCCTGGTGTGGGCCCTGGCAGTAGACCTGGCAGAAAATCATGCCCGGCCGGCAGCGGCTAGCGGTAGCCGCACACGGAAACAATGGCCCGAACGTGCCGAGCGTCATACCAGTCTAAAGGGAAAAGGTCACTAGCGAGTGCTATTGACTATTACGGATCCATTCCGGATCGACTTCGCCCTCGGCATCCACGCCGAAGCCGGCCGGTCCACTATCGGGGGTGCCGGCCTGGAACAGGTCCAGCGGGTCCTGCCCGAAGGCGCCGGCGGGCACCGCAAAACCCAGGTGGGTCCACGCCGGGGCCAGGGCAATCCGACCGCGCGGCGTCCGGCCCAGCAGACCCTCCCGGACCAGATATGGTTCGGCGACGGTCTCCACCGTTTCGGTTTCCTCGCCGACGGCGATCGCCAGGGTGGACAGGCCCACCGGTCCGCCGCCGAATTTGGTGATCAGCGCCTCCAGGACGGCACGGTCCAGGCGGTCCAGGCCGCGTTTGTCCACTTCGTACATGTCGAGGGCAGCGGACGCCGTCCGGGCGTCGATTTGATCCACGCCGTGCACCAGGGCCCAGTCCCGGACGCGGCGGAGCAGGCGGTTGGCAATTCGGGGCGTGCCCCGGGACCGGCCGGCGATCTCGCTGAACCCGGCCGAATTCACCTTCAGGTCCAGCAGGCCGGCGGAGCGCCGCAGCACCAGTTCGAGCTCCTCGACGGAGTAGAACTCGAGGTGGCCGGTGAAACCGAACCGGTCCCGCAGCGGCCCCGGCAGCAGCCCGGCGCGGGTGGTGGCGCCGACCAGGGTGAAGGGCGGGAGCTCGAGCGGGATGGCGGTGGCCCCGGCGCCCTTGCCGACGACGATGTCGACGCGGAAGTCCTCCATGGCCATGTAGAGCATCTCCTCGGCCGGGCGGGACATCCGGTGGATCTCGTCGAGGAAGAGGACTTCGCCCTCGGACAGCGAGGAGAGGATGGCGGCCAGGTCACCGGCGTGCTGGATGGCCGGGCCGCTGCTGATCCGCAGCGGGGCGTTCATCTCGGCGGCGATGATCATGGACAGCGTGGTCTTGCCCAGGCCGGGCGGCCCGGACAGCAGCACGTGGTCGGCGCTGCGGCCGCGCATCCGGGAGGCCTCCAGGACGAGGGAGAGTTGTTTGCGGACCCGGTGCTGGCCCACGAAGTCGTGCAGGTTCTTGGGCCGGAGGGCGGCCTCGATCGCGCGCTCCTCGGGTTCCTCGCCCCCGGCGACGAGCGACGGCTCAGCCACGGGCGCCTACCCTGTTGCCGGCGCGGGCGCCGTCCTGGCCCAGCCAGCGCAGCGTGGCGCGGAGGATTTCCGCGACGTTGCCCTTTTCGGCGAGCTCCGGGGAATCGGCCAGTGACTTGTCGATGCTGGCGGTGGCGTCCTTCTCGGACCAGCCCAGGCTCGTCATCGCGGCAACCACCTGCGGCTTCCACACGGCTTCGGCGGACACGGCCGGCGCGGAGCCTCCGGGCGTGCCGTGCGGGACCAGCTTGCCGGCCAGTTCCAGCACGATCCGGCCGGCGACCTTGGGGCCGATTCCGGGAACCTTCGTGAAGGCCTTGCCGTCACCGGAATGCGCGGCGACCCGGATCGCCTCGGGCTCATGGACGGCCAGGACGGCCAGGGCCAGGCGCGGGCCGACGCCGCTGACGCTGAGCAGCACGTCGAAGACCTCACGTTCGTCGTCGCTGGAGAAGCCGAAAAGGGTCAGCGAGTCTTCGCGCACGATCAGGGAAGTAAAGAGCTTGCCCTCGTCCCCGACGCGGAGCTTGCTGAGGGTCTGCGGCGTCGCGTTGACGCTCATGCCGGCGCCGTTGAGGTCGATCACTGCCGAGGACAGGCCAACGTGCGCTACGGTTCCGCGGAGAAAACTGATCAAGGCCTGGCTCCTGGGTCTACGGCTGGGTTGGCAGCCGGCTATCCGAACATATCTACGAATACCCTAGCAAGCGCCCCGGACATTCAGCGCGCGCGGCGCGCCTTGGCCTCCGCGTCGGCCCAGGCGCGCTGGGCCGGGGTAAGGGACTGGCTTCCCGGCCCTGTGGTGGCCACCGCGGCACCACTGCCGGCCCGCCACGCGTGCGTGATGGCCAGTGCCAGCGCATCGGCGGCATCGGCTGGCCGCGGCGGGGCATCCAGCCGCAGGATCTTGGTGACGAGCTTGGTGACAGCGTCCTTGTTGGACGTTCCACTGCCGGTCACGGCGGCCTTGACCTCCGAGGGCGTATGCAACGCCACCGGGATGCCGCGGCGCGCGGCGGCCGCGATCACGACGCCGGAGGCCTGGGCCACACCCATGACCGTGCTGACGTTGAGCTGGGAGAAGACACGTTCGACGGCGAGGACCTGCGGCTCATACTTGTCCAGCCAGTCGTCGATCGAGGTGGCGATGACAAGCAGCCGCTGGTCCAGGCTCTCCTCCGGGGAGGTACCGACGACGCCGAACGCCACCATCGTGGCGCGCCGGTTTTTCTCGACGTCCACGACGCCGATGCCGCAGCGGGTGAGGCCCGGATCGACGCCGAGGACGCGAAGGGTCACTCGGCTTCCAGTGCGGCCTGCACTTCGTCGCTGAGGTCTGCGTTGCTGTAGACGTTCTGCACGTCGTCTAGCTCTTCCAGGGCATCCACGAGCTTCATGAACTTCTTGGCGGCGTCGAGGTCCAGCGGCACCTGCATGGAGGGCACGAACTCGGCCTCGTCGGTGTCGTAGTCGATTCCGGCTTCCTTGAGCGCATCGCGGATGGCCTGCAGGTCAGTCGGTTCGGAGTGGATCTCGAAGCTGTCGCCGTTGTCCTTGACTTCCTCGGCGCCGGCGTCGAGGACGGCCATCAGCACGTCGTCCTCGCTCAGGCCGTTCTTGGGCAGCGAGACGACGCCCTTGCGGGAGAACAGGTAGCTGACCGAACCGGGATCGGCGATCGTGCCGCCGTTGCGGGAGATGGCGAGCCGGACCTCGGAGGCCGCGCGGTTCTTGTTGTCCGTAAGGCACTCGATCAGCAGGGCCGAACCCTGCGGTCCGCGGCATTCGTACATGATCTCGGTGTAGTCCACGACCTCGCCGGTGAGGCCGGCGCCGCGCTTGATGGCGCGGTCGATGTTGTCAGCGGGGACCGAGGTCTTCTTGGCCTTGGTGACGGCGAGTTCCAGGCTCGGGTTGCCGGCGAGGTCGGGTCCGCCCATGCGCGCGGCAACTTCGATGTTCTTGATCAGCTTGGCGAACGACTTGGCCCGGCGGCTGTCCAGGATGGCCTTCTTGTGCTTGGTCGTCGCCCATTTGGAGTGGCCTGACATGCTTTACGCTTCTCCTCTGATCATTCGAATAAACAATTCGTGCACGCGCTTCTCCCCCGTCACTTCCGGGTGGAAGGAGGTGGCCAGCAGCTTGCCGGAACGCACAGCAACAATTCTAGCCGTCCCGTCGAGGGATTCCGGGTGGCCGGCCTTGGACGGTTCCACCTGGGCCAGGACCTCAACGCCCGCGCCGACGCGCTCCACCCAGGGTCCGCGGATGAACACGGCGTGCACCGGAGCCACGCCGGATTCATCGGCGCTGAACTCCAGCCCCTTGAACTCAAGGTCGGTCTCGAACGATTCCCGCTGCCGGCCGAAGGCGTTGCGGCGGACCGTGATGTCCAGGCCGCCGAAGGTCTGCTGGGGGTTGCCGGCAAGGTCCCGGGCCGGGTCGGCGATGTCCGCCGCCAGCAGGATCATGCCGGCGCAGGAACCATAGACCGGCAGGCCGGCCTGAATGCGTTCGCGCAGCGGATCCCGCAGTTCGAACATCCGGGCGAGCTTGTCGATGGTCGTCGATTCCCCGCCGGGAATGATGAGGCCGTCAAGGCCGTCCAGCTCGGCAGGGCGGCGGACGCCGATGCCCGTGGCGCCGGCTGCCTCCACGGCGTGCAGGTGTTCACGGAAGTCGCCCTGGAGCGCCAGGACGCCGATCCGGAGGCCTGATCCCGCGCCGGAACCAGGCAAAGAAAGGGGGGTGGTCATGGTGCCAGCATAATGCGCCGCGCTCCCCGGGGCCGCACCGGAGCGCGCCCCCGGACCGGGTTCCATGCCGCCGCTGGGATATATTACAAAGCATGCTCTACTTCAGCGTTCCGCTCGGCAAGCTCGTCCGCCGGGTCTCCCGGCTCCGGGGCGGAGGCTCAGCCCTCCCCGGCCTGGTGGTCGAAAAAATCGACCCCGGCTTCATGCAACGGACGCTCTCCACACTGCCGCTGGGCGTCGCCGTCGTCAGCGGCACGAACGGCAAGACCACCACCACCAAGATGGTCGTGGAACTGCTGGAGAGCCAGGGCCTGAAGGTCTTCACCAACCGCACCGGCAGCAACTTCACCCGGGGCGTGGCCGCTGCGCTGCTCGGCGAGGTGGACTGGCGCGGCCGGCTCGACGCCGACGTCGCCGTCCTGGAACTCGACGAGGCCCACGCCGTGCACTTCGTCAACAAGGTCCCGCCGCGCTACTGCCTGCTGCTGAACGTCCTGCGCGACCAGCTGGACCGCTTCGGCGAGATCGACAAGACTGCCGAGCTGCTGCAGCACATCGCCGCCAAGACCTCCGGGACCGTCGTCCTGAACCGCGAGGACCCACGCGTGGCCCGCATCGCCGACACGCTCAACGGCCCGGCGGCCGGCGGTCCCGAGGTCCGCTACTTCGGCCTCGATGATTCGCTGCTCAGCACGTTCCCCAACGACGACGAAATGCGTGCCGCGCCGGGCAGCCCGGTGCCTCCGGCCCCCGCCAAGCCGGGTGCCGACGTCGTCCTCCGCCGGGTGGGCGCGGACGACGCCGACTTCGAGTACGACGGCGCGACGGTCAGCACCGGGATGAAGCTCCGCGGCGTCTACAACATCTTCAACGCTGCGGCTGCCCTGAGCCTGGCGCGGGCCATCACTGGCGCCCGCGGCACGGGCACCGACCACGCCGGCCTGCTGACGGCGCTTTCCAACGTTGCCCCTGCCTTCGGACGCGGCGAAAGCCTCGTCGTCGACGGACTGCCGCTGGAACTGGTCCTGGTCAAGAACCCCAGCGGCTTCCGCCTCGGCCTGAAGTCCTTCCCGGCCGCCGGCTACGCCACGATGATCGCCATCAATGACAATTACGCGGACGGCCGGGACATGTCCTGGCTGTGGGACGTCGAATTCGACACCCTGCGCGACGGCGGCGTGGACCAGCTCTCCGGCTCGCGCGCCTACGACATGGCGCTCAGGCTGCAATACGACGACGTGGCGATCGGCGCCGTCGACACGGACATCGCCGCCGCGCTTGCCGCCTTCATCCGCGGTTCCAAGGACAAGCCGAAGCGGATTTTCTGCACCTACACCGCCATGCTGGCCATCCGCCGCGAGCTGTCCAAAATCACCACAGTGGAGGTGGTCTCATGACCCCCGCGTCCCCAGAAACCCCGAATGGGCTCTCCTTCGGGCACGAACTGCCCCCCGAGGACACCCCGGCCCCCAGCAAGGGCAGCATCCGCGTGCTGCAGCTCTATCCACGGGACATGAACATCTACGGCGACTGGGGCAACGCCCTGGTCCTGGCCCAACGCCTGCGCTGGCACGGGTACACCCCGGAACTGCTCGAGTACAACGTCGGGGACGAGTTCCCCGCCGGCGTCGACCTGATCGTGGGCGGCGGCGGCCAGGACAGCGGCCAGCTGGTGATCCAGGATGACCTGCTCTCCCGCGAGACCGCCCTGAAGGAACTCGCCGAGGCCGGCACGCCGATGCTGGTGATCTGCGGGCTGTACCAGCTGTTCGGGAAGTTCTTCAAGACCAGGACCGGCTCCGTCATCCCGGGCATCGGCATCCTGGACGTCGAGACGCACGGCACGGACGAACGGCTGATCGGCAACGTCTCGGTGGCCTCCCCCGAATTCGGCACCGTGCTGGGCTACGAAAACCACAGCGGCCAGACCACGCTGGGCCCGGGCGTCGCGCCGCTGGGAACCACGGCCAAGGGCACCGGCAACAACAGCAGCGACGGCCAGGAAGGCGCCCGCTACCGCAACATCGTCGCCAGCTACCTGCACGGCTCGCTGCTGCCCAAGAACCCCGCGCTGGCAGACTTCCTGATAAGAACCGCCGTCGAGCGCAAGTACGGCAGCTTCTCACCGGGCACCCCGGATGACTCGTACGCCGTCCTGGCCCGCGACCACGCGGCCCGCCGGCCCCGCTGACGCGCGCCGCATGATCAAGGTTGCCCGCGACAACCCGGCGCGCCCGGACGTCCGGCGCCTCTTGGAAGAACACCTCGCGGACATGTATGCGACCTCACCGGCCGAGAGCGTGCACGCCCTGGACCCGGACGCGCTGGCCGGTCCGGAGATCGCCTTCTGGACCGCGCGCGACGGCGGCGGCGCGCTGCTTGGCTGCGGCGCGCTGAAGGACCTCGGCACGGGCGAGGGCGAGATCAAGTCGATGCGGACAGCGCTCCACGCCCGCGGCCGTGGCATCGCCGCGCTCCTCCTGGCCCGGATCCTCGACGAGGCACGGAACCGCGGCTACGGCCGGGTGTGCCTGGAAACGGGGTCGGAGGACTTCTTCGCACCGGCACGGCGGCTCTATGAACGGCACGGATTTGTCCTTTGCCAGCCGTTCGCCGATTACCTGCCCGACCCCAACAGCGTCTTTATGGCCTGCAACCTGTCGGGTTCGCTGACGAATTGAGAAGCGCCGGACGCCGCGGTCAGTTGCCCGACACCCGGAGGATCTCCAGCCCCTCCGACTCCCCCGGCTCCTCGAAGATTGCCGCCAGGTGCCGGACCCCGGAGTCCTCCAACGCATGGGAACCCGGTTCTTCCGCCAGGGTCCGCCGGCGGACACGCTCAAGGGCGGTGTCCAAGGGCGTCTGGAGATAATGCAGCACGACGTCGAACCCGGCCGCGGTCGCCTTCCCATGCCACAGCGCCCGCCGGGCGCGGCTCCACTGGTTCCAGTCGAGGACCACATCCGTCCCGGCGCGCAGGACCTGCGCAGCCGTGTCCCAGATGAGCAGTTTGCAGCTCTCTGCGCGGCCGCCGTACTCCTCGGCCGCGTAGTGCAAGCCCGGATACAGCCGCAGCATCCAGTCGTCGAGGCTGAACCGCACGGCCGGCAAGGTTGCCTCAAGTTCCCGGGCCAGCGTCGTTTTGCCCGCACCGTTGAGCCCGCAGAGCAAATGGACCGCGGGCGCCGCCGTCGTCGTCATCCTCCAGCTCCGCTAGTCCTGAGCAGCGCCGCGAGCTCGGCCGGCCGGGTAGCCGGCCACCAGTGGCCGTTGTCCACCCTCACCACGCGCAGGTCATCCACCCACGCCTCAAGCCCCTCCACCAGGTGCGGGGACAGGAAGGGGTCCCGCAACGGGACCACCACCTGCACCGGCATCGCCACCCGCGCGGGTGCAGGCCAGTTCCGGGCGGACCGGAAGTTGCTGCGGTACAGGGCCAGCCCGCGCACCGGGTCGTTGCCGACGCTGCGTTTGGCGCCCCGCTCGTAGCGCCCGGTCAGGAACAGCCGCCAGGCAGCCTCCGGCAGCACCGGGACCAGGAACGCCGCGATGTACCAGCTGCGCAGCAACTGCCCGGCCGCTTGCCGCCAGGACCGGGGGTCCCGGAGCCGTGAGCGCACCCAGCGCGAGAAGTGGCGCAGGTCCGGGCCGGAGATGCTCGTGTAGCGGCGGATCACACCGGCGGCACGCGGATCCTGCACCGCTGCCCAGCCCTGGATCGACCCCCAGTCGTGGCCAACCAGATGCACCCCGGCGGCTCCGACGGCGTCGAGCACGGCAAAAAGATCGTCCACCAGCGTGGCCAGGCTGAAGTCGCCGGGGCTCCCGACGACGGAGGCGCCCGCATTGCGGGTGTCGTACGCGACCACGTGGTGCGTTGCGGCAAGCTCCCGGATGACGGGCAGGAACACCCGGTGGTCATCGGGATACCCGTGCACCAGCAGCAACGTCGGAACGTCCGGACCCGGCTGCCGGCCGTATTCGACGACGGCCAGCTCGGCACCGTGCGCGCCGACAGTCCGCCGTCGTTCGCTCAGTGTGTCCAGGGCTACCGCTCCTTCGTGATCAGCAGTTCATGGGCGCCTGCCGCGGCAGCGCCCATCGATTCCACCACGGTTCGGGTCCGGAGCCGGGTGGCCGCGTCCGCGGCGGCACCGGCGCAGGGACCCTGCGGGGCGTCGGAGGCGACCGAACACCAGCGGTAAGGCCCGCGCACAATGACCGAGGGCGCCCAGGCCAGGTCCGAGGCGGACCACTTGCCCGCGGCGTCCTGGCTGAACTGCGCCCGCACCAGCAGCCCCTCGTTGTTCACCACGTACCAGGGCGAGAGTTCGGTGACGCCGTTGCCCAGCCCGTACACGATCCAGGTCCCCTTGTAGCGCTCAATCGGGAGCACCGAGTGGGTGTGGTGGCCGTAGATCATGGTGAACTGGCCGCTGTCCACCAGCGCGTGGGCCACGGTGCGCTGCTGCTCGTTCGGCACGTTGGCGTACTCGTCCCCGGCATGCATGACGCCCAGCACGATGTCCGCCCCGAGTGCCCTCGCCTTGCGGGCCTTGGCGATCATCGCGGCGGGATCGAGCATGTCCACCTGCCAGGCGTGCTCCGGGGTCTGCCCGTTCAAACCGTAGGCGCCCTCGATCACGGCCACCGTGGCGGCGGCGGTATTCAGGATCATCACGCCGCGGGAGTCGGCTTCGCTGCGGTAGGAGCCGGTGTGCTGCAGTCCGGCCGCGTCGAGGACGTCGAGGGTGCGGACCAGGCCCGCGGTGCCCTGGTCGATGGTGTGGTTGCTGGCGGTGGTGCACGCCTGGTAGCCCACCTGCTGGGCGGCGGTGATGATCTGCGGCGGCACGTTGAACGACGGGTAGGCGGAGAACGGCCCGGTGGGTCCGGAGACCGGTGTTTCCTGATGGCAGACCGCGAGGTCGCTCTTTTCGATGTACTTGCGCTGGCCCGCCAGCAGCGGTTCGAAGTCCAGGCCCTTGGCACCGGTAGCGAGGGCGTCGGCACGGGCCTGCTCCCAGAGCTGGGCGTGGACCAGCATGTCCCCGGTGACCAGGACGGTGGTGCAGCGGATGGCGGCGCAGGCCGGCCCCTTCCCCGGCGTCGGCGTCGGGGTGGGTGTCGGCGTCGCGTCCGGCGTGGATCCCGGGGTTCCAGAGGCAGTGGTCCCGGCAGTATTGGCGGCAGCCGCCGAGGACGGTCCCGCGCTGGAGTCCGGGCGGGCGACGAGGCCGCAAGACGCCAGGGAGACCGCCAGGAGAGCCGCGGCGGACCCGGCCAGCAGCCGTCCGCGCAGCGTGGGGGTGATGATTCGCATTTTGTCATCGTACGGTGGCCCGGGTCACAACACGCCTAGCGGTCCATTGAGAACCGGCGCTGTGCATGAAAGAGTTATTTCATGACCAATCCCCTTCTGAGTCCCAGCACCCTGCCCTACGGACTGCCGCCATTCGCGGACATCGAGGTCCAGCACTACTCCGAGGCCGTCGAGGCCGGCCTCGCCGAACACTTGGCCGAGATCCAGGCCATCGTGGCGGACCCGGAGCCTGCGACCTTCGAGAACACGGCGCTGGCGATGGAGCGCTCCGGACAGCTGCTGCAGCGTGCCGCGGCGTCGTTCTTCACGCTGGTGTCCGCGGACGCCTCGGAGGCCATCCGGGAGCTCGAGACCCGCCTCTCCCCCAGCTTCTCGGCCCACCAGGACGCGGTGTACCTGAACCGGGGGCTGTACGAGCGCTTCGCCGCCATCAACACCGACCGGCTGGACGGGGAATCAAACCGGCTCGTGGAGGAATACCTCAAAGAGTTCCGCCAGACCGGCATCCAGCTCGACGCGGCCGGCCAGGAACGGCTCAAGGCCATCAACGCCGAGCTGTCCACCCTCGGGACCGAGTTCGGCCAACGGGTCAAGGAGGGCATGAAGTCCGCCTCGTTGCTGCTGGACGACGCCGCCGCCGAGCTCGCCGGTCTCCCGGCGGACGACGTCGCCAGCGCCGCCGAAGCCGCGCGCGCCGCGGGGCACGAGGGGAAATTCCTGCTCACCCTGATCCAGCCCAGCAACCAGCCCGCGCTGGCCGCCCTGGAGAACCGGGAGGTGCGGCGCCGGCTTTTCGAGGCGTCGGTTGGCCGTGGCAGCGGCGGTGGCGACCTCGATGTGCTGGACCTGGTCAAGGACATGGTCCGGCTCCGCGCGGAGAAGGCCGGCCTCCTTGGCTTCGCCAACTTTGCCGAGCTCAGTGTGGACCAGCAGACCGCCCCCGATTTCGAGGCCGTGCAGGCCATGATGAACCGGCTCGCCCCGGCCGCCGTCCGGAACGCCGACGCCGAGGCGGAGGCGCTGGCGGAGGTCGCCGGCCACCCGCTCGAGGCCTGGGACTGGGCCTACTACTCGGCGCAGGTGAAGCGTGAACGGTACTCGGTGGACGAGCAGGCCCTGCGGCCGTACTTCGAGCTGGACCGGGTGCTCCGGGATGGAGTTTTCTTCGCCGCCACCGCCCTGTACGGCATCACCTTCCACGAACGCACCGACCTTGAGGGCTATCACCCCGATGTCCGGGTCTGGGAGGTAAAGAACTCCGACGGCACCGACCTCGGCCTGTTCCTGGGCGACTATTACACCCGGGATTCGAAGCGCGGCGGGGCCTGGATGAACTCCCTCGTGGAGCAATCCGGACTGCTGAACACCCGGCCCGTGGTGATCAACAACCTCAACATTTCCAAGCCGCCGGCCGGCGAGCCGACGCTGCTGACCCTGGACGAGCTGCGGACCACCTTCCACGAGTTCGGCCACGCCCTGCATGGGCTGTTCTCCTCGGTCACCTACCCCAGGTTCGCCGGCACCTCGGTGCCGCGTGACTTCGTCGAGTACCCCTCGCAGGTCAATGAAATGTGGATCATGTGGCCGGAGGTGCTCGCCAACTACGCCCGGCACCACGCCACCGGCGAGCCGCTGCCGCAGGAAGCGGTGGACAAGCTCAACGAAGCCGCCCTCTGGGGCGAGGGCTTCGGCACCACCGAGTACCTTGGCGCCGCGCTGCTGGACCTCGCCTGGCACGTGCTCGACGGTACCGAGATCCCCGAGGACGCGCTGGAGTTCGAGGCCAAGGCCCTGGCCGCCGCCGGCGTCGCGCACAGCCTGATCCCGCCGCGCTACCGCACCGGCTACTTCCAGCACATCTTTGCCGGCGGCTGGTACGCCGCGGGGTACTACTCCTACATCTGGAGCGAGGTGCTCGACGCCGAGACGGTCGAATGGTTCAAGGAAAACGGCGGCCTGACCCGGGCGAACGGTGACTTCTTCCGGGCCGAGCTGCTCTCCCGGGGCAACAGCCGCGACCCGCTGGAATCCTTCCGCTCCTTCCGGGGCCGGGAAGCCCGGCTCGAACCGCTGCTCAAGCGCCGCGGCCTCGACTGACCCCCAGAACACAAACGACGGCGGCGGGTCACCTCAGAAAGGTGACCCGCCGCCGTCGTTCAATCAGAAGCGCAAGGCGCGGGGCGGTGTGATCCGGCAACGCGCGTAAAAGGGCCCCCGCCGCCGTCGTCGGTCAAAAATCAGGCAACAGACGCGCCTAACTCTCTTGGCTTAATAAGAGAGACTGCAGAGGCTCCATGGACGAGGCGCCTTGGCGCCGAGTCTGTGGAGAAGCAGTCGAACGCTACCAGCCGCGCTCGGCGAGCCGGTGCGGCTGGGGGATTTCGTCGACGTTGATGCCGACCATCGCCTCGCCCAGGCCGCGGGAGGCCTTGGCGATGACGTCCGGGTCGTCGAAGAAGGTGGTGGCCTTCACGACGGCGGCGGCGCGCTGGGCCGGGTTGCCGGACTTGAAGATGCCGGAGCCGACGAAGACGCCGTCGGCGCCGAGCTGCATCATCATGGCGGCGTCGGCCGGGGTGGCGATGCCGCCGGCGGTGAACAGCACCACCGGAAGCTTGCCGGTCGCGGCAACTTCCTTGACCAGGTCGTACGGGGCCTGCAGCTCCTTGGCGGCGACGTAGAGCTCGTCCTCGGGCAGGGCGGCGAGCTTGAGGATCTCGGCGCGGATCTGGCGCATGTGGGTGGTGGCGTTGGAGACATCTCCGGTGCCGGCCTCGCCCTTGGAGCGGATCATGGCCGCGCCCTCGTTGATGCGGCGCAGCGCTTCGCCGAGGTTCGTGGCACCACAGACGAACGGAACGGTGAAGTTCCACTTGTCGATGTGGTTGGTGTAGTCGGCCGGGGTCAGGACCTCGGACTCGTCGATGTAGTCCACGCCGAGCGACTGCAGGACCTGGGCTTCGACGAAGTGGCCGATCCGGGCCTTCGCCATAACCGGCACGGAGACGGCGTCGATGATCTTGTCGATCATGTCCGGATCGCTCATCCGGGACACGCCGCCCTGGGCGCGGATGTCTGCGGGAACGCGTTCCAGCGCCATCACGGCCACGGCACCGGCGTCCTCGGCGATGCGGGCCTGCTCGACGTTGACGACGTCCATGATGACGCCGCCCTTGAGCATCTCCGCCATGCCGCGCTTGACGCGGCTGCTGCCCGTAACGTTCTTGGCGGACGCGCCGGCTTCGCTGCTTACATCAGGTGTAGACACAAAAACCCCTATGGGTAGATAGATGACCTCGCCGGGGCGCGGACGGCACGCAGATGACAATCTCGCATACACCGGCTCGCACACACCGGATTACCGGGAACCATTGGCCGGTAAGCCTAATACTAGTCCCCCGCCGCGGCGGGGTTGAATTCCGATTACGGGCTCAGGCGGCCTGTTCCGTGGCGCTTCCCGTATTTTCCTCCAGCGACTGGCGGTGCACGGAGGCGATGCGCTGCACGACCGTCACGAAACTGGCCAGGGCGAGCAGGCAGAGGGTGGCAAACAGGACCACGGTGGGGAGGCCTATCCCGGTGAAGCCGGTGACCACCAGGACCGACACCAGCCGTTCGGCCCGCTCCGCGATGCCCACGTTCGCGTGGTAGCCGAGCGCCTCGGCCTTGGCCCGCGCGTAGGACACCACCATGCCCAGTACGAGGCAGACGACGGCGGCGATGGCGATGGGGATATCGGCGCCGCCGGTGAAAAACCAGATGGCGACGCCGGCGAAGAGGGCGCCGTCGGCGACCCGGTCCAGGGTGGAGTCCAGGAAGTTGCCCCAGCGTCCGCCCCGTTCCTGCATCCGGGCCATGATGCCGTCGATGACATCGGAGAAAATAAACGCCGTGATGAACAGCGTTCCCCACCAGAGCTGGCCCAGCGGATAGAACACGAGCGCTCCGACGACGACGCCGGCGGTGCCGATGATCGTGACGGCGTCGGGCGAGACACCCACCCGCAGCAGCCAGCGGGCCAGCGGCGAGAACAGCGCGGTGAAGAAACCGCGGGCGTGCTTATTCAGCATCCGACGTCCCGGAGGGCCGCTGCCCCGTAGGGCCGGCCTGGTCGCTGCCCTCGTCATTGGCCTCGTCATTGGCCTCGTCATTGGCCTGGTCATTGGCCTGGGGCCAGGCCTCGGCGACCTGCTGTCGGACCTCGCCCAGGGTCTGGGTGATCGCCTTGGTCTGCGCGATGATCGGGAAGAAATTGCCGTCCCCGCCCCAGCGCGGCACCACATGCTGGTGCAGGTGGCCCGCGATGCCGGCCCCGCCGGTCACGCCCTGGTTCATCCCTAAGTTGAAGCCGGTCGGGTTCGCGACCTTACGCAGCACCCGCATCGCCGTCTGGGTCAGCTCGGCGAACTCCGCGGTCTCCTCGACAGTCAGGTCCGTGTAATCGGGGATATGCCGGTAGGGGCAGACCAGGAGGTGGCCCGGGTTATAGGGGAAGAGGTTGAGCACGACGTAGCAGGACCGGCCGCGGAACACGATCAGGGAGTCGTCGTCCTCGCGCTCGGGAGCGACGCAGAAGGGGCAGTCATCCGGGTTCTTGAACTGGTGCTGGCCGCCCTTGATGTACGCCATGCGGTGCGGAGTCCACAGGCGCTGGAAAGCGTCCGGCACCCCGGCCAGGCCAAAGTCGTCGGTTACGCCGTCGTCACCCGGGTAGCCCGGGACAGCGCCTGTGGTCTCCTGCACGTGCTGCTCCCCTAGCTGGTCCGGTTGCGGACGGCGTCGACGATCCGCCGGACGGCCTCGGCAACGGGCACGCCGTTGTCCTGGCTGCCGTCGCGGAAGCGGAAGGACACGGCGCCGGCCTCGGCGTCGTCCCCGCCGGCGATCAGCACGAACGGGATCTTGTCCTTGCTGGCGGTGCGGATCTTCTTCGGGAAACGGTCCGAGGAGATGTCCACCTCGGCGCGGATCCCGGCGGCCTTGAGCTGGTCGACGACGTCGAACATGTAGTCGTTGAACGCCTCGGCCACGGGGATGCCGACCACCTGCACCGGGGCCAGCCAGGCCGGGAAGGCGCCGGCGTAGTGCTCGGTCAGGACGCCCATGAAGCGTTCAATGGAGCCGAAAAGGGCGCGGTGGATCATGACCGGGCGCTGGCGGGTGCCGTCCGCGGCCTGGAACTCGAGTTCGAAGCGCTCCGGCAGGTTGAAGTCCAGCTGGATGGTGGACATCTGCCAGGTCCGGCCGATGGCGTCGCGGGCCTGCACCGAGATCTTCGGGCCGTAGAAGGCGGCTCCGCCCGGATCAGGGACCAGTTCCAGTCCGGACTCCTGCGCCACCTCGGCGAGGGTCTGGGTGGCTTCCTCCCAGACCTCGTCCGAACCCACGGACTTCTCCGGGTCCTTGGTGGAGAGTTCCAGGTAGAAGTCCTCCAGGCCGTAGTCCTTGAGCAGGCCGAGGACGAAGTTGAGCGTCTTGGTGAGCTCGTCCTTCATCTGCTCGCGGGTGCAGTAGATGTGGGCGTCGTCCTGGGTCATGCCCCGGACGCGGGTGAGGCCGTGCACGACGCCGGACTTCTCGTAGCGGTACACCGAGCCGAATTCGAAGAGCCGGAGCGGAAGTTCGCGGTAGGAGCGTCCGCGGGAGCGGAAAATGAGGTTGTGCATCGGGCAGTTCATCGGCTTCAGGTAGTAGTCCTGGCCGGGCTTGCGCACGGTGCCGTCCTCGTTCAGTTCCGCGTCGATGTGCATCGGGGGGAACATGCCCTCGCGGTACCAGTCCAGGTGTCCGGAGACCTCGTAGAGGTGGCCCTTGGTGATGTGCGGGGTGTAGACGAACTCGTAGCCCGCGTCGACGTGGCGCTGGCGGGAGTAGTCCTCCATAGCCTTGCGGATGATGCCGCCCTTGGGGTGGAACACCGGCAGTCCGGAGCCCAGCTCGTCCGGGAAGGAGAACAGGTCCAGTTCGGCGCCGAGCTTGCGGTGGTCGCGGCGCTCGGCCTCGGCGATCCGCTCCTGGTAGGCCTTGAGGGCTTCCTTGGTGGGCCAGGCGGTGCCGTAGATGCGCTGCAGCTGCTTGTTCTTCTCGCTGCCGCGCCAATAGGCGGCCGACGAGCGGGTCAAGGCGAAGGCGTTGGAGATCAGCTTGGTGTTGGGCAGGTGCGGGCCGCGGCACAGGTCGCACCAGACGGTGGCGCCTTCCTTGCGCTCCACGTTGTCGTAGATGCTCAGCTCGCCGCCGCCCACCTCCACGCTGGAGCCGTCGGCGTCCGAGCCGGCGCCCTTGAGGCCGATCAGTTCCAGCTTGTAGGGCTCGTCCTTCATGGCTTCGCGGGCCTCGTCCTCGGAGACGACGCGGCGGACGAACTTCTGGTTCTGGTTGATGATCTTTTGCATCATCTTTTCCAGCTGGCGCAGGTCTTCCGGGGTGAACGGCTCCTCGACGTCGAAATCGAAGTAGAAGCCGTCGGTGATGTACGGGCCGATGCCGAGCTTGGCGTCGGGGCGCAACTGCTGCACGGCCTGGGCCATGACGTGAGCGGTGGAGTGGCGCAGGACGTTGAGGCCGTCCGGGGAATCGATGGTGACGCCTTCAATCGCCGCACCCTCGGGCAGCGGCTGGTCCAGGTCTTTCAGCTCGCCGTTGACGCGGGCCACAACGACGTCGCGGCGCTCAAAAAAGAGTTCCGCGCCGGTGGTCCCGGTAGTCACCTTGGTCTCTTCGCCGTCGACGATAAGGGTGATCTGCTGGGCATCTGACACGGGTGTCTCCTATTCAAAGTTAAGGCTTCGTAGCTTGTGGCGTACGGGGACCACAGCCAGCCTCGTCCATGCTATCGGGTTCCGGATAGGCCAACCAACGCGGCAGGCCGCCGGCCGACAGGCGTTTTGCCGCCGCTTAGCCGGAGAACCCGGTGATGGCCAGGGTCCGGCGGATCCCGTCCAGCGGGCCCTGGACCGGGTGCTCAGGACGGCCCTGCGCGGGGGCGGCAGCTCCGCCGGCGCCAGGCTCGGCAGCAGCCGTCCGGTTGGCGGCGGGCGCCGGGAAGGGCAGCGTCTCGGTCCGACTGAGGTCCCAGGCCATCGAGGCGCTGACGCTGATGCCCCGCGGCCCGGTCCGCCGGGTGGTACCGCGGATCAACAGCAGCCGGGTGCCGAACAGCAGCGGACCGGACTGTTCCTGGGCCTCATGGAAGAAGACCGAGTCCACGCAGCCGGTGCCGTCATCGATGCTGATGAACACCACCCGCCTGCCGCCGCGCATCGGCGGGGTCTGGGTGGCCACCCGCACCCCGGCCACCAGCACCTCGGTACCGTTGCGCAGTCCCAGCAGCTTGTCCGCCGTCGTAACGCCCAGCCGGTCCAGCAAGGGGCGGTGGCTGTCCATCAGGTGTCCGCTGACATCCAGGGCCAACAGGTCCAGTTCGGCGCGCACTGTTTCCACCAGCGTAGGGGCCGGCAGGCCGCCCTTCAGGTTTTTGAGCTCGACGTCGCCCAGCGGCAAGGCCAACTGCCCCTCGATGACCTCGACCCCCTTGCGCTGCGGCCTGCCCTGCAGCTGCTGCAGGTGCTGGACCAGGTCGGCCCGGTTGGCGGTGCTGCCGGAGGAGCGGTGCAGCGAGTCGAAGGCGCCCAGTTGCGCCAGGCGCTGGATGCTCGGCTTGCTGAGCCGGGTGCGGGCACGCAGATCCGCGAGGGAATCATAGGGCTGGCCGGCCACAATCCGTTTCAGCTCGGCCCCGGAAAGCCCGAAAATGCCGTTCAGGCTCAGCCGGATGCCGAGCTTGCCCCGGTTCGGGCCGGTGTCCACCCGTTCCACCCGGTATTCGGCGTGGCTGCGGTTGATGTCCAGCGGCAGGATGGGGATCCCCAGCCGCCGGGCTTCGGCCACCAGCAGCCGCTTGGGGTACATCCCCGGGTCGTGTTCCCAGAGCCCGGCCAGGAAGGCTTCGGGGTGGTGGGTCTTGAGCCAGGCGGACTGGTAGGTGGGCACGGCGAAGGCGGCGCCGTGGGCCTTGCAGAAGCCGAAGCTGCCAAAGGCTTTCAGCGTCCCCCAGACCTTGTCCACCACCTCGGGGGTGTAGTTCCGGGCCCGGGCTTCGCGGCGGAAGAATTCCTCCACCCGTCCCTCGAGCACCTCGTTGCCGAGGGCCCGCCGGAATTCATCGGCCCGGGCCAGCCCGCAGCCGGTCATGACGTCGAAGGTTTTGAGGATCTGCTCATGGAAGACGGTGACGCCGTGCGTCTCCTGCAGCACCGGCTTGAGGTCCGGGTGCGGGTAGACCTCCGGCGCGAAGCCGTGCCGGTGTTCCAGGAAGGGCCGGACCATGTCCGACTTCATCGGCCCCGGCCGGAACAGCGAGATGTCGATGATGAGGTCGTTGAATTCCCGGGGCGCCAGCTTGCCGATGAGTTCCCGCTGGCCCGGGGATTCGATCTGGAAGCAGCCCAGGGTGTGGGTGCTGCGGATCAGCTCATAGGTGGGTTCGTCGTCGAGCGGGACGGCGTTGAGGTCGATGCGGCCGTCGGCTGCGATGTAGTCCGGGCCGGAGCCGTCCGGGCCTGCGGGGTGGCGGCCGGCCGCCACCACCTCGGCCTTGGACGGGTGCAGCCGGATCACCTCCCGGACCGCGAACGCCATGGCACTCTGCATCCGGACGCCAAGGACATCGAGCTTGAGCATGCCCATCGGATCCATGTCGTGCTTGTCGAACTGGCTCATCGGCAGGCCCAGGCCGCTGGGCTGCACGGGGGTGCGGTCCAGCAGTGTCGCATCGCCCAGGATGACCCCGCAGGGATGCATCGAGATGTGCCGCGGCAGCCGGTCCAGCCGTTCGGTCAGGTCCACCAACAGGTCCAGCTGCTGGTTTTCGGTGAAGTCCCGCTGCTCCACCCGGCCGGCGAATTCCTTCAGCTCCGGCTTCTCCACCAGGGCCTCACGGAAGTTCCGGGCCGAAAACCGCCACAGCTGTTTGGCGATCTCGTCGATGTCGCCGCCGTCCATGCCGAGGGCCAGGCCGGCGTCGCGGACGGCCCCGCGGGCGCGGTAGCCGTTCTGCATGCTCATCAGCGTGACGCGTTCGGAGCCGAAGCGCTCAAAGATCCTCCGGTAGACGTTGTGCCGTTCGGCGCTTTCGACGTCGATGTCGATGTCCGGCAGGGTGGCGCGGTCCCGGGACAAGAATCGTTCAAAGATGAGGTCGTGCTGCAGCGGGTTGACCTGGCTGACATCGATCAGGAAGTTGACCAGGCTGGAGGCGCCCGAGCCGCGGGCTGCCGCCCGGACCCCCATGTCCAGGATCATCCGGGACACTTCGGCCACCGTCAGGAAATAGGAGGCAAAACCAAGACTGTCGATGATCCGCAGTTCGTGCTCCAGCCGGGCGCGCATTTCTTCGGCTGGCTTGCCGGCGATCCCGGGGAAGCGCCGGCTGATGCCGGCCTCGCAGCGCTGCGTGAGTTCCACGAGCGGGTCCCCCGCAATTCCGATCACCGAGGCCTCCGGGACCACGGGCTGCTTCCATCCCATGTCCGTGACCGGATCCATCCGGCAGCGGTCCGCGAGCGCCTCGGTGTGTGCCAGCAGGCTCTTGAGGTCCGCGGCGCCGTAGCCGGCGGCGTGCATGATTTCCTGGCCCAGCCGCAGCATCTGCGCGGAGGATTTCAGCCAGGCCTGCCCGTTGGGTTGCAGCTGCGGCGCGGCGGAGAGCTCGGGAAGGGATTTCAGTGTCCGGGCGGAGTCCAGCACGTCCGCCGTCGCGGCACCGTCCTCGGCACAGTAGCGCACGGCGTTGCTCAGCACCGCGGGGACTGCGTGTTCCGCGGCGAGCTTGAGCATTCGCACCGCGTGGGCCGTGCTCAGCGGCTCGCCGGGCGGGCTGAGCTGCGAGACGACCTCAGCGGCGAGAGTTCCCGCCGGCATGGCGTCCAGCCAGCGCTTGAAGAGCGTGCGGGGCCGGAGGTAGCGCCGGCCGCCCATCGCGCGGCCGACGTCGGAGTCCGGGCCGATCAGCACGGTCAGCACCGGTTCGAGGGTCTGCGGGTCGAGGGCACGGGAGGCCAGTTCCGCCCTGGTCACGGCGACGGGCACCGTTCCTCCGGCCTTGCCCGTGGTGCGGGCGTGGGCGTCGGAGACCAGCCGGCACAGCGCCCGGTAGCCGGCGCCGCGGTTGTGCCCGTGCGCCAGTACGACGACGCGGCCGCCGAGCTGGGTTCGGAGGTCGCCGTCGTCGTCGAAGACTGCCAGGTCCACCCCCACGACTGGGTCAAGCCCTGCCGCCATGCAGGCTTTCAGGTGCTTGACCGTGCCGTAAAGCCCGTCACGGTCCGTGCAGGCGAGCGCCGTGGCCCCGTCCGCGGCGGCGGCAGCAGCCAGTTCCTCCGGCCAGGACACCCCGTAATGGGCGCTGAAGGCGGTGGCAACGTGCAGGTGGGTGAAGCTCATGCCGACTCGGGCTTCCTGATAGTGCGCAGGGCATCGTGGATCCGCAGCAGCCGCCAGCGACCGCTGCCCAGATGACGGCTCAGGTCCAGGGTGAGGGTGTCCTCCGGGTTACCGGCGTCCCGGACCTGGATCCGCCAGATCTCGTGGTCCACCAGTCCCGGGCCGCTGCCCAGCGGAGCCCGCTGCTCCTCGGCCCACCACTGCCGCCGCTCAAACCAGCGGACCGGTTCGGCGCAGACGTCGTAGTGCCGGCCGCCCCAGGCAAGGGACAGCGGCTGGCCGGACGGGGTGCACGCGACGTCCACCGACTCGCTGAACATCCCCATGGTGCCTCCCGGAATACGCTGACCTCTGGCAAGAATCTTGAGAGGGTATTCGAATATATCTTCGAACAATTCAAGTCTACGCCGGGCCCGGGACAAAACCTAGATGGGGGTGGACGGACGCAAGCGCAGGTAGCAGGATTGAGCTATGAGCTCCCATAGCGCACTCCTGAAGCACGTAAGCATCGCCGCCAAGGATTCAACCTTGGTGGCGAAGTTCGATATAGACGGGAATATCCCGAGTTCCGGGGCCTATGTGGTGGGGCTCGTGGCGGCCACCCCGGACCATTCGCACCAGCGCCGGATGGAAATCGAGTTCATGAACGGCGAGGCAGTTTCTTTCTTCTGTTTCAGCCATGACGGCACGGAAGAGAACTTCGACCTCAAGGGTGTGGAGCACTCCGGCAACACCATCACCGGCAACTTTCCGCTGAGCACGGTGATGGGGCTGGCCAAGGGCCATCTGATGACGGCCTACAGCGATTGTGAGGGCCGGGAGTACCAGGCCAACGTGCCCGTCGAAGAGTCGCTCTAGCTGAGTCGACCAGCCCTAGCTGGAAGCTTTGTAGACGTCCAGCTCAAGCCGGATGAAGGCATCGATCATGGCCCGGTAGGTCTGTTCGACGATCTCGGTGTCGATGTCCTTCTGCTCAGCCGTCGCCTTGACGTGTTCTAGGACCCGCTCCACGCGGCCGGGCGCCCGCACCTCGGCACTGTCCGCCTTCAGGGTGCCGGCAATCCGGATAAGCCGTTCGCGCCGGCCGATCAGCGCGACGATCTGTTCGTCCACCTCGTCGACCGCCACCCGCACGGCGGCGAGTTGTTCCTTATCGGCCTGGGCGTCTTTGGCGTCACGGTGATGTGTGGACATGTGCATGACAGTATCGAACGATGCAACCACGAGTCGACTTCATCTCATTGGGTGTCCGCAGCGTTGACGCCTCGCGCCGCTTCTACGTGGAGGGCCTCGGGTGGCCGGTCCACCGGGAGGTTTCCGGCGAGGTGCTCTTCCTGCAGGTCAACCACGGGCTTATCCTCTCGCTCTGGGACGCCGGGCAGATGCAGGCCGAGGCCGCCACCGATCCCCCGGCCGGCATCCCCTGCATCACCCTGAGCCACAACGTGGGCAGCGCTGACGAGGTGGACCAGGCGATGCGCCAGGCGGAGGCCGCCGGCGCCGTCGTCGTGGCCGCGCCGAAGACCCAGCCCTGGGGCGGCTATACGGGCTACTTCGCGGACCCGGACGGTTTCCGCTGGGAGGTCGCCTTCAACCCCACTTGGACGGTCGACGCCGGCGGCAAGGTCACGGTCTAGTCGCCGCCGATGACCTGGCTCGAAAACACTTCTGCAGACGGGCCGCCCGCTGCGACGAATTCTTTCAAAAGGGCAAGCCCCACTGAAAGCGGCAGGGAGAGTCTTCCCCGGTACTGGGGCTCGAGCATTGTTTCCGGCGACGATCCCCATTCGCTCGGTTCACCCACAAGCCTGGTGAATGTCCGTCCGCGAACGAACGGTCTCTCGAGTTTCCCCGTCATCCGCTGTTCCAGAACGTGCGAGTCCACGGAGAGCAAACTCAATGTCATGAGTTCGGGACGCGCCGCCTTTTCAAGCCAGCGTCCGAAGCCTAGGAAGTAGCTCTCTTGGATCTCATTGGCCAGAACTCCAGCTTCTTCCTGCAACTCACGGTTGGCCCCGTTGGCCGCCAGTTCCGCCAAGGGAAGCGAAGCGCGGCCCTGAAAATCCTTGGGCTCCAGCGCACCCGAGCCACTCGGAGCCAACTGACCGCCGCTGTTTAGGTTATGAATTCCTTGATCCACTATGAGCAGCTTGCCATCGCTCGTGAATGCCATGACTGAGGTCCCCACCACGTTTACAAGCCATGAGTCGTGGAAGTCCCTGAGCGCCCCGCGTCGGGTAATGAAAAGCCTTCGTCCGTGGTCTTCGGTGAAACGACCGGCCTGGCTTACGTCGTGGAGCGCAAGCTGGTCCGTTGCGATGTGCTGAAAGTAGGTTGCGGGCTGAAAATCTATCCAGCGAGGCAGCTCAGACGCAGCCGGCCCTACCCCAACGTTCGAGTTCCATCCAAGGATAGGCCCGTCAAAGACATGCCTAACCTTGATCTTGTCGTCGAGAAAGCGTTGGCCGAGGGCGCTCAGGGACGGGGGCATCGTGAACGGTTTGGATTCCAGTCGCGCCTCCAGTCCGTCCTGTATGGCCGAGCTCACCAAGTCGTCCGAGAGGAAGGATCCGTGCGGGAACTTGCGATAGGTGAACCGACCGTGGCTGCTAGTCGTCGGCACGAAACTTTCGAAGGAATCGCTAATGCGCGGTTCAAACACCGTCGAGGCAACGGAGCGACGGTGGGCACGCACCTCCATGTACAACAAGGCAAATGAGATTGCCGCCAGGAGCACGTTGATCCATTCCGGGATGGTAATCCATACGCCGAGAAGGCCCATCACAGCGAGTACGGTGCTTAGGATGATCCACCGCAGCCCACTCGCTTTTCGCCTTATTCGAAAGACCGCGGTAGCCGACTCACGACCCAAAATTGTCACCATTGCCCCCCATGGCAGAACCAGATTCTAATCGAGTCAAATGTACCTTTGTCTCGGCCCTGCAGAGCCAAACATGGCCGGGAACGGAGCCAAGCCTGCCGGCCCGTCCGCTAAAACAGGCTGCCGACCGGCTCGATCAGCTCCGGGGAGTCATTCTTGACGTTCCCGACGGCGGTGCCGACGGCGTCGATCCTCCAGCCCTCGGCGACGTCGTGCGCGCCGGCGCGGACCAGCCCAACCAGCGCGGCGGCGTCTTCCGCCTGCGGATCCAGCCAGGTCTCCATGGTCCTGCGGTCCATCGGCAGCGGGACGCGGTCGTGCAGGGCCGTCAGTTCCGCCAGCATGCCGTCCGCGTAGCCCTCCGGCGGAGAATCGGTGGTGAGGATCGACGTCGAGAGCAGCCAGCGCCCCGGGTCCCCCTCGGTCTTTGACGGGTCCTTCCACCATTCATAGAGGCCTGCGAAGACCACCGGGCTGCCGTCCTTTGGGTGCACGTAGTACGGCTGCTTGCCGCGGCCCTCGCCCTTCCACTCGTAATAGCCGTCGGCCGGAACGGCGCAGCGGCGGGTGCGGGTGGCCTTGCGGAAGGCCGGCTTCTCCAGCACGCTCTCGCTGCGGGCGTTGATCATCTTCGAGCCGATGCCGGGGTCCTTGGCCCAGGACGGCACCAGTCCCCAGCGGGCAATGTGGAGCTGCCGCACGAGTTCACCGTCCACCAGCCGCTCAAGCAGGATCGGCACGTCCGCGGTCGGCGCGACGTTCCAGGACGGTGGAATCACCACCTCTTCCTCGAGTTCGGCGTCGAATTCTGCCAGCAGGTCCCCGACGGCCCGGGCCATCACGTAGCGTCCACACATGGCACCAGCATGCCACCGCGGGCCGCCCAGCGGGAATAGAGCAGGGAATAGCGGGCCCCGGGTTACCGTTATTGGGAGTGACATACGACTTTTGTCGGCAACGGCGATGCCACCCATCATCGCCAACCAGCGCCGTCAACCTGCCTTGAGGAGAACTTCGTGGACTTCACCCCCGATTGCGGCACCATCACCATGTTTTCGACCACCTGGTGCGGCTACTGCAACCGGCTGAAGAAGCAGCTGGACGCGCAGGGCATCGGATACACCGAGATCAACATCGAGGAAGTCGAAGGCACCGCCGAACTCGTGGAGCAGCTCAACGGAGGCAACCGCACGGTCCCCACCGTGCTCTTCCCGGACGGCACCGCCGCCACCAACCCCTCCGCGGCCGAGGTCAAGAGCCGCCTCGCGGCCTAACGCCACTTTTTCAGGACACCCCCCAAACCACTTACGGCGCGGACTCCCGGCTCACCCCAGGGGCCCGCGCCGTGCCGCTTCCCGCCACGGAAGCGGTGATGAAAGGAGCCAACCCCATGGTCCACGAAGTCAAAGGCGCAGTAGTCCGTTCCAAGAACGCACCCGTCACCCTGGAGACCATCCTGGTCCCTGACCCCGGACCCGGCGAGGCCCTGGTGGACATCCTCACCTGCGGTGTCTGCCACACCGACCTGCACTACAAGCAGGGCGCCATTAACGACGACTTCCCGTTCCTGCTCGGCCATGAGGCCACCGGCGTGGTTAGCGCCGTCGGCCCCGACGTCACCGAGGTGGCTCCCGGCGACCGGGTGGTGCTGAACTGGCGAGCCGTCTGCGGCGAGTGCCGGGCCTGCCGCCGCGGCGAGCCGCAGTACTGCTTCAACACGCACAACGCGACGCAGAAGATGACGCTGGCGGACGGCACCGAGCTCACCGCCGCGCTCGGCATCGGCGCCTTCGCCGAGAAGACCCTCGTCGCCGCCGGCCAGTGCACCAAGGTGGACCCCGACGCCGACCCCGCCGCGATCGGCCTGCTCGGCTGCGGCGTGATGGCGGGCCTCGGCGCCGCGATCAACACCGGCAACGTCCAGCGCGGCGATTCCGTCGCCGTCATCGGCTGCGGCGGCGTGGGCGTGGCGGCCGTCGCCGGTGCCGCGCTCGCCGGCGGCACCACCGTCATCGCGGTGGACATCGACGCCAAAAAGCTCGAACGTGCCAAGGAACTCGGCGCCACCCACACGGTGGACTCTTCCGCCGTCGACCCGGTGGAGGCGATCCGCGAACTGACCGGCGGTTTCGGCGCCGACGTCGTGATCGACGCCGTGGGACGGCCCGAGACGTACAAGCAGGCCTTCTATGCCCGCGACCTCGCCGGCACCGTGGTCCTCGTGGGTGTCCCCAGCCCGGACATGACCCTGGAACTGCCGCTGCTGGACGTGTTCGGCCGGGGCGGCTCGCTGAAGTCCTCCTGGTACGGCGACTGCCTGCCGTCGCGCGACTTCCCCATGCTTATCGACCTGTACCAGCAAGGCCGGCTGGACCTGGACGCCTTCGTCACGGAACGGATCACCATCGACCAGATCGAAGACGCCTTCGAGAAGATGCACTCCGGGGCCGTCCTCCGCTCGGTGGTGGAACTGTGAGCGCCGGTTCCGGAACCGGACTGAGGATCGAGCGGCTGGTCACCTCGGGCACGTTTTCGCTCGACGGCGGCACCTGGGACGTGGACAACAACGTCTGGCTCGTCGGTAATGACCGGGAGTGCGTGGTGATCGATCCGGCCCACGACGCCGCCGCCATCGCGGCCGCCGTCGCCGGCCGGAAAGTCACAGCCATCCTGCTCACCCACGGCCACGACGACCACATCGCCGCGGTGGGCGAGTTCCGCGGCCTGGTCAACGCGCCGGTCTGCCTCAACCGGAACGATTGGATGCTCTGGGACCGGGTCTTCCCGGGAACCGAGCCGGATCACGGCATCGACGACGGCGACACCTTCGACGTCGGCGGCGCGCGGCTGGTGGCGCTCCACACCCCGGGCCACTCGCCCGGCTCCGTGAGCTTCTACCTGGCCGCCGAGGGCACGGTCTTCACCGGCGACACGCTCTTCCAGGGCGGCCCGGGCGCCACCGGCCGGTCCTTCAGCGACTTCCCCACCATTGTCGAGTCGATCAAGTCCAGGTTGCTGACGCTTCCCGCGGACACGGTGGTCCGCACCGGCCATGGGGACTCGACCAGTGTGGGCGCCGAAGCGCCGCAACTTGAGGATTGGATCGCGCGGGGGCACTGACGTCCCGGTGTTCCGTCATGGGCTGGCCCCGGCCGAAGTCGCGGACGGGGCCAGCCCATGGTGGGGCGGGATGCGGTAAGGGCAGGCCTGCGGGCGCCCGGCTGCAGGGTATTAGGCTGTGGACCCATGAGCACTTTCCCCAGCATGGATCCCGGCATCTTCGCGGCCGACCTTCGGGTGCAGTTCGACGCCTTCCTGGACGAGCACCGGACCTCACTGCACGACTGCCTGGATGGGATGAGCGAGCACGAGGCCCGGGCCTCCCGGGTCCCCTCGCGCACCACGCTGCTGGGGCTGGTCAAGCACGCCACGTTCGTGGAAAAGGTCTGGTTCGACGAAGCCATCACGCGCCGTAGCCGCCAGGAGATCGGCATACCAGCCACCCCGGACGAGTCGTTCATCCTGGACGACAGCGACACCATCGCAAGCGTCCAGGCCGCGTACCGGCTGGCCTGCGCTGAGTCGCGCGAAAGGACCCGGCCGCTGGGGCTGGACGACCTGGTCACCGGAAACCGGCGCGGGCCGCTCCCGCTGCGGTGGGTGTATCTGCACATGCTCCGGGAACTCGCCCAGCACTGCGGGCACGCCGACATCCTGCGCGAGCAACTCCGCGCGGCGCGCGCCCCAGGCTAATCCAGCAGGCTGTCGAAGTCGCCGTAGTCCAGGGTGGCGTAGCGGCCGTACGCGCCCAGCACGGCGGCCTCGATAGCGTCCACGCCCAGGTGCGGGACAAGATCGTTGACCGCCCCCGCCGTCGCCGGGTCCCAGTCCAGGCCCAGGGCCGCGTAGCTGGCTTCGAGCACGGCCTTGATCGGCGCTGAGTTCTGCACGATGATCACCGAGCTGAACAGCCAGCCGCCGGAGACCACGCGCTGGGCGGTGCCAATGAGTTTGAGCCGGCGCTCAGGGGCCAGCGGGTCCTGGCCGTGCACGCTGAACTCGCCGGGGCAGTATTCGCCGGGGATCTCCCCGACGGCGGCCTCCACCCCGGCGTCGCGCAGTGCCTGCGCCAGCAGTTCGCCGAAGAAGGAAAAGCGTCCCTTCGCGCCCGCGATCGCATCGGCGTCCGGCTCGAGATGGTCGATCACCAGCGTTCCCCCGTGGTACGCGGCAGCCCGTCCGCCTGCCTTCCGGACCAACGGCTCGAACCCGAGCTCGCGGCAGGCCCGCGCCGCGGCGTCGAAGCCCGGCAGGTGCGTGTCACGCTGACCGAAGGCCACGGTGGGCGCCGGCCGGTAAAGCCGCAGCATGGGTCCCACCGCGCCGGTCTTCACCCGCTGCAGCAGCTCCAAGGCGAGGTCCAGATCCTCCGCGGCGCCGAGGGAGTGCTCCTGCCGGAACGCCGTCAGGCTCCGGGGTCCGGCCGCGGCCTGCTGCATGTTGTTATGCTCCCTTATGGTCATTCTGCAATTCCTAGTGGTAGCCGCCGCGTTCGCCGTCATCGACGCCGTCTGGCTCAAGTCGATGAACAAGTTCTACCGCCGGCACTTGGGCCACCTGATGGCCGACAAACCCCATCTAGGGTACGCCGTGGTGTTCTACGTGCTCTACATTGCCGGGATCGTCTTCTTCGCCCTCCGCCCGGCCCTCGACGGCGGCAGCTGGCTGACCGCGCTGGGATACGGCGCCGCCCTCGGCGGGTTCGCCTACGCCACTTACGACCTCACCAACGCCGCGACGCTGAAGAACTGGCCGCTGGCGATCGTCGTGGCGGACATCCTTTGGGGCGCGTTCCTGACCGGCCTGGCCACAACCGTCGGCTGGCTCGTCTTCCACTGACCGGACAGTTTCCCTGCCGGGGCACTCGACTAGCTTTTGCGCAGCGTCAGGATCTGCTCGGCCCGCCCGAAGGGGCCCTGCAGATCGTGCAGCACCGTGGAGGTCAGGCCGATGCCGTCCGTGCCGAAGGACACCTCGTTGTCCAGGCCCAGCCACTCCCCCTCCGGGCGCCGGTACATGTGGATCTGCAGGTCCAAGTTGGGAAATGCATAGCTGCCCTTGCCCGGCGGAACCCGGGCGGCAATCCCGTTGGCTGTGTCGACAAGGCCGATCAGACGGGCCAGGTCGCTGCTGTCCGCCCGGTCCGTGAGCGGGTGGTCGGTGTGCAGCCAGACGGTCCCGGAGCCGGCGCGGTGGCCCTCGGCGATGCGCATCTTGAGCGAGGCGATGTACCCGCCCGGCCAGACCGTTGCGGCGTCATAGGGCTCACAGTCGTCCGGTGCCGGGATCCTCGGGTCTTCGAAGGCGGCGATGGCCGAGGTGTCGGAGGTGATCATGCGCCACGCCGTCGCCCGGATCGCCACGCGGCCGCCGGCCACGAGTTCGGCCTGCAGCAGTTCAATGGTCCGGCCCGGGCGCAGCGTGGTGGTGGTGACCTCAAATTCGCCGCCGGGGATGAGGCCCAGGATCTCGTAGCTGATCCGCGCCATCCGCATGTCGTCCCGCGGTTCGTGCCGGGCCAGGCAATCGGCCATAATGCCGGACGCCGGCGCCATGTGCTGTTCGTGCACGTTCCACGCGCCCTGGGCGTGGATGGTGGAGCGGAAACGACCGTCCCCCAGCACCTCGTAGTAGAAATCGCCCTCGGCCAGCACGGGTAGTTCAGCAGTCAACGTCGACCCTTTCGCAGCAACAATCAGAGAATCCCAACCACCTTATCGCCTCGGGCCACCACCGCTTCAGCGCGCCATTGCGGCGGCGGTTCCACGGAGCGGCCCGGGCAGTCACCCGGCCAGTCTGGTCCCGTCCGATCCGCCGGACTGGGTAGACTCGGGAGCAGGTTTACCCCGACTATTGCGCGAAGAGGTGCTCCCCCTGATCCGAGTTATCAGCTACAACCTCCGCAAACACAAGGCCAGCGGCGAACTGGAGGCTTTGGCCAGCGGCTATGAGATCGATGCGCTCTGCCTCCAGGAGTGCGACACCGAAGACCTGCCCGAAACCATCGGCGACCTGCACCTCGCGGATGCCACGAGAGGCAACCGGCTGGGCCTGGCCATCTACTACCGCAAGGACCGTTTCACCGCGTACGAGACCAAGACGTTCGCCCTGAAGAAGTCGATGCATGACCGGGTGCTGGCACCCGCGCACGAGCGGCTCATCGGCACCCGGGTGGTCGACAACGAGACGGACCACGACCTCGTCATCGCCTCTTTCCACGCGGCGCCCCTGACGGCGTCGAACTCGCTGCGCCGGAACCAGATCCACGCCGCGCACGCGGAACTGCTCAGCATGGGCGGCGGGCTGATGACACTCATGGTGGGCGACTTCAACTACCCGTTCTTCACCAAGTACCTCACGGAACAGATGAAGGACGCCGGCTACGAGCTCTCCCTCAGCGACCGGCGGACGTACACCCGGTACAAGGTCTTCAAGGGCCACTTCGACTTCGCCACGTCCCAGGGCCTCATGATCGAGAACGTCGAAACGCTGCCGCGCGGCGCCTCCGACCACCTGCCCATCCTGATCTCGGCCGAGTACGGCCAGAACGCGCCCGGGATGCCAGGCGGCACCGCGCCAGCCTGACCGTTGCCCGGCGGAAGTCCGGGGTCCTGCCCGGATTTCCGCGGCGGTACCGGACCGCCAACACACGGTGAACAGTTCGTGAACCAGCCCCGAAACGGGCCGGGGCCGTAACCTTTCCGTGATCTACTTCTGGGCGTGAACTTAACACGACGTAACTTCATGACCGCCGCCGGCACGGCCCTGGCCGCCAGCACCGCCACGGCCCTGGCCACCGGCAACGCTTCCCGGGCCGCAGCCGCGGCGACGCTGCCTGCACCCGGTGCCTCCGGCATCGACCACATCATCGTGGTGATGATGGAGAACCGCTCCTTCGACCACTTCCTCGGCTGGATGCCGGGGGCCGACGGGAAACAGTCCGGGCTGAGCTTCACCGACCGCTACGGCATCCCGCACTCCACCCACCACCTGACAGACTTCCAGGGCTGCGGCCACCCGGACCCTGACCACTCCTACGAGGGCGGCCGGATCCAGTTCAACAACGGGAAGAACAACGGCTGGCTCCAGGCCGGGGAGAACGACGAGTTCGCCGTCGGATACTACGACGCCGCCGACCTGGACTTCTGGCGGCAGGCCGGCCCCGGCTGGACGGTCTGCGACCAGTACTTCGCCGCGACCATGGCAGAGACCTACCCCAACCGGTTCTACCAGCACGCCGCAGCCACCGACCGGGTCCATAACTCCACGGTCACCAGCACCCTGCCGACCATCTGGGACCGGCTCGCCGCCGCAGGGGTATCCGGCAAGTACTACTACGGCGACATCCCCTTCACCGCGCTCTGGGGGGCCAAATACCAGGGCATCTCGCACCATTACTCCGAGTTCCTTACGGACTGCTCCGCCGGGACCCTGCCCGCGGTGTCCTTCGTGGACCCGCGGTTCACCGACGAGGGCTCCGGCACCTCGGGCGATGACCACCCGCACGCGGACATCCGCTCCGGCGAAACGTTCCTGGCCGAGGTTTACAACGCGGTCACCTCCGGTCCCGGCTGGGCCAACACCCTGCTGGTGGTCAACTACGACGAATGGGGCGGCTTCTACGACCACGTAGCACCGACGACGGCCCCGGACACCAGTGCCGCCGCGGCCCTGCGCGGCTTCCGGGTCCCCTCCCTGGTGGTCTCTCCCCGCGCACGACGCCGCTACGTCGCCCACGACGTCTACGACCACACCTCGGTCCTCAAGGCCATCGAATGGCGCTGGAACCTCCCGCCACTGACGCCGCGGGACAGGGCCGCCCGCAACATCGCCGAAGTCCTGGACTTCGCCACACCGGCAAACCTGGCCGCGCCCAAATACCTTGTCCCGCCCTTCGTGGCCGGACCGGCCTGCACCCCCGTCGGCCCGCCGCCGGCCGAGGAATGGTCCGGACTGAAAGAGAAAGCACTCGCCGACGGATGGAAGCTCCCGTGAACCCCACCACCCCTACCGCATCCGCACCGACCTCCGCACCCCGGCCGCGTAGCCGCCGCACGCTCAAGCGCTTCGCCGCCGCCGCGCTGCTCGTACTGGCCGCCGCGGCGCTCAGCTACGGCCCCCAGGCCGGCACGGCGGCCACGCCGGCCAACGCTGCCCCGGCCGGCACCACCGCCGGCCAGGGCTACCTGCCCGGGGCCCAGCACGTCTTCGTCATCAACCTTGAAAACAAGGGCTATGACAAGACCTGGGGCCCGGCGTCGGCAGCACCGTATCTCTCCCAGACGCTGCGCAGCCAGGGAGTCCTGCTGAACCAGTACTTCGGAACCGCGCACAACTCGCAGCCCAACTACGTGGCGCAGATTTCGGGGCAGGGACCGAACCCCCAGATGCAAGCCGACTGCCAGAGCTACACCCCCTTTGCCGGCAGCGGAACGGCCAGCCCGGGCCAGGCCGTCGGGGACGGCTGCGTCTTCCCGGCCAGCGTCCCCACCGTCGCCGGCCAGCTGACGGCCGCCGGGAAGACCTGGAAGGGGTACATGGAGGACATGGGCACCCCGTGCCGGCACCCGGCGCTCGGCGCCGTCGATGACACCCAGAAAGCCAAGGTCGGCGACCAGTACGCGGCGCGCCACAACCCGTTCGTATACTTCGCCGGGATCACCGGCTCGCCCGACTGCGCCAAGAACGACGTCGACCTGGCCGCCCTGAAGACGGACCTCGCCTCCGCCGCCACCACCCCGAACCTGTCCATGATCACTCCCAACCTCTGCCACGACGGACACGATTCCCCGTGCGTGGACGGGCAGCCGGGCGGCCTCGCCAGCGCCGACGAGTGGCTCAAGCAATGGGTTCCGGCCATCACCTCCTCCCCCGCGTTCAAGCAGGACGGGGTCCTGGTCATCACCTTCGACGAGTCCGACGGGCCGCAGAGCGACGCCAGCGCCTGCTGCGGCGAAGGCCCCGGGCCGAATGCGCCGCTGCCGGGCATCACCGGCATGGGCGGAGGCCGGGTCGGTGCCCTGGTCCTCTCGCCGTTCACCAAGGGCGGCACCTGGTCCACCACGCCGTACAACCACTACAGCCTGCTCGCCAGCATCGAAGACACCTTCGGGCTGCCCTACCTGGGCTACGCCGGGACACCGGGCCTGAACCGCTTCGGCCTGGACGTCTACAACGCCGGGTCCTAGGACATCCGCGGCCAGTTCTTAAGCGTTTCTTAAGAGCCCCGCGGAAGAGTTGATCAGGACGCGTGACCGCGCGCCGCCGACTCGAGCCGAAGGATTCCATGACTGGGCCCGCCACTGACGACCGCACTGCACCGTCCCGCCTGCCCGACAATCGGGCCGCTGCCGGACCAGGTTTTTGGACCCTCCCCCAGGCCAGGCACTGGCTGGTGGTGGGCGCGCTGCTGTGCGCGGCCGTCATCGCGCTGGGCCTGGCGGTGCAGCTGGTGCCCGGCGACACCTCCGCCGAGCTGGGCGTGGACCAGGGTCTCAGCCGGCACCACGGCGCGGCGCTGACCGCCGTCGCGATGGGCATCAACGTGTTGTTCGGTCCGCTGGTAGGGCTCATGCTGGTCGGCGTCGTCTCCGTTTACCTCTGGCTGGTCCGCCGTGACCTGGTCAAGGCCGTGGCCTTTGGCTTGGTCGCCTGCTCCGGCTGGGTGGCCAGCGAAGCCTTCAAGCTCCTCATCGCCCGGCAACGGCCGGATCCGAAGCTGCTCTTCGACCCGCTGGCGCCGGAGACGGGCTCCAACAGCTTCCCCTCGGGCCACGTCTCCTTCGCCGTCGCGCTCGCCTTCGCCCTGTATTTCCTGGCCCGCGGAACCCGCTGGTCCAAGGCCGCCGCCGTCGCGGGTGCGGCCATGGCGCTGGTCGTGGCCTGGTCGAGGCTCTATGTCGGCGTCCACTACCCCACCGACGTCGCGGCCAGCTTCCTGGCCGCGAGTGCCGCGGTGGTCCTGCTCACCGGACTGTGGAACCGGTTCGCGCCCCGGATCGTGGAGCGCCTGCCGGCCGCCCCATTCCTCCCTTCACACCGACCCTAAGGACGTGACCGTGCACAGCATCCTGTCTTCGGGACTGGCCCCTGCCCTGGCCGCCGCGGCCGGAACCCCCTCCCTGCTGGACCCGGCCAGCCTGCTCGCGGGGCTCGGACCGGCCGCGCTGGGCGTCATTGCCGCCATGGTGTTCGTTGAGTCCGGGGTCCTGTTCCCGTTCCTGCCCGGCGATTCCCTGCTCTTCACGGCGGGGCTGCTGCATCAGCAGCTGCACCTGACGTTGCCGGCGCTGATCGGCGTCGTGACCGGGGCCGCCATCGCCGGTGACCAGGTTGGCTACATGCTGGGACGCAGCTTTGGCCGGAGATGGTTCAAGGATGACGCCAGGGTGCTGAAGACGGCCCACCTGACCACCACGGAGGACTTCTTCCGCCGCCACGGGGGCGCCGCCGTCGTGCTTGCCCGCTTCGTGCCGATGGTCAGGACCTTCGCGCCGCTCACCGCAGGCATCGGCCGCTATGGGTACAAGTCCTTCACCCTCTGGAACATCGTCGGAGCCCTCGCGTGGGCCACGTCCGTGACTTTGCTGGGCACCTGGCTGGGACACTACGAGATCATCGCCAAGAACATCGACGTCATCGCCGTTGTCATGGTCCTCGTCTCGGTGGTGCCCTGGGTGATCCAGTTCCTCAGGCGCCGGCGGAGCAACCGCCGCGCCGCTGCTGCGGCCGCTCCGGACGAAGCAGCCGGTGTAGACGGAACTGGACACGACACGGCCGGGGGCGTGCTGGCCGGGAAGACCGCCACGGAAGAATAGGCTCCATGACCACCGCTGACCGGCCGTCCCTGCTGCTCGTCGAGGATGACCCCGCCCTGGGCCCGATGATCGCCGAGCTGCTGGAACCGGACTACCGGGTCCGGCTGGTCGCCAACGGCCAGGACGGCCTGCATCTGGGGCTGACGGAGCCCTGGGACGTCATGGTCATCGACCGGGGACTGCCCGTGATGGACGGGATCAGCGTGATCGCTGCCTTGCGGTCCAAGGGCATAGCCGCACCGATCCTGATTCTGACGGCGCTGGGCGACCCGGACGAAAAGGTCCGGGGGCTCGACGCCGGCGCCAACGATTACGTCACCAAGCCGTTCGACGCCGGCGAACTGGCGGCACGGCTGCGCGCGCTGACGCGCACCTTCGCCCGGCCCGCCGGCCCGGTGAGCATCGGCGACTGGGAACTCGATCCGGCGTCGCGCTCGGTCCGCTCTGTGTACGGAGGCCAGGTGTCCCTCACCGCGAAGGAGGCCGAGGTGCTCGGGGCACTCGCAGCCGAGCCCGGCAGGGTCTTCACCCGTGACGAACTGCTCGCAGGCTTCTTCCACGCCACCGACCAGCCCGGCGTGATCGACACCTACGTCCACCACCTGCGCCGGAAGATCGCCAAGACCGTCATCCGCACCGTCCACGGCGTCGGCTACCAGATCGGCGACGCCAATGACTAGGAAGCCAATGACCAAGGAAACCGTGCCGGGGGGAACGCCGGACCAGTCCACCCTTCGCAGTGCCTCGCTCAAGGTGGCGGTGCGGATCAGCGCCGCCTGCGCGGTGATGGTGGTCTGCCTCCTCGCCGTCGCCGCCGTATATCTCATGAACAAACTGGCCCATCCGGAGTTGCCGCCCGCCGCGGCTGCCGGGACTTACGCCTACCTGGATTCCAGGGACCTGCTGGAGGCGATGATCATCGCCGGGGTGGCCGGAATCGCACTCGCCGGCCTCGTGGGCTGGCTCAGTGCCCGCAGCGCCATCCGCCCGCTGGGCGAGGCGCTGGCCCTGCAGCGCCGCTTCGTCCAGGACGCCAGCCACGAACTGCGCACGCCGCTGGCCATCCTGGACACTAGGATCCAGCTCGCGCAGCGCGATGCCGCGCCGGACTCCCAGCCGGGCCGGAACCTGGCCCGGATCCGCGAGGACGCGGCCACGCTGACCGGAATCGTCAACGAACTGCTGCTGGCCGCTACGGCCGCGGCACCCGATCCCGGCGCGGAGCCCGTCGAACTGGCCGACGTCGCCGCTTCAGTCGCTGAGAGCCTCCAGCAACTGGCGTCGGCGAACGGGGTGCGCCTGGACTTCGCCGCTCTCGGCCGGCCACAGGCCAGGATTGAGCAGAACGCCCTGCGACGCGCGGTGCTGGCGCTCGCGGACAACGCCCTCGCCCACACGCCGCCCGGCGGGCGCATCACCATTTCAACGGGTGCGGAGCAGGACCGGGCCGTCATTACCGTCGCAGACACGGGGACCGGGATCAGCGGCGTCGAGCAGGACCGGATCTTCGAGCGCTTCGTCAGGACCCCCAACGCCGACGGTGCCCGAAGCCAGCGCAGCTTCGGTATCGGTTTGTCCCTGGTCCGTGAGATTGCCATGGCCGCCGGCGGCACGGTTGAGGTGGCCCGCACCGGGGCCGAAGGAACCGTCATGAAGATCGTCCTTCCCGCCGCCGGGCGCTGACGCCGGGGCGCGGGCGTCTCATTCGGGGGCGCCGGACCCCCGACGGACTAGTCTCATTCCATGGTGAAACACCCCAGAATGAGGGCCGCGGCGGCTTCCGTCATCTGGCTGCCTGAACCGGCGGCACAGGCGCCCGCCGCACAGGTGCCGGGGGCGCTTGCGCCGTCAGCGCCGCCCGCCGGGTTGCGTCCACGGTGACGTTCCTGTCCCTGGCGCTGATCGCCGTCGTCGCCCTCGCCGGGCCCGTGCTCGCACTGCCGGTCCGCTGGCGCCTGCCGGTGGTCCTGGGCGAGCTGCTGGCCGGCGTCGTGATCGGCCGGACGGGGCTCTCGCTGGTCGATCCGGGTGATCCCACCTTCAGTCTGCTGGCAAACATCGGCTTTGCGCTGATGATGTTCGTGGCCGGAACGCATGTGCCCGTCAGGGACCCACAGATCCGCTCCGCCTTGGGAAAGGGATCGGGCAGGGCCGCGGTGGCTGCCGGCGCGGCCGTGGTCATCGGAACCGGCATGGGCCTGGCCTTCGGTACCGGCCATGCTCCGCTCTATGTGGTGCTCCTGGCGTCATCGTCAGCCGCACTGGTCCTCCCGATCGTCGACTCCCTGCGCCTGGGCGGACCGAAGGTGGTGGCAATGACGGCCCAGGTTGCGATTGCCGACATCGCCTGCATCGTCGCGCTGCCACTGGCCGTGGATCCGCCGAACGCCGGCCGCGCCGCGCTGGGGGCGCTCGCGGTGGGGGTCGCGGCCATGGCGCTCTTCTTCGCGTTGCGCGCCCTGGAGCGGAGCGGCACCCGGCAGCGCATGCACCGGCTCTCCGAGGAGCGCAAATTTGCCCTGGAGCTGCGAATCCAGCTGACCCTGCTTTTCGCGCTGGCCGGAGTGGCCAACTTCGGCCATGTCTCCGTGATGCTGGCAGGCTTCTCGTTCGGTCTGGTGGTGGCCGCCGTCGGCGAACCGAGGCGCCTGGCCCGCCAGCTTTTCGCCGTCAGCGACGGATTTCTCGGCCCGATTTTCTTTGTCTGGCTGGGCGCGTCCCTGAATCTGCGCGATCTCGCCGGCCACCCGGACATGGTGGTCCTGGGACTCTCCCTGGGGACCGGGACGGTGCTGCTCCATGCCGGCCTGAGAGTGGTCGGACTTCCCCTTCCGCTGGGCGTTCTCTCGGCGGCCCAGCTGGGGGTGCCGGTGGCAGCTGCCAGCATCGGCACGCAGCTGAACGTGCTGCTGCCCGGCGAGGACGCCGCCCTGCTCCTCTGCGCCTTGGTGACCATAGCCGCCAGCAGCCTGGCCGGATCGCAGGCGGCCAAGACCTTCGCCCAACCTTTGAAAACCGGAGACTGAAGCCGGAGACGGCAAGAGCAGTAGCAGCCAGCGGCACTGGGCCAGGGCCGGAAAGGCGCATATGTGCAGCCGCGCTGTCCTGTTACCGGGAAGTACCCTCATGCGGCGAGAAACCGCTGCACAAACGTGCAGAAAAGTCCGCACGTCGGGAAGAGCTATCTAGCGTGAAGGGGTGGACGTGAGCCGGATCACAAGGGGGGCGGTCCCTAACTCACCTCCATCTACACAGACCCCTCAGTGCCGAGGGGCCCAATCGAAGAGGTACTTCCGTGTCCCAGCCCAGCACATCTGCCCGAACCAAGCGCGCCAAGGCCATGTCCGCCGCGGTGGGTGCAATCGCCCTCCTCTGCGGATCCCTGGCGGCTGCACCCGCGGCTAACGCCGACACCGTCGACGTCTCCCCTCCCGGTGCAAACGACTGGTCGTGCAAGCCCACGACGGCGCATCCCTACCCGGTGATTCTGGTACCCGGCACCTTCGAAAGCATGGCAAAGAACTGGGCGACCATGGCGCCGGCCCTCAAGAGTGAGGGCTACTGCGTCTACGCGCTCAACTACGGTTCGACCAACGGCATCGACGCCACCGGCCCGATCGCCGACTCCGCGGCGCAGCTTGCCCCGTTTGTCGACGCCGTACTGGCCTCGACCGGGGCGAAGAAGGCCGACCTGGTGGGACACAGCCAGGGCGGCATGATGCCTCGTTACTACATGGGATTCCTGGACGGCGCGGAAAAGGTCAACCATCTGGTCGGCATCGCCCCGTCCAACCACGGCACCCAGGGGCTGATAGCTCCGGCACCGGACTCCGTGCCGCCCGCTACCTCCCTGGGCGGCTCCAACTGCCAGGCCTGCGCTGACCAGCAGGCGGGCTCGCCGTTCCTGGCCAAGCTGAACTCGATCGGGGATACCGTGGCGGGGCCGGCATACACGGTCATCTCAACGACGCACGATGAGGTGGTGACGCCGTATCAGAGCCAGTTCCTGGCCGGGTCAGCGCAGCAGGTCACCAACATCACCATCCAGGACAAGTGCCCGGCGGATGTGATTGAGCACGACCAGACGCCCAACGATCCGGTCGTTCAGCGGCTCGTCTCCAACGCGCTCGGGCGCCCGGCCGGTCAGCCGGCCGACCCCGCCTACCAGCCAAGCTGCGTTTAGGTGGGGGTCGGGCCGGCCGGCCGACGTAGAATCGAGCATGAAGCGCGCCCGCTCGTCACCGGCCTGGAACTGAGCCGGCCGCCGTGCGCCGCCGCTGGATCGGAAGTGTGCCGCCCGGCCTCAAGATTGTCCTCGGCTACCGGCGCTCCTGGCTGAAGTCCGACCTGGCTTCGGGCGCGGCCCTGAGCGCGGCATTGATCCCGGCCGGCATGGCCTACGCCGAGGCCTCGGGCCTGCCCGCCGTCACCGGTCTCTACGCCTCGGTGGTTCCCCTGCTCGCGTACGCCGTGTTCGGCCCCTCGCGGGTGTTGATCGTCGGGCCGGACTCCTCCCTCGCACCGATGATCGCCGCGGCGATCCTCCCACTGGCGGGCGGGGCGTCCGGCCACGCCGTGGCCCTGGCCGGGGTGCTTTCGCTGCTGATAGGGGCGATGCTGATCGTTGGCCGGTTCCTCAAACTCGGTTTTGTCACCGGCCTGCTGTCCAAGCCCATCCGCGTGGGCTACCTGAACGGCATAGCGCTCGTCGTAATCGCCAGCCAGCTGCCCAAGCTGTTCGGCATCCCGGCCGACGCCGGTTCACTCGCCGGCAGCCTTGGCGGTACGGGGCGGGCACTGCTCCAGGGCGCCGCTAATCCGCTGGCACTGTTGTTCGGCGCCGGCACCATCGCGGTCGTCCTCGGCTGCCGGGCGCTGCCGTGGAAAGTCCCCGGTGTGCTGCTGGCGGTGCTGGCTTCCATGGCTGTCACCGCCGCGGCCGGGCTGGGCGGGGCCGTTCCGGTGGTTGGCGCCCTCCCGGCAGAGCCTTCGGTGCCCGCGCTTGGCAGCGTCCGGCCGGAGGAAGTCCTTGCCCTGCTGGGGCCCGCGGCCGGCATCGCACTGATCGCCTTCGCGGACACCTCAGTGCTCTCGACGAGCCTCGCGCGCCAGCGCGGCACCCGCGTGAATGGGAACCAGGAAATGGGCGCACTCGGCTTCGCCAATGCGGCCTGCGGACTGTTCGGCGGTTTTCCGGTTTCCGGCAGCGCGTCCCGCACCCCGATCGCGCTTGAGGCCGGGGCGCGCAGTCCGCTCAGCGGCGTCATCGCGGCAGCCCTTGTGGTGCTGTTCATGATCTCCGCGCCCGGGATCACGGCGTTCCTGCCCTCCAGCACCCTGGCCGCCGTCGTGATCCTTGCGGCGGCCTCGATCGTTGACGTCAAGACCCTCGTGCGGCTGATCAGGATGAGCCGGACCGAAACGGCGCTGCTCGTCACGACGTTCCTCGGCGTCGCCTTCGTGGGCGTCCTCGAGGGCATCATGGTCGCAATCGGCCTGTCCCTGATCGCTTTCGTCCTGCGCGCCTGGGACCCTTACCGCACGGAGCTGGCCAGTGTTGAGGACCTGCCCGGCTACCACGACCTCAGCCGGCACCCGGAAGGCCACCGGGTGCCGGGGCTGGTGATTGCCCGCTTCGACGCCCCGCTGTTTTTCGCCAACGGCGCGGTGTTTGCCGAGCACATCCGCACGCTCGTGGCGCAGGCCCCCGGACCCGTACGGTGGGTGGTGGTGGCGTCGGAGGCCATCACGGACCTCGACACGACTGCCCTGGATGACCTCGTGGAACTCGACGACGAACTCGCCCGGAAAGGCATCAGCCTGGTGTTCGCCGAGATGAAGGGGCCGATCAAGGACCGGCTCATCCGCTTCGGCGTCAGCAGCCGGTTCGGCCCGGACCACTTTTTTCCCACGGTGCACAACGCCGTGCGTTCCTACCGCAGGGAATTCGGACTTCCGTGATCCGGGCCGGCGGGTCCTGGCCTAGCCGGCTACCCCGGTGATGCTGCCTGCGGGCTCTTCGGTGAGGTCAACGACGTCGGCCCCGGCGTTTTTCTTGACGGATTCGACTCCGCCCATGGCGCTGGCCTTGGACTTGTAGCTCTGCGAAGACGCCACTACCTCGCCGTTGGCAGCCTTGAGCCGGAACCGGAACCCACCGGACTTGTCCTTGTACACTTCGAATTTTCCAGCCATGTCGCACCCCGACTTCTTCGTCGATAACCACGGCCGGGCGGCCGTTAATCGACAGGCTACTGCCAACCCTGGAGGACCGGCCAGAGACCCGCCGGGCGGTGTCGCCGGCTGCCCGCAACCGGCTCAGCCGCGCAGCGGTATGACGTCCACGCTGCCGCCGGTACCCGTGATCACGAGCACGCGCTTGGCGCTTACCCCGGCGAGGGCTTCGGCCAGCCGGCCGCCGGGATCCCCCGCGGACACGCCGGCCTCGGACAGGCCGACGCCGGGCGCGCCGGCGTCAGGCACGCCGGCGGCAGGCACGGCGCCCGCCGGTACGGGCACGGCGATGTCGTCCCGGCTCCAGACAGTCACCGCGGCCCCCGTGAGCTCCTCGACGGCGCGGCGCAGCGGCTCCGGGTCGGGGCCGGCCACAAGGATCACGTGCCCAATCGTCCGTTTCCGGCCGAGCCCCGCGGCTGCCGGCCGGGACCTGTCCTGCCGCCAGACGGCAAAGTGGTAGCCGGCGGCCAGGCCCGTGGCCACCAGCAGGCCCAGCGGTGCGCGGATCCTGTCCACCAGGCTGCCGCCGGTTACGTCGCCCAGAAAATATTCGAAGACGCGGTAACCGACCACCAGGAGGGCAATCAGGGCCACCACGGCGCTGAGGCCAAACACCGCGATGAGATAGACGCGCCGCCCGAGCGGGACAGCGCCTTCAAGCCGGTGCTGCCTCGCCGGCCGCCACGCAAGCCACCAGACGCAGCCGCCCACGGCGAGGGAACTGATGCCGCCGAGCAGCAGGGTGCGGGCGTTGCCTCCGGCCAACGGCGACACCGCGATGGAGAGGGCCGCGTTCACGATCACGCCGACGCCGGTGGCGGCCGCCGCCAGGGCCACACCCGAGGTCACCAGCGCCCCTGCCTGACGGGTCCGTTCGGCGCGGCTGACCGCAATGGTCCGGTAATAGCGCCAGACCAGCGAGCCGACGGCGGCCGACGCGATCGCGACGCCGAGGGGCGCAAGCAATTCCATCAGGGCGTCCTGCCGGTCAAACGCCAGTCGCAGCAGGACAAGAAGGACGGTCCCGGCCCCGCCCAGGGCGAGCAGGCCCGCCGCCAGCACACCGACGACGACAAGCCCCACATCGGCGAACCCGCCCCGGAGCCGGCGCGCACCACCCCGGACCCAGTGCCACCACCAAACCAGGCCCCCGCCGGCCGCCCAGACCAGATCCTGCAGGGTGGACTGCCACCACGGGTCAACGGTCGACGTGAGCTCCATCGATCCGCGGATAGCGACGTCCAGCAGGCCGCCAAAGGCCGTCACCGCGGCGCCCACTCCGACGCCCAGCCCGAAATACGTGCCGATGACGGCCGGCACGTTCGCAAGCTCGAGCGGGCTCCGCGCCCGATGCCGCCACATCCAGCGGTGCCACACCCACACTAAGGCCCAGACCAGGCCGACGGAGAGCGGCGACCGCCACTCCGGATTCGCGTCGGCGATGAACGAGGCCGCCATCGCCAGCAGGGACGTCGCAAAGAGGATCAGCGAAATCGTGTAAACCGCGGCGACGTAAAGACCCCACGACGTGGCCGCCCGCTCCGCTTCCTCGTCCAGCCGCCGCCAGACGAACCACCAGAGCAGCGCGGCGAGCGGGCCGCCGATCAGCGTGAACGCCAGCGACAACGCCAGCCCCGCGACCCCTTCTCCGGCCAGCACCTGGCCGGAGCGCAGCAGCCGTTCCAGCAGGCCGCTGAGCCCGTTGGCGGCGATCACCACGAGGGCAAAGAGCAACACGAAGACCACCAGGCGGCGGACCTTCGCCTGCGCCGACCCCGCCGCAGGGCCGGTGGGCACCCTGGTGGCGCTCACTTTTTCAACACCCCGCCGGCGCAGGTCTGGAGGCTGTATGGCAGATCGTTGATCATCCACTTGCCGGCATCCTTCACCAGGCCGATGACGGCTTCCTCGGCGTATTCGGAGGGGCCGAACGGCCCCTCCGACGCCGAGTGCACCACCGAGACTTTCACCGTGGCGGTGTCCCCCCGCTCCGAGGTGGAGATCAGGACCACCCGGCTGGCCTGGGCACTGCCGTAGAAGTTGGCGCAGCGGGACCGGGCGGCGTCGGTGAGGTAGGCGTCCGCGGCAGCGGTGTCCGCGTCGATGACGGCCCTGCTGTAGCGCTGCACCACTCCGGCCGGGGACGACTCGTCCAGCGGCTGCGGCTCCCCGCGAAGAAAGACCACGGCCAGCGCCACAGCCACCAGCACGGCGATCGCAGCCACGATGCCGAGCAGCACCCGGTCGGGCCGGTGCCGTTCCGGGACCGGGGCCCGGACCGCGGCGGGTCCCGGGACCTGATCCTTGCCGCGCGGGCCGTCGCTGCTTGCTGTGGCCGGTCGTTCGGGGCCGTTCGGCGGCTGACTCATGCCGTCAGTATGGAGGGGCCGCGATGCCCCGTCACGGTGTCTTTCGGCCCTTTCAGCGCCCCCACGGCTCGACGACGCTGGCAGCAGACACTACTCTCAGGCGATGGGGATCATGCGGAAAATCATTGGCCCGAAACTGGCGGGCGCCCTGCTGCTGCTCATCGCCCCGTTGGCCATCCTGTTGGGCGCCGCGCCGGCGGCGCTCGCCGTCCCGCCAGCCGACGTCGTCGTGGAGGACCGGGCGGGGGTCCTGGACCGCAACGCGCTGATCCCTGCGGTGCAGAAGATCGAGTTCTACGAGCCCACCAAGGTCGCCGTCTACACGTACAAAGGCAGCGCGGCGGACAACCTCAACGAAGAGGTGCTGCGCTTCGCCCGCGCCGAGCACCCGGACTGGATCAGCAAGGACGGGCAGAAATGGGCGGACGGCCTCTTCATCTTTGCGCTGGATCCGGTGGGCCGGCACGTCGGAACGTACATGGGCGAGGACCGGAAGGTATCCCTCGAGCAGCGCTCTGACATCCAGGACGCCGCCAAGGAACTGCTGCGCGACGCCCAGTGGACGGAAGGGACCATTGCGGGCATTCGGCGCGGCGCGGAGCTGATCAACCAGCCGTGGTATCGTTCCACCGCCTTCCTGGTCACGGCCTGGGGCGTTGTGGGGGCCGCGGTGGCCGCTGCGGGCACCTGGTTGCTGGTGCGCTGGCGGACCCGAGTGGGCAGCCGCAAAGAGATCGCCCGCGGCGACGCGAACTATGCCAACGTGAGCATGGATCTGCAGGTGACCGAACTCAATGCCAGCACCATCCCCGAGTCGTCGCGGTACGGCAGCACCGTGCTGGAGAAGCACCGCACCTTCCTGAGCCGCTACAACACGGCCACCGGGCTCTCGAACCAGGTGCATGCCCTGACGCCGCGGCAGCTGGGGCGCCGTTCCAGCCTGTCGCTGGCCCGGCAGTACACCGATGCAGCCGCCGAACTCGATGCCCTGGATGACGTCATCGCCGACACGAACGCACTGCTGAACCGCGGGTCCATTTGGGCGACGGCGTGGGACCGGCAGCTCGCCCCCTTCCGCAGCGACCTGGCGGGGATCGAGGGCATGCTCGCCAAGAGCCACGGTGAGGGCGATTCCGCCACTGCCGCCGCACTCCGTTCCTTCCGCGACCGCAGCCAGCGGGACATAGAACGCTGGACCGCGGAACTTTCCGACGGCAGCATCACCCCAGAAACCGCGCTGGACCGGCTGCGCGACGCCAGGACCGAGCTCTCAGAGCTGCTCAAGAGCCACGCGGACACGGTGATCGCCGGCTTCGCCCGGAACGAGCGCGAGGCCAAGCTCATGCGCAAGGAAATGGAGGAGGCCCAGGCGGGGACCGGCAAGAAGCAACGGCGCAGCTACGAGCCCAGCATCCTGGGCACGGTGTATCCCTCTTATTACTTCTTCTCGGTCCCCACTTTCAACAGTGGTTTCAGCACCGGCGTCAGCAGCGTCAGCTCCGCCAGGGGCGGTTCCACCACAGGATACGGCGGCAGCGGCGGCAGCTTTTCCGGCTCCGGGAGCTCGTCCAGCTTCTAAGAAATGTGTATCGACAACGGGCGGCCAAGCGAGGACGCTTGGCTCCGTAAGCAGTTAAATTCCCTGATAGGGAAGAGGGAGTGCCATGACCACAAATGTTGTAACCCAGCTGCAGGTGAAGTCCCACAACTCGCCCGATGAGAAGCGCCGTCCGGACAAGACCGAGGTCGACATCGTGTCCGTCGGCGACTACACGATCGGCCGATTCAGCTTTGAGCCGGGATGGCGCTGGTCCGAATGCATCAAACCCGTGGTGCACACTGATTCGTGCGAGAACAGCCACGTGGGGTTTTGCGTGTCCGGCAAGCTGACCGTAGAGACCACCGACGGCGGCCGCATCGACATCGCCGCGGGAGATTCCTACACCATTCCCCCGGGCCACGACGCCTGGGTTGAAGGCGGAGACCCGTTTGTCGGGGTCGAGTTCCTGAGCGCGGCCACCTTCGCCAAGGGCACGGAATAGGGCGCGGCCGGGCCTAGACCTTCCATGTCCTGGTTCAGGCGTTGATCTCCTGGCGCCTGAACCGCAATTCCCGCTGCGCTCCGCGCAGCGGGGAACCCGAGAACGGCAAGTCTTCGAGGCGGATGGCGTCCGCTGCCGCAAGCGCAGTGCGGTTGGCGCTCTCCGCGGCCCGGCGCGGCAACCCGAGTGTGTCCGCGAATTCGGCCCAGTGCCTGGCCTTGAGGTTCCGGGTCTTGCCGGCGACGGGGAGGGCCAGCGTCTCGTCCCCGTACAGCAGGGTGCAGGGAACGTCGTAGACGGGGGCCATCGCGAAACCGGCGGGACCGCCCAGGATGGCCAGGTTCTTGGCGTGAAGGTCGCCGTTTCCGGTCAGCCACGCGAAGAGGAACTGGAGGTACAGGTTGCGGCTGGCAACCACCGGCGCCTTGCACATCCGGGCCAGCGCGGCCGCAACATCCTCCGACGCCACGCCGTACTTGGACGCCGGCGGGAGGCCCAGCACCTGGGTGCCGTCTTCGAGCGGCAGCCGGTGCCATGCGCCGTCGGCCGTCTTGACCCGGTCAAACCTTTCGACGAGGAGTCCGGGCAGGCCGTTCCGGTCGGCAATGACGGAGCTTTTTGCGACGGCGATCTTCAGCGCCTTCGCACCTTTCAGGTGGGCGGCCTCGTTTTCCACCAGGTGCGGGTGTTCCGGCGGATCGAGTTTCAGCAGGTAGCGGTGTCCCCGCAGGGCCAGCGGAGTGGTCAGCATGGAGGCGCTGGTCTTGCGCTGTACCCCCGGGATGCCGTGCAGGTCCACGGTGTTGGCGAGGAAGGAGAAATCCAGTTCTTCGGGCCGTGAGGTATCGGCCAGGGCCGCCGGTTCCGCCGGGGGCTCTCCGGCCGGAACGACCTGCACGTCGCCGGGAACGTCCGCCCCGACGGCGAGCAGCAGGGTCAACTCGTCGTCGAAACTCGTTTTGGTGGCGTTCTTCAGCACGGTGAGCCGGTGGCCCTCGGGGAGGAGTCCGGCAAAGAAGGCGGGCAGCGCCCCGGCGGGGGCTTCCACTGCCACCTCGGACGGGGGCAGGGAGATGGCGACGGCGGGGTGGCCGCCTGCGAGGTAGTCGGGCCGGTAGGAGAACCGCACTCCCCCGGTGCCGGTCCGTGCGAGGTGGCCGGCCAGGCGGCCGTTCTTGTAGACGTCGGCCGCCCTGACGAACCTCAGGTCCTGGAGTTCGGCCGGCATCAGCCCACCGCGAGTTTCAGGCCGAGCACGTTCGCCACCGCCACCACAGCCTGCAGCGACGGGTTGCCGCTCCCGGTCTCGATGGCGCGGACGGTACGCTCCGAGGTGCCGGCCAGGTGCGCCAGGTCCTCCTGGGTCAGCCCGGCCTCCTTGCGGGTCCGGCGGATCCCCTCGGCAATCGCCGCCACGTCGCTCACTGGCACTCCCCTTCGCTGCGCGCACACCATGCCGCGGCCTGATGTCCCGGCTTCGCCATATCGGCATCATTTTGCCGATCCCTCAGCAGGGCTCTCCTAATAGTGTCCGAATATTACCCATTCGGCAACATACTGCCGAAATTGGTTTGTCGCGAGCCTACGGCACGAGCTTGGAGTCCAAAACGGCAGGATGCCGCCGTTCACCGGGGACGAGCGCCGCCTTCCCGCAACGCTTCGTCCGGGCGTAGGCTCTGGCCCATGCGAAAGATCATTCTGGCCCTCCAGGTCTCCCTCGACGGTTTTTTCGAGGGGCCGAACGGAGAGATTGACTGGCACATGGTGGACGAGGAGCTCCACAGCCACTTCAACGAGCAACTGGCCTCTATGGGCGCCTTCCTGGACGGCCGCGTGACCTACGAACTGATGGCCGACTTCTGGCCGACGGCGGACCAGGATCCGTCCAGTACACCGGCTATGGTCGAGTTCGCCAAAATTTGGCGGGACATGCCGAAGATTGTCTACTCCAGGACGCTGGAACGGGCCGACTGGAACACCACGGTGGTGCGCGACGTCGTCGCCGATGACGTGCTGGCACTGAAGGCGCAGCCCGGCGGCGACTTGGCACTGGGCGGGGCTGACCTCGCCGATACCTTCCGCCGGCTCGGGCTCATTGACGAGTACTGGATTTATGTCCACCCGGTGCTGATCGGGCGGGGGAATCCCTTGTTCAAGTCAGCAGACGACAGGACCGCGCTCACGCTCGCCGGCACCCGCGCGTTTGGCAACGGCGTCGTCCTGCTGCGGTACGCCGGCTGAGCTCACCGGCCGGCGTAAACGTGCGCAAAAGCCGGTGGCCAGCTGCCGTTTAGCAGCCGACCACCGGCCCTGGAAAGAGGTTCTTACGCTTTTTGCTATGCGCTGGCGCGGACGAAGGTCACGCCACCCGTGGCGGTCAGCCAGGACAGCGGGTGCTTGATCGTCTGGTTGCTGCCGTTCATGCCACCGCTGATGGCCATGCCGTCACCGGCGTAGATGGCGACGTGGCCGGACTGGACGATCATGTCGCCGGGCTGCGGGGCACCCACAACCTTGCCGTAGCCCATGAACTGCTGGGGACCGAGGTCGCCCACGTGGATACCGGCCGCACCGAGGGCCTTCTCCACCATGGCGGTGCAGTCCTGGGTGATGCCGATCTGGCTGTAGGCGGCCGAAAGCATCGCGGCGTTGGCTCCGCCGGCTGCCGAGGCAGGTGCCACGGCCGCCTTCGCCTGAACGCTGACCTGCGGCGCTGCCGGCGCGAGCACCGGAGCGGGGGCAGGCGCGACAGCCGGAGCGGCGGCAACCGCAGGGGCGGTGACGGGCTTGGGCTGCTCGATCACGGGCGCCGGCGTGGTAGCGACTGCCGGGCGGGCGAAGCTGATCTGAACTGCGGAATCAGCGGTAACCGGCGCGGAGACCTTGCTGCCGACGTCAACCGACGAAGCCGGGGCGGTCTTGTTTTCGGCCGGGGCAACGGCTGCATTGGCTGCCATTCCGCTCGTGAGGACGAGGCCGGAGGCTGCGAAGATTACTGCGGCCTGACGACCGATGGTGCCTGATTTGCCCGAGAATGCTGAGGCCCGTCCGGCGGATGCGTCGGAACGATGGCGCGCAGAAGTAATGCTTGAAGTCATGTTTGTAGCCTCTCCCAATGCCTGCGAGGTGAGCTGTCGGATTCGGATGGGAGGCACCCGGCCGCGGGCCCGTCAATGCGGGCGCTGTGCGGCTTCACCCCAAGACCTGCTAAAACTGCAGGTCAAAAGTGGTTTCCCCGTCTCTGCCAGAAAGGTTGCATTCGGATCCCAGGCCGCGGCAGAGTTAGGCAATCGGCTCGGGAGCGCCCGTATCGGAATCAAACAGGCACCCATCTACGGTAACGGGCCCGGGCGGGAATGTCACATTCAGATAACGGAGCCGTGTCCTGGCGCGGAAGAAAGCCTAGGACGCTTCTACCCGCCAGCCATAGGATGAGGGCACCCAGCATTCCCCGAGCGGAGGCCCCGTTATGAACAGCCACTGTGTCGCAATTTGCCAGCTCAGCGATCAGCCGCAGGAGGATTTCGACGTCAACACAGAACTGCTGGTTCTCGAGGGAAAGGAAATCCACGTAGCCACGTGGGACGCGGAACCGCGCGACGGCGGCTTCGATATCCACGTCCTGAATGACCGCGTGGACGCGCTCGGTTTTATGGTGGTGACCGACTGGCAGTTCCTCGACGGAAAGGCGTATGCCGTCGTGGAGCGCCGGCCCGGCACGTAGCGCTACTTCGCCATCCCGGAGGTGACGGCAGCGATCGCCTCCCTCACCAGACCGGCGTCGTCCGGGGTGCCCGACTCCGCCAGCCCGGCCTGGCGCCGGTAACGGTCCCAATCCCCTCCCCCGGCCCGTAGCTCGCGGAGCGGCGCCATCAGGGCCGCCCGCCGCAGCCAATCGTCCGGGTCCTGCAGCCAGCGGCCCAGCACGGTTTCCGCGCGGGAACGGTTTTGGCCGTCCAGTCCCGCAATCAGCGGCCCGACGACATCGGTCGCCAGCGGATCGGCCAGCTCGCGCAGGCGCGCAGTCCGCAGGAAACCCTCGATCCGCGTCAGGTCCGAATTGTCCAGCAGGGCCAGGCTGGACTGCAGCAGGACGACGGCGGCAAGGCGGCGTTCGAAGACGGGCACCTCCCACAACTCCGAGCTGAGGGCGGTGACATCGTCGCGGCCAAGTGACCGGTACCGGCGCAGCGCGTCGCGGACAGTGCCGCGGACGGCGCCAACCGAGGAGCCGTAGCTCCCCAGGCCCGGGCCGTATCGCGTCTGCGCTTCCTCGGCCCGCTGCCACGAGCTCTCACGCAGCAGCGCCGCGTCAATGAAGTCACCGGCCTCGCTCATGGATCCATTCTGTCGTGCGGGGGCCGGCTTGGCCTAAGCAGCTGCGTCCTCCCGCGGGAAACCGTCGGCGAGCGCAGTGTCCTACGCGGACCGCTGGGGCCCGGGGGCCCGCACGCGCTAGCCGGTCACCAGTCTGGTTGAGCTATTCCAGGTCAACCGCCCGTGCTGGAAGTCCGACGCCCGGCCCACGGACACTGCGTACTCGTCCCGGGTCGGATATCCCAGACGTCCCCTTTCCCTGCCGAGGGCCGTCCACTTGGCACGGATCGCACCGAGGACGTAGTGCGACCCGGTCTTCGCCGACCAGTAGATCGATGCACCGCCCGAGCCTGTGAAGTGGCTGTAACGCCCCACGCCATCGGGGGTGCGCGTCTCGTCTGACGTCGGATAGCCCAGCAGCCCCCGTTCCCTGCCCAGGGCCGACCACTTGGCACGGACCGCGCCCGTGATGAAGTGCGCCCCGGTGCGTGGCGTCCAGTAGATCGATGAACCCCCCGAACCTGTGAAGTGGCTGTAGCGTCCCACGCCATCAGGGGTGCGCGCCTCGTCCGACGTCGGATAGCCCAGCAGCCCCCGTTCCCTGCCCAGGGCCGACCACTTGGCACGGACCGCGCCCGTGATGAGGTGCGCCCCGGTGCTTGGCGTCCAGTAAATGGATGCCCCGCCGGAGCCGGCGAAGTGTTCATACCGCCCGATCGTGTCCGGGGTTGTCAGCTGGTCGGTGGTGGGGAACCCCAGGACGCCGGCAGCGCCGCCCGCGGCCTTGTAGCGGGCATAGATCGCGCCTGCGACCCAATGGGCCCCGGTGGACGGGGACCAGCAGATCACACCCTTGGTGTAGTCCTGGCATTTCCCTGCCCCCACCGGGTACTCCAAGGTCAGCGACCTGCCGAGGACAGACCGCGGGTCACCGGCATTGGTCTGGTACGCCTTCAGGCCGATGGGATCGTCGACGCCCATTCCGGTGAGCATTACTTTCTGTGCTCCTTGGCCGTCGTCCGCGGTCAGCAGATAGTAGGTGTCGGCGGTTCCGGCCTGACCGACCACCGTCGGCTTGAACGTCACGCTCTGATGTGCGGACTCCCCAGGCGGGATCACCAGGCCTTCCGAGATTGGAACGGTGGTGGAGAATACACCCTCCGGCGCCTTGGCCTTGGTGATCGTCAGGGGGATGTTGCCAGTGTTAGTAATGGTGAAATCCCGGGTGGCCGCAGCGCCGGCAGGCACATCACCAAAGTCCAGGGATGCCGGCAGCTGCAGATGCGCTACGCCCGACACGGCGGTCGCCGTCACCGGTACCGTGAGCGATCCTCGGTCGCTCGTGATGAGGAGCTGATCAGCCACCGGGGTTGCCGTCGTCGGACTGAAGGTGACGGACACCGGAACGGAAGTAAGGGGTTGAATCTTCTGTCCCACGGCCGGCAGCGTGGCCGGGTCGACCGCAAGCTGGGCGTTGCCCGGCAAGGTGACGCCGGTGATCGTGGCGACGCTCGTGCCGGTGTTGACCACGTTTACGGTCTGGCGACTGCTGGTCTGGGTCGGCACGTCGGTGAATACCAGGGTGGGCGGCGTTGCCCCCAGCCCGTCCTTGGTGCCGACGCCGTGAACCCCCAGAAGGTCCGTCTCGCCGTCGGAGGTTTTGACGGTCAACGTCCCGTCGACCTGTCCGGCTACGGTCGGCGAGAAGGTGACCGGGACCGTCATGGTTCCGCCTTTGGCAAGCGTCCGGGGCAGTGTGAGGGCCTCGATCCCGAACGGCGCAGGTGCTGCGACGGAACTGACCGTAACAGCCCTGCTGGCGGTGATGATCAGGTTCCCTTTCACGGTGGTGCCTACCGCGGCGGTTCCCAGGTCCGTGTTTGTCGCCCCAACCGCTGAGGTCGTCGGGGCACCGAAGCCGATCACGTGCCCGTCCCGGGTTCCCACGTAGACGCGCCCGTTGTCAGTGGCAACCGTGGAAAACTTGGCGGCGGTGCCCAGCGGGGCCGCGAAAACCTGCTGAAGCTTACCGGTGCTGTCCGGCATTGCGCGGTAGGCACGGAGTTCCGCGCCGGTACCGGTGGGTCCCGTTACGTACACGGCCCAGACCAGGGCGGTGGAGGCGTTTGTACCGTTGGAGGTCACCGTGGGCGCCCCGGAGGTGTACCCGAAGGTACCAATGGACGTACCGACGGAGGCCAGCTGGATGCCGCCGGTGCTGCTGGCCAACAGCTTGTGCGCACGCAGGTAGCCCTTGTTCTCCACGGTGTAGATGTACCCGCCGTTTGTGGTCCCGAGGAACGCGGGCCTGCCCCAGACGCCACTGTACGGCCCGGCGCCGTCGAGGACGGCGTCCGTTCCGCCGCTCCCCTGCCCCATACCGCCCAGGTTGTCCCGGTCCAGCAGGTAGACCCGGCCGTCCTTGCCGACCTGGACCATCAGGCGAGGGTGGGCCGTGGTGCCGTAGCCGGTGGGGATGGCGATCGGGGCACCGGAACCCAGGTCGGCATCGTTCTGATCCAACTTGGCGTTGTTGGCCGGGCTGAAGAAGTCCGTGGCCTTGAGGTTTCCGTCGGCTCCGACGCTGACCCGAACGACTGACTCTGCGAGGGTCGCCGGAGGGGTCTTGCCCGGTCCCGGCTTAGGGGAAATCCCGTTCCCGGTGGAAAACAGGATCTGGCCGGTGCCGTCGGAGACCAGGCCGCCGCCGGATTGCCAGATTCCGCCCTCCGCACTGCTGTTGCCGGACTCGGTGGCCCACATCGTGGTCTGCCGGCCTGCGGTCGACACCCCGACGACGTAGCCGACAAACGGTGCCCAGTCGCAGTGGCTGGCGAAACCGGCGTAGACCACGCCATCCAGCAGGAGAAGCCCGGGCCGCTGCATCGCAGTCATCGCGTTGAACGGCCGTGTCGGGTCGTTAGTGGGCGCGCCGTTGATGAGCACCGGGAACCCTGGCCTCTCGGCCCCCGTGACCCTGTCCAGCGAATGCATGTACCAGTGCGGGAGCTGCGGCGTCGCTCCGTCGTTCGTCTTCGCCATCAGGAAGACGCTGTTGGTCGCGGCGTCGAAGACCGGAGTGGACGTGACTCCGATGTTGGGGGTGAGGTCACCGCAGCTTACGGTCGCTGCCGGCCAGGCCGGACCGAGGTTGCGCTGCCACTTCACCGCTCCGGTGCCGCCGTCCAGGCCGTAGACGTTGTTGTTCTCCGTCGCGGCTATGACGGTGCCGCCCACCACGAGCGGCTGGGCGTACACCTGGCCGTCCACGGCGGTGGAAAAAAGCTTGCCGAAATTTGATGACGCGACCGACGTCGGCGAAAGCGCAGTCTCGTTGCTGTCCCACCCTGTCCGTAACAAATCGTGCGCGATCGTGCCGACGTCGGCAGAGGCCGGACCGCTGACGGATAGCCCGGCCAGGGCGAGCGATGATGCCACGATGAGCGCCCACGCGCGTCGGGTCCGCGACCGTCGCCGGGAGGGAGCCTGGGACCATCCGGCAGCCCGCTTCCGCTTGAAATGGGATGCCCCGGCCGCGCCCCCACAGCGACCAGGAAAATGTCCGGACAAAGCACGAAGTGCCGCTTGTTCACGCATGGCTGAGACCCGTTTCTGAACATTCAATTGACTAACTCCACCCAGTACTCCGGAGCCTAGAAGCGCCGAAAGAGCAGCGCGCGAGTGGCGCCTACCCGTCTTCTGGAAGGGGCTTCTTGCTTTCCGGCCGGTCCTACTTGGTTGGTTGTTAGGGACACTTGGTCGCCTACTTACTTCCGGTCATCCGCCGGACTTGGTCCCCGGCATTGAGTAAGCTCCGGCGCGGCCCGGGGGCACAAATCCTCTGGTGCCCCCGGGCCCTGCGCCGGATCATGGGCTCAGCACATCTTTCGACGGCAGGGAGTCCAGTCGTGTGTCCAGGTGCTGCAACAACACGGAACACCAGCGGTCCCCGCTCGCGGACCCAGCGCTGGCTCCTGGCCTGCGCTGCCGCTGTTCTGGGGGTGACCGGCTGCACGCCGGGCTCACCCTCACCGCCCGCGGGCAGCGGATCGTCTCCCGCAACCGGGACTCTCCCGTCGGCGACGGCGGAGAAGGTGCTTTCCGATGAGGAACTGATGGTCCTCGTGGACAGGGCGATCAACAGCGGCCAGGAAGGCACCGGGCGGGTCTCCAGAAGCTCGGACCTGCGCACCCGCCTGCAGGGACGACCGGAGCCCGCCGATAAGCCGGCCGTCGAGCCCGGCGAGTGCAGCGTGTTCCGGCCGCACAGTTCGCCGACCAGCGGAGCGGACCTGGCAATGCACTTCGCCGCGGGCGTCCTGACGCTGACCGGCGTGTGGTCACGCGAGGCCCTGGCGTTTGTCTTTGCCCGAAGCGCACCGCGCAGCGACGTGCTCGCTGCGGATTTCGCCTACACCGACGACCTGGCCCAAAGGTGTTCAACGTTCCGGCAGACGGTGGGGAATGATCCAACGTCCACGGTCAGGCTGCTTAGGACGCCGGCCGTGGGCGAGAAGGCCTACGCCACGGTTTTGAGCACACCGGCAACCGCCGGCACTCCCCCGGGCGGCGCCACCGTTGCACTGCAGGTACTCAAGGGAACCCTGACGATCGGGCTGAGCCGGCAGGCACCCACCGCCAGGTCCGACGCGGAACTCAGGACCGCCCTCGAGCCGCTGGTCCGGCTGGCCCAAAAACTGGTCGGGCAGACCGACTCCGGCACGGCACCGTCAGCCGCACCGCCGTCTGGTCCGACCGCTACCCCACAGCCCCCCGAACAACGGACGCCGCAGCAACTGGCCAGGCTGCTGCAGGGCGTTACCGGCCCCACTGGAAGGCCGGCCCAGGTGCTGGAGGGACGCTACACCCGGAGCGGCCCTGCCACGGCGCCGGCCGTTTCCGGATGCATTTACGACGACGCCGCCTATCTTGCCTCGTTCCCCGGGGCGGCCACCGTGGTGGCTGAGATCGCCGGTGGGCCGCAGGTGCTGGACCAGATCAGCCTGCGGCTCGTCAGCTTGCCGCCCCCGCCGGCCGGGCCGTCCCCTTTTGACAGCCGGGCAGCCGACCTCAGCCGCTGCAGTTCGATCCGGGAGAGCCTGCCGGGCGGCGGCTCGCGCACCTGGACCGCCATCAAACACCCGATCGTCAACACCGGCGGCGAAGCGGGCTACGCCGTGGTTTATGTGCTTCCCGACGGGACCGGAGTCCGGCACATCCAGGTGGGTGCCCGGAAGGGCAGGCTGTGCGTGGAAACGGAAACGAAAGCCCTGTCCGACGCCGGCGTCCTTCAGGCCGCGCGCGGGCTCGCGGCGACCATCAACAAGGTGCTGGCCAGGATCGGCAACTGAAGCCTCCGGGCGACGTCGGCGGCACCGCAGGACCGGTCCGGCGCCGCTTGCGCGATACCCCCGGGGGTATTACTGTTGAATGTAGAGGAGGAAGGAATCCCTTCCCCGTCCACCTCAAGAAGGAGTTCTCCCGAATGCTTATCGAGCGCATCTACGACGAAGACCTTGCCCAGGCGAGCTATTTCATCGGCTGCCAGGCCAAGGGCGAGGCCCTTGTGGTTGATCCCCGGCGTGATATCGCCGTGTACCGGGACCTCGCTGCCGCGAACGGCATGAAGATCGTGGCCGTTACCGAGACGCACATCCACGCGGACTTCCTCTCCGGCACCCGGGAACTGGCCGCCGCGACCGGCGCCACCGCCTATGTCTCGGGCGAGGGCGGCGCGGACTGGCAGTACGGTTTTGAGGCCGAGCGGCTCAACGACAACGATGAGATCGTGCTGGGCAACATCACGGTCAAGGCCCTCCACACCCCCGGGCACACCCCGGAGCACCTGTCCTTTTTGATCACCGACGGCGCATTCGCAGACAAGCCGGGCTACCTGCTCTCGGGTGACTTCGTGTTCTCCGGCGACCTGGGCCGGCCGGACCTGCTGGATGAGGCCGCCGGCGGTGTCGACACCCGCTTCGCAGGCGCCAAGCAGCTGTTCGCCAGCCTGCGGGACAAGTTCCTGACCCTGCCGGACCACGTCCAGGTCCACCCGGGCCACGGCGCCGGCAGCGCCTGCGGCAAGGCCCTGGGCGCGATCCCGTCCTCGACCGTCGGCTACGAACGGCTCTACGCCTGGTGGGGCCCCTACCTGGCCGCAAACGACGAGCAGGGCTTCATCGATGAACTCCTCGACGGCCAGCCGGACGCGCACGCCTACTTCGCCCGGATGAAACGCGAAAACCGTGAAGGCCCCGCCGTCATGGGCGAACGCGCCCCGCTCCCCGAGCTGGGCACCGCCGATGTCGCCCGCGACCTCGCCGCGGACAAGGTCATTTTCGTTGACACCCGCCCGAACAACGAGGTCCACGAAGGCACCGTCACCGGCTCCGTCAACGTCCCGGCCGGTAAGTCCACCGCCAGCTTCGGCGCCTGGGTCGTAAACCCGGAAACCGACACCAACCCGCTGGTCCTCCTCGCTTCCAGCCAGGCGGACGCGCAGGAAATGTGGGACCACCTCGTCCGGGTCGGCATCGACAAAGTCGCCGGCTACGTCACCAGCCTCGAGGGCCTGCCGGTCAGCGTCCCGAAGCTGATCCAGCCCGAGGAACTCGACGGCTTTGACGCCGCCATGGTCCTGGACGTCCGCAACCGCACCGAACATGCAGCCGGCCACATCCCCGGCTCCTACCAGCTCAGCGGCGGCCGCGTGATGTGGCACCTGGATGAACTCCCCACCGAAGGCACCATCGTGTCCTACTGCCAGAGCGGCGTCCGGAACTCCGTCGCGGCCAGCGCGCTGCGCCGCGCCGGCTACGACGTCGTCGAACTCGACGGCAGCTACTCCGCGTGGAACGCAATGGAACAGGCCGCCCGCCGGCAGGCACCGGAAACCGTTCCGGCCAGCTAAGCAGGACAACCAGTAAGGCAACACAGTGACAGCGTGGCGGCGCCCCGGGTACCCGGGTCGCCGCCACAGCTGTGTCCGCGACAAGTTCCAATCCCTGCCGTCAGGCGGCGACGGGAGCCGGCACCGGGGCTACGCCTTGTGCAGGCCCGTTCCCTCCCCCGCGGCGAGCTCCGGAAGCTGGAGGCCCTCCAGCCACTCCAGCGCCTCCGTGCGTGAGGTGAAATACGCGTGCGGGCAAAAGCTGTGGCGGCCGAGTGCCGCCGCAACGACGGTGTCCACCACGCTGGAACCCAGCAGGGCCACCGCGGTCACTGCCTTGGCACGTTCGTAGGTATGTCTTGCCGTCGAGCGCATCGTTACACCGGATATTTCCACGAGTAAGGGCAACTCCCGGCCGCCGCCAAGGGCCCGCATCGCTTCAATCGAAGCGGCCGCGTCCCGGGCGTCGACAAGCGTCCCCGGCGCCCAAACCAGGTGAAAATGAGGCCCGCAGATTCCGAGCCGTCCTTTCCCGCCTGCGATCAAGATCTCTTCCATTCATCCCCCTAAGCACCAAAGGTACCCTCCACCAACCGACTTGAGCAGAACCCGGGCAACGAAAAAGCGCCGGAGGACATGTCCTCCGGCGCTTTACCGCCGTGCTGTTTTCCCCCGGGCTGTCCGGCTCAGGAGAGCAGTGCCTGTACGCTCACGTAGGCCGCGACCAGCAGGACCAGGATGCCGAAACCGCGTTTGAGCACCTTGTCCGGGATCCTGGTGCCGAGCCGGCCCGCGATCAGGGAGGCAACCATTGCTGCCCCCGCGAACGCTGCCGTCACGGCCCAGTCGATCTGCAGGTCACCGAGGTGCGCCGCGAAGCCGGCCATCGAGTTGATCACAATAATGACCAGCGAGGTACCGACGGTCACCGCCATCGGCAGGCCCAGGACCAGGGTCAGGGCCGGGACGATCAGGAAGCCGCCGCCGACGCCGAGCAGCCCGGTGAGGAAACCCACGACGGCACCCGTCGCGATGGCCTTGGGCAGGCAGCTGCGCCAGTTCACGCCGCCGCTAGGCAGGGCGCAGGAGCCGCCGGAGGCCTTGGCCGGAAGCATCATCCGGATGCCGGCGAACACCATGATGGCGGCGAAAGCCAGCAGCAGCACCTTCGGGTCGAGCAACCGGTTCACGTAAGCGCCCAGGTAGGCAGTTGCCGTGCCGGCCGCACCGATAATGAGGGCCAGCCGCCAGTTCACACCACCCCGCAGGCGGGGCAGCACCGCGACGGCGGAGGAGGCGCCGACAACGACCAGCGACGTCGGGATCGCCGCAGCCAGCGGAAGCCCCACGCCGTAGACGAGGGCGGGGACGGCGAGAATGGACCCGCCGCCTCCAACCAGGCCCAGCAGGCCGCCGACGACCAGCCCGAACGCCGCCGCGGTGAGGATCATGCCTTGGAGCCCAGGTTCTGCAGCGCCTGGTGGGCGGTGGGCTCGTTGGCGGAACGGTTCCACGGCATCTTGGAGAGCATCTGGCCCATGGCGCAGCTGTTCGTCGCCGCGGAGAAGGTCAGGCCGGCGCCGATGCCGCCGGCAACCAGGCCGAGCTTCGGCGAGAGCAGCTTGCTGCCCACGATGCTGGCCAGGACCAGGGAGCCGGCCGTCATGCGGACCTGGCGTTCCAAGGCCCAGGTGTTGCGGCCCTTCACCACGTTGCCGCCGGCGGCAGCATAGGCAGGAACGCCGCCGGCCAGCACGCTCGCGCTGCCCAGGCCGACTGCGTCCAGGTGCTTGCGGGCCTGCTCGGCCCGATTCCCGGACTGGCATACGAGGACAACGCGGGTGCCCATCTTGGCGGCGAATTCCTCGGTGTGTTCGCTCAGCATGGGGAGCGGGACATGGTACGAGCCCTTGATGTGCATCGAATCAAACTCGGCACCGCTGCGTACGTCGATCACCATCAGGTCATCGTGGTTGTCCTCCCAGGCCTTGAGCGTGGCGGCGTCAATGGACTGGGGTGCGGACTCGGTCGTAGTGGTCTTGTTTGAGGTAGTCATAGTCTCTTTCGGTCTAGCTTGGGTGGTTCTGGCGGCACCCCTGCGGATGCGGGCCGCCGTCCACCGGCCTGAAGCCCGTTAGGGCGCAGTCAGGACAGGTGGAGGCCCGGGCGGCGCATGGGGGGAGGCGCCGCCCGGGCAGTCCATGGGGAGTGTCAGCCGGCGGGCAGCCCGGCGTCGGACCAGTCGAGCATCCCGCCGGTCATCGTGTAGGCGGTGAAGCCGGCGGCGGCGAGCTGGTCGGCGGCTGCGGCGCTGCGGCGGCCGCTGCGGCAGACGGCGACGACGGGACGGGTCTTGTCCAGTTCCCCCAAGCGGGCCGGGAGCTGCGCCAGCGGGATGTGGCGGGCGCCGGCAATCATGCCGGAAGCAATCTCGTCGGATTCGCGAACGTCCACGACCTGGGCGTCGCTGCCGCTCTTGAGCTGTTCGTTGAGTTGCTGGGCGGTAATGTCCATTGATGTGCACCTTTCGGGAGGCGTTCGGCAGGGGCATGTGGCCGATCCAGCCACTCATAAATATACCCCCAGGGGTATCGAGGTTCAAAATCTGCCGCTGTTCGCCCGGAGTCGCCGGGGGCGCCGCTCAAGCCGCGGGGCGTCAGGTCAGGCGCAGGAAGAGGGTACGGATTTCGTCGAGAGTTAGCCTCTGTACCTCGGCGCCTGGGGGTATTTGATCAAGACCCCGCGCCATCCACCTCCCCCGTGGAGCACGCTTGCACCAATACCCCCGGGGGTATATATTTGGAGCATGGCAACCATCGACATTTCTGAAAAGACCTTCAACGACACCATTTCCGGCAACGACATCGTCCTGGTGGACTTCTGGGCAGCCTGGTGCGGTCCGTGCCGCATGTTTGCCCCCACATTCAGCAAAGCTTCCGAAGCCCACCCCGACGTCGTCTTCGCGAAGGTGGACACGGAGGCTGAGCCGGGGCTCTCCGCGGCAGCACGCATCACCTCGATCCCCACCCTGATGGCCTTCCGAGAGGGTATCCTCGTCTTCTCGCAGCCCGGCGCCATGAACACCAGCGGGCTCGACGGACTCATCACCGCCGTCAAGGGACTGGACATGGAAGAAATCCGGGCCAAGATGGCCGCCGCGCCCGCGTCCTAACCGCCAGCAATACCAAACCAACGCAGCACCCAACCAGCAGCACCCACTTAAGGAGAAAACAATGTGCAGTCCCGTCCGTTGCAATAGCTGTGGAAAGATCACCTGGGCCGGCTGCGGCGAGCACGTCGACTCCGTCATGGCCGAGGTGCCCACCGAACAGCGCTGCACCTGCAAGTGACTCGTCCCCGGCCGGCTCCGCGGCTGGGCTAGCATGCTCAGACGGCGTCGTTGCGATCCGTACGCAGCGACGCCGACCTGACCGCCAGCCCAAGGAGAACCGAAGCCATGTCAGACACCGCTGCGACGCGCGCCCCCAAAAGCTCCGACTCCCCCGGCGGCGTCCGCTGGGGAATCCTCGGCACCGGATTAATCGCCGGGCTGCAGACTTCGGACCTGGTGGAACACGGCTTCAACGTCCAGGCGGTGGGCTCCCGGAACCTCGCGACGGCCCGCGAGTTCGCCGGCAGGTTCCGGCTGCCCGCGGCCCATGGCAGCTACGAAGCGCTGGTGAACGACCCCGAGGTGGACGTCGTCTATATCTCCTCGCCGCACCCGTTCCATTACGAGAACGCACTGCTGGCCCTCAACGCCGGCAAGCATGTGCTGGTGGAGAAGCCGTTCGCCATGAACGAGTGGCAGGCGCAGGAAATCCTGGACCTCGCCGCATCGAAGGGGCTGGTGGCCCTCGAGGCGATGTGGACGCGCTACCTCCCGCACATGGTCCGGGTGCGGGAACTGATCCGCTCGGGTGCCCTGGGGGAGGTCCGGACCGTCATTGCGGACCACAACCAGAACCTGCCCAAGGATCCGGCGCACCGGCTCAACGACCCCGCCCTGGGCGGCGGAGCCCTCCTTGACCTGGGGATCTACCCGGTCTCCTTCGCCTTCGACGTGTTCGGCGAGCCAGCCCGGATCCAGGCAGCCGCCAGCATGACGGCCACCGGCGTCGACCGCCAGACCGCGATGATCTTCGAATACGCGGACGGACAGCAGGCTGTGCTGCACTGCGCACTGGACACCGCTGGGCCCAACCGCGCCGCGGTGATCGGCACCGAAGGCAGCATCGAGATGGACCCGGTCTGGTACACGCCCACCGGTTTCACCCGGTACGACGACGGCGGCAACGTCGTTGAGCGCTTTGACCAGCCGGCCACCGGCCGCGGCATGCAGTACCAGGCGTGGGAAGTCGAGCGGCTCATTGCCGACGGCGCGGTGGCCAACGACGTGCTGTCACCCGGCGAGACGGTCCAGGTCATGGCCGCGCTGGACACTGTCCGAAGCCAGATCGGGCTCAGCTACGCCAGCGACGAACGGTAGGGGCGCGGCAGTTCGGACCCAGCCGGCCTACCCTCCCAGGTCCGGGCGCCGCTCACGGCGTGCGCGTTCGACGTCACGGGCACTGGCTGTGTGCCCGCACCCCGCGAGTCCGGCCACGACGCCGTCGACGTCTTGATCGGAGCGGTTTTGGCTGAGCTTGGTCTTCGCCTCGATCCTGCCGATCAGCAGTTCGACGCCGACAATGGCGCGCAGTTGGCCGGCAATGTACCGCTCCGGCGCATCGTCGACGGACCAGGGCCGGGCTGAACCGGCTTCGTTGAGGTCGGTGAGCCGCCTGACGTGGCCGGCGAGCCAGGCCGCATCATCGTGGATGACCAGGGTGCCGTAGACGTGGGCCGTGGAGTAGTTCCAGGTCGGGACCACGCGCCCGTGTTCGGCCTTTGATGCATACCAGCCCGGTGAAATATAGCCGTCGGCGCCCTGCATGATGACCAGGGCCTCGCCGAGAGCCGGCTCGGACCACTGCGGGTTATTCCGGGCCAGATGGCCGTGCAGGGCCCCGTGCTCGCCGATTGAGGGATCGTAAACCAAGGGCAGCAAGGTTGCGAGCATGCCGTGCGCGGTCGTCGTGACCAGGTTGGCGGCCGCCGGGGTGGTGAGCAGGTCACGGACGGCGCCGGGGCCGGCCGCGAAGTGCGCTGGGATGTACATGGGATTGTCCTTTGCCGTTGGGTGGGGTGCCGGAAGAGTCAGGGCCGCGGTGGCGGCGGTGTTGGCCTCAGCCGGACGCGGACGGCGATGCCCGCGCAGGCGATTACCGCGGCCCCGCCGACCAGGGTGGTCGGCGTCAAGGTTTCGCCAAGGAGCAGCGCGGCCCAGGCGATGCTCAGCACCGGCTGGATCAGCTGGATCTGGCTGACTTGGGTCATGGGGCCGATGGCGAGGCCGCGGTACCAGGCGAAGAACCCCAGGAACATGCTGACGACGCCGAGGTAGGCGAAGGCGGCCCACTGCGCCGGAGTACCCGACGGGGGCTGCTGGATCATCGTCCACGCGGCCAGAAACAGCATCAACGGCGCGGCGAGCACGAGAGCCCACGAGACGGTCTGCCACGCACCGAGCTCCCGGGCGAGCAGGCCCCCTTCGGCGTAGCCAACCGCCGCGGCCGCGACGGCGCCCAGCAGCAGCAGGTCCGACCAGTGCAGTTGCCCAAAGCCCCCGGGCTGCGCGAAGGCGAAGCCAAGGGCCGCCGCGGCGCCGGCAGCCGTAGCGAACCAGAAAGCCGCGCGCGGACGTTCGTGGCCGCGGAGGACGACGGCGGTGGCGGTAGCGGCCGGGAGCAGGGCGATAACGACTGCGCCGTGGCTGGCGGGCACACTGGTCAGCGCGAACGAGGTGAGCAGCGGGAAGCCGACGACGATCCCGCCGCCAACCACCGCGAGACGGGCCCACTGAAGGCCCAGCGGAAACCGCTGACGGGTCAGGACCAGGGCGGTGGCAGCCAGGGCCGCGGCAACGACCGCCCGGCCGGAGCCGATGAACAAGGGCGACAGTCCCGCCACGGCCACCCGGGTGAAGGGAACGGTGAAGGAGAACGCCGCAACTCCGAGCAGTCCCCACCCGAGGCCGCCGCCGGAACGGCCGGACCGAGGAGTCGGTATCACTGGGCGAAAAAGTACAGTAGCGCTACTATTGTCTCTCATGAACCACGATAGCAGTTCACGGATTGTGACGCAGCTCAAAGAGTGGATCGCACGTGCCGCCCCCGGAGCCCGGCTGCCGTCCACGCGGTCGCTGGTGGCCGAACACCGGGCCAGTCCCGTCACGGTGCAGAAGGCGCTGCAGGTCCTCGCCGCCCAGGGGCTCATCGAGAGCCGGCCCGGCGTCGGGACCTTCGTCCGGGAGATCCGGACGGCGCGCCCCTCCGACTACGGCTGGCAGACCGCGGCGCTGCGGACGCCGCACGCGCCGCTTCGTTCAGCATCCACCGCGATGCGCAGCGCGGCGAACGATGTCATCGCCCTGCACTCCGGCTACCCGGCCCGCGAACTGCTGCCCGAACGGCTGGTCCGGGCAGCCCTGACCAGGGCGGCCAGGGGCGACGCGGCACTGTCCCGCGCACCGGCAGCGGGCCTCCCGGAGTTGCAGTCCTGGTTCGCGCACGAACTGGGTGCCTCGATGCAGGCCGGCGTCACCCCGCCGGCTGCGAGCGACGTTGTCGTACTGCCCGGAACCCAAAGCGGACTCAGCTCGATCTTCAGGTCGCTGGTGGGCAGCGCGCAGCCGCTGCTCATGGAATCCCCAAGCTACTGGGGCGCGATTCTCGCTGCCGCCCAGGCCGGCGTGCGCGTCGTTCCCGTTCCGAGCGGACCCGACGGCCCGGAGCCGGACGGGTTGGACCGCGCGTTTCAGGAGACCGGCGCCCGCCTGTTCTACGCACAGGCCAACTACGCCAACCCCACCGGGGCGCAGTGGACGGGCCGGCGCGGCGAAGAGGTCCTGGAGGTCGTGCGCCGGCACGGAGCGTTCCTGGTGGAGGATGACTGGGCCCACGACTTCGGCATCACATCGGCCCCCTCCCCCGTCGCCGCGCGTGACGATTCCGGCCACGTCGTATACCTGCGGTCCCTGACGAAGAGTGTCTCGCCTGCCATGCGGGTGGGGGCCGTGATCGCGCGCGGCCCGGCTCGGGACCGCATCCTCGCGGACCGCGGGGCCGAGTCGATGTACGTCAGCGGCGTCCTCCAGTCCGCTGCCCTCGACGTCGTCACCCAGCCGGCCTGGCAGACGCACCTGCGCAGCGTCCGCCACCAGCTCCAGTCACGCCGCGACCTGCTGGTCACGAGCCTTCGCGAGCATGCCCCGCAGGCCCATCTGACGCTGGTCCCCAAGGGCGGTCTGAACCTCTGGGCCCGCCTGCCTGACGGGACCGACGTCGACCGGCTCAGCGCCGACTGCGAGCGCGCCGGGGTGCTGATCGCCGCCGGCACGGAATGGTTCCCTGCCGAACCCGCGGGTCCCTTCATCCGGCTCAACTACGCCGGGCCGAACCCGGGTGACTTCCCGGAGGGCGCCCGGGTCCTGGGCCAGGCGATCGAGCGGAACGGGCAGTAGCGGATGGTGCGGCAGCGGACGCTACGCTGGCGGCCGCTGGTAGGGTCTGCGCATGGATGAAAATTTGGGGAAGTTCATCGACGATTTTGCGCAGCTTGTGCAACTTGCGCAGTCCGGCCAGCACCGGACGCCGGCGGGACCACAGTTGCTGTCGACGCTTACCGAACATTTGGGCGCGCCGGCCGGGTCGGTTTCTGTCGTGGTGGAGGAGATTCCGCCGCACCGGTTCGTCGACGCAGACATCCAAATGGCCGAGCTGGCGCGCGAGGATCCGAAGTCCCGGCTGGTCGGCATCGGTGGCGGCGACCAGCGACACCATCATTCCTTGAGCGACATGCTGCAGCAGGCGCAGGTCTTTCCCCAATTCCCGCTCTCCCAGCCGGACTACGCCAACCTCGCGGTGGGCCCTGACGAGCAGCGGCAGGCCGTGGCGCTGGGGCTCTGGCTGTTCAGTCACGGCGGACATCCGATCGTGGTGCTGCAACGGGATGCCAACCCCCGGTACGGTCGGCAAACGGCGTCCCTGGAAGTCCTGGCCGGCGCTACCGATACTGCCGCAAGCTTCCTCGCGGAGTTCCGACGTCGGATGCAGCGCCACAGCATCTTGAAGGGACAGGTCATCTCCCTTGTCATGGGCGAGTACGGACCCAGCGCGGCAGGCGTGACCTTCCACGCCCGGCCGGATCTGGCCGCGTCCGAGGTCATCCTGCCGGACGGTCTGCTGCAGAAAGTGTCTGACCATGCCCTCGGCATCGCCGAGCACCGGGACACCCTCAACCAGTACGGGCAGCACCTGAAGCGGGGCATCCTGCTCTACGGGCGGCCGGGCACCGGAAAGACCCACACGGTGCGGTATCTGCTGAGCCGGAGCCAAGGTGCCACTGCCATCCTGTTGTCCGGCGGATCGCTTGCCCGGATTTCCGAGGCGGCCTCCATGGCCAGGGCGCTGCAGCCCTCCATCGTGGTGCTCGAGGACTGTGACCTCATTGCCGAGGACCGCAGCTTCGGACATGGACCCCAGCCGCTGCTATTCGAGGTGCTCGACGCGATGGATGGCCTGGCCAGCGACGCCGACGTGGCGTTCGTCCTCACCACCAACCGGGTGGACATGCTGGAACGCGCCCTCGCGCAACGCCCCGGGCGGGTGGATCTGGCCGTGGAGATTCCCCTGCCCGCGCAGCCCGAGCGCGTGGCGTTGCTCAAGCTGTATTCACGCGGGATCCCCTTCAGTGTTGCCGCCCTTGATGAGGCGGCTGCCCGCACCGAAGGAACCACGGCCTCCTTTGCCCGCGAACTGATCCGCCGTGCCGTCGTGGCGGCCGCCCTGGCCGGCGTCCCGGTCGCGGACGGCCACCTTCAGACTTCCGTGGGCCAGCTGATGGCCGACGGCGAGGCGCTCACCCGCAGTTTGCTGGGCAGCGGGGTCGGAGAGGGCGCTGGTGGTGGCCCTGCCGGAGGCGAATTCCGGGGTTCAGCTGCTTTCTGACTCAACGAGACGTTTCAGATTTGAGAACTGGCGGGTCTGCATGACCCAGTGCGAGGGCTCCAACACCAAGATACTCAGCGCGGGTTGAAGCCATTGGGGCCGGAACGACCAATAGCCGCTGACCACCAGCCTGGTGCGGCCGCCTGCCGCGTCCTTCAGCTCGAACCCCCACAGCGAGTCGGTGAAGTGACGGGGCCGCTCTCCCGCTGGGTCGAACGGACGCCCGCGCAAATCGATCGACATGCGCAGACCCAGAAACTTCTCGGGTTCCAGCGCCGCGACCTCCCACCACTGGCTGCCGTCCGGCGTGGCCGCCAGCCGGTCCCCAACGGCGACATCCTGCCACTCAGGATGGATTGTCCCGGCACTGCGGCGCCCGAAGTTATCCAGGCGGTCCCAGCTGTACCAGCCGCCCCGCCTGGTTCCCATCTGCACCAGCCAGGGCCACACGCGCGAACGGGGCGCGTCAACGGTCACGGCCATCGTGGCGCTTCGGGTCCCGTCCGGGATAAGCCCGGCACCCGGGTAGGGTCCGTGAACTTCACCGTCGGTCGCACCGGCGCGTAGCAGGCGCGGGCGCACAACCATCAGATAAGCGGCGGTGAGAAACGCGGCAACTCCGCCGGCCATTCCCCCCATCCGGTGCGAGGTCATCGTGGCACCCCCTCAGGTTTCAGATGCGTCCGGAAGAACGCCAGGATCCGCCGTCGGGCGTCTTCGGCCGAGGGCTCGTGGTAACCGGCGGCCACCAGTTTCGCCAGCAACTTGTCGCCGAACGTCAGGTCTGACGGGCCATGCCGGTTGAGGAAGCCGTGGCCCGCGCCGGGATAGACCTTGATGTCGTGGTCTATCCCCGCGTCAGCCAGCAGCGGTTCCAGCCGGGCGGGCACCCGGCGCACCCCCGGCCAGCGGTCTCTTGCTCCGTAGCTCGCCACGATTGGGCAGGCCCGCGGCATGGCCCGGGCCGTGGCGTCGTCGAGTCCGCCGTAGTTCACGCTGGCCGCGGCAAAGTCGTGATCCGGTGCGAGCATGAGGGCGAAGCCACCACCCATGCAGAAGCCGATCACCCCGACGCGGCCTGTGCAGTCGCCGCGTGCCACCAGCCAGGCGCGGGTGAGGTCCAGGTCGCCGAGGGGCCGCCAGCCGCGGATAAGTGACCAGAGGCAGGCTGCCCTGGTGTCCCAGTAGAACAGGTCCGGTGCCACTGCGAGGAACCCCTCGCGGGCCAGCCAGTCGGCCTGCCCCCGGGTGTCTCGACTCAGGCCCAGCGCGTCATGGATAACCACGACGCCGGGCCAGGGACCTTCGCCGGACGGCGTGGCCACGTAGGCCGGCATTTCGCCGCGGGAAGTGCCAATGATTACCTCGGCCATGGGGCCTCCCGGACGACTGGAACAATCAGGACCTGATTACCGGCCTACCAGCGACACGCCCCTCGCGGGAAGAGTCATTGGCCACCGACCGGGGCGCCGGCACACGGGAGAGCTCCTGCACGAGGGCTCGGGTTCGCCGGCGTAGCTGCGCCCGAAGCGGTCAAGTCCGCCGTCGAGGTACCCCATCTGGTCCCGGGCATCCGCCTGGGCCCGGGAGTCCTCCTCGGCCATATAGAGCGGGTTCTCGTAGCGCATGTCAATCACGCCGGTGCCGAGTTCGATGCGCGAGGTGCGGCGGCGATTGCGGCGAGCAGCGGAAACGGCGAGGCCTGCTGTTCCGCAAAAAATGGTGAACTCTCACAGGGACTCGGGCTCCCGGAAGCGGACGGGTGTCGCGCCTCACGGATGCCGGCAGCGGGAAGGCCTTCCGGCACTGGTCCTTCGGGGGCGGCCCGGCCTAATCTGGGCACAGATTTTGAGCGTGATAGCTGGACAGAAAATGGCGCAGAAAAAGCGATTCGGAGCTCGGCTGGCCGCGGCCTTTAGGAGGGTCCTCGGGTTCTTGATAGTGAGCGCGTTCTGCGGTGTTCTGGCCGCCAGCCTGGTGGTCCCCGGTGTGGCGGCGGCCGGCGTCGCCGTCAGCAGATCAATCACGTTCTTTAATAACCTTCCCTCCGAGCTGGCCGTGACTGCGCCGTCGCAGTCAACCAAAGTCCTGAGCGCGGACGGGAAACCGATTGCCACCTTCTTCGCGGAGAACCGTGTGAAGGTGAGGCTGGACCAGATGTCCCCGTACATCAAGGATGCGATTGTCGCCATCGAGGACAGCCGCTTCTACGAACACGGCGGCGTCGACCCGCAGGGCATTCTCCGGGCGCTCACCTCCAACCTGACCGGCGGCGCGAGGCAGGGAGCATCCACGCTCACCCAGCAGTACGTCACGAACGTAATCAACGAGTCCCTGCTGTCGGCGGACCGGAGCGATCAGGTCATCCTCAGCGGGCAGAAAAACATCGGCGACAAAGTACGCGAGATGAAGCTCGCCATCGAGCTGGAAAAGAAGTACACCAAGGCACAGATCCTGGAGGGCTATCTCAATATCGTGTTCTTCAGCCGCGACGCATACGGCATTGAGGCCGCAGCCAGGCATTTCTTCAGCACCACCGCCAAGGCTCTCACCCTGCCCCAGGCTGCCCTGCTGGCCGGCCTGGTCAACAGTCCCAGCTTTTACGACCCCGCCGTCCATCCGGAAAACTCCATCAAGCGGCGCAACCAGGTCCTGGACAAGATGCTCAGCGAGGAAAAAATTACCCAGGCTGCCCATGACGCCGCCGTCGCCAGCGGTGTCAGGCTGAAAATCGCCGCCGCAAAGCAGGGCTGCTCCGCGGCGGACATGGCCCCGTACTTCTGCGACTATGTCTCCCACCTGATCCTCAACAACCCGGCCTACGGCGCCGACACCACGGAACGCGAAAGGAGGCTGTACCGCGGCGGCCTGACCATCACCACCACGCTGGACAGCAGGCTGCAGGCGGCCGCCCAGGTGCAGGTCGACGCCACAGCCGGGGCCAACCCGGACAAATGGGGCGCGTCCCTGGTCTCTATCCAGCCGGGCACCGGCAAGATCCTCGCCATGGCGCAAAACACCGTGTTTCTGCCCGCCCCAGGAAAGTTCGACACCCAGCTGAACTTCAACGTCGATTCCAAGGACGCCAACGGCAAGGACCTGAACGGCGCCGGCGGATTCCAGCCCGGGTCCACAATGAAACCGTTCACTTTCGCGGAGTGGCTCAATGAAGGCAAATCCATGCTCACCAAGGTGGATGCTTCCCGGCGGGTCTATCCGCTGGACTTCCCCTGGAAGTCCAGCTGTGGCAAGGTCCTCGGCGCCTACAACACAGCGCAGAGGGCCCTCGGTGCCGCCGACGACTTGAAGAACAATGATGAGGGTTACTACCGCAAGATGCCCGTCAATTTCGGGCTCTACAACTCCATCAACACGGCAACCTTCGCCGAGGCCGCCCAGCTGGACTTCTGCGGCATCCAGAAAATGGTGGACACGGTGGGCCTCCACAGCGGCGTGGACAACGCCCGGGTGAACATGCACCAGCTGGGCAACTTGCTCGGGGCCATCGGCGTGGCGCCGCTCCATCTGGCGAATGCCTTTGCCACCTTCGCCGCCGATGGCAAGTACTGCGCCCCCATCGCGATCACCGCGGTGACCGATGCCGCCGGACGGGAGCTTCCGGCCCAGGCCAGCGACTGCCGGAGCGCGGTCAGGCCCGAGGTGGCCCGCGGCGTGAATGCCGTGCTGCAGGACGTGCTGAAACGGGGGTCGGGAATCTACATTGAACCCAAGGTCCAGGCCCGAGTTCCGGTGGCTGCCAAGACCGGCACCTCCAACAACAATGGTGCGACCTGGGTGGTCGGCTACACCACCGGCCTCGCCACCGCATCGTTCTTCGGCGACACCCTGGCGGGCCAGAAACGGCCAGGCCAGAACGTCACCATCAACGGCAAGTTCTACCGGAACATTGACGGTTACATGCTCGCCGGCCCGCAGTGGGCCAACTACATGCAGCAGGTGGCCCCGCTCTACCCCGCCGCACCCTTCCCGCCGCCGCCCAAGTCGATGACCAAGCCCTGAGCCTCGCTCCGCCCCGGTACCGAGTCCGATGACAACTCTTGCTCTCCACGGCCGCTGCGCGTATGAGAGAAGCATGAGTTCGCAACGGGACGTCCTCCACGGACGCGTGGCGGTCGTGACCGGCTCGACACGCGGTTTGGGTTTTGCCATGGCGCGGCTGCTGGGGCACCAGGGGGCGACCGTGGTGCTGGCGTCAAGATCCGACGCCGACGTCGCCGCCGCCGTGGAGCGGCTGAGAACGGAAGGGATCGCGGCGTCCGGACGTCGCTGCGACACCGGGGAGCTCGCCGACGTGGAGGCCCTTCGCGACGAGGCGCTAAGCCGCGGGACGCTCGACATCTGGGTCAACAACGCCGGAGTCTCCGGCGTCTTCGGGCCCACGGCGTCCACACCGGTCGACGACTTCACGCGGGTGGTGCGCACAAACATCCTCGGCACGTTCCACGGATCGAGAGTCGCGTTGCCCGTGTTCCTCGGCCAGGGCCGCGGCGACCTCGTCAACGTCTACGGCCAAGGCGACCGGGGGCCCGTCGCGCTGCAGAATGCCTACGCGTCAAGCAAGCGCTGGGTCCGGCAGTTCACCGAGACGTTGCGGCTGGAGACCCGAGGCACCGGCGTCCGGGTGCATGGCATGAACCCGGGGCTTGTGGTGACGGACCTGCTGGGGCACATCACGTCCCAGCCGGGGTACGACCATCGGCTGGGCGCGTTGCAGGTCGTCGTCGGATTGTGGGGGCAGACCCCCGACGACGCCGTGCGCCCACTCCTGGATCTCGTAACGTCGGACGCGGCCGAGTTCCGGTATCTGACGAAGACCACCATGGTGACCCGTGGGGTGCGCAACGTGCTGGCCGGACGGCTCCGCCGGGCCAACCGGATGCCACTGAGCGTCACGGTCCTGGACGCGAACGGCCGGGGCTGACACCCTGGACGCACGTGGCGCCGGCATGGCTCAGTACCGGTAAAAGCCCTCGCCCGTCGCGACACCGAGCTTGCCCATGTCGATGTAATTGTCCTTCAGATACTTAGCGAATGCCTGAGACCCGGCGTCCGGCGAGGAGGCGGCGATGTTGTACGCGGTGCCCAGGCCGACGACGTCGAAAATCTGGAACGGTCCGCTCGGCGCCCCGGTGGCAATGCGCCAGGTCTTGTCGATTGTCTCCGGGCTGGCGATGCCCTGCAGCAGCAGGCCGGCGGCCGCGTTCAGCAGCGGAACCAGCAGCGAGTTCAGCACGTAGCCGGCCTTCTCCTTCTTGATCTCGATCGGCTCCAGGCCGCTGTTCCGCGCGAACTCGACGACGGCGTCGAACACTTCCGGGTCGGTGTCGGCGGTGCCCATCACCTCGGCGATGTTTTGCGCCCAAATGTTGTTGGCGTAATGGATGGCGAGGAAGCGGTCGGGGCGGCCGGTGGACTCCTTGAGGTCGCTGGGCAGCAGGGTTGAGGAGTTGGTGGCGAAGATGGTCCTGGCGGGGGCCAGCTCCGCGAGTTTGCGGTACACGTCCCGCTTGAGCTCGAGCAGTTCGGGTACGGCCTCGATCACGAGGTCCGCCTCGGAGACGGCGTCCCCGAGGTCGGCGGTGAGGCGGAGGTTGCCGAGAGCCGCCTCGGCCTTGCCCTCCCCGGCGCCGGCAATGTTCGCCGCCCGGTAGATGCCGGCGAGCTGCGCGAAGCGGGAGCGGGCCTTGTCGAGGGCCTCATCGTCGAGGTCGTAGGCGGTGACGGCGAACCCGTGGAACGCGGCCTGGTAGGCGATTTGGGAGCCGAGTACTCCGGCGCCAAGCACGGTGAGGGTCTTGATTTCTGCCATTTGCGTTCTTCCTTTCGGCGCGGACGTTACCGTCGGCCGGGGTTGTCGGAGCCGTAGATGCTGCGGATCCAGATGGTCGATAACACGTGCAGGGCGCTGGACTCCGGGATGGCGGGACTCTCCTGGTTGAGGACCGCGGTGATCACCCGTTCGTTCATCAGGTTGAGGCTTACGGCCAGGTCGTGGGCGTCGACGCCCTCCGGCGCAGCGCCTCGTGCCTGCTCGGACCGGATCACGTCGCTGGAGAAGTCGACCCATGACTGCATCGACTTGGACCAGAGCGCACGCACCTCCTCGTTGCGGGCGCGCGCCGCGATCGCCGCCGTGGAAACACCCCGGTGGGCCGCGAACACCTCGACGAACATGCCAATGGAACGGGTCCAGGCTGCCGCGGGGTCGCTCTCGAAATCGCGCGGCAGGTCACCGACCCGGTGCTCCACCTCGGTGATGACACGGTCCAGCAGGGCCAGCAGCACCTCGTCCTTGGACCCGAAGTAGAAATAGAAGGTAGGGCGTGAAATGCCGGCGCCGCGGGCCAGCTCCTCAATCGAAATATCGTCGAAGGCCCGCTCGGCCAGGAGGGCCTCGGCGGTAATCAGGATTGTGTCCTGGCGCTCATCACCCGAGACCTTTGCGGAGCGTCTTCCTCGCTGAACCATGCCGACCATCCTAATCCAACTTTCCGACGCCGTGTTGACTCTCTCAACACTAAGTCGATAACTTGGCGGTATGAGCGAACACGTGGATGTGTTGATTGTCGGCGCCGGGCTGAGCGGCATAGGCTTCGCCAGCCGGCTGAAACGCGAGATGCCCGGGAAGTCGTTCGCGATCCTGGAATCCCGCAGCGCCGTCGGAGGCACCTGGGACCTCTTCCGGTACCCCGGCATCCGCTCCGACAGCGACATGTACACGCTCGGCTACTCCTTCCGGCCCTGGGCCGGCGCCAAGGCCATCGCCGACGGCGATTCGATTCGCGAATACATCCAGGCGACGGTCGCGGACGAGGGTCTCGAATCGCGGATCCGGCTGAATTACCGGGTCGTCTCGGCCGAGTGGTCAAGCGAAACCGCGCTGTGGACGGTGACGGCGGTCCCGACGTCGGGCGGCGAGTACCGCCAGGACGCTGCGGCATCCCGTCCCGGCAAGCCGGCCACCTTTACCTGCTCGTTCCTGTCCGTCTGCTCGGGTTACTACCGCTATGACGAGGGCTTCACCCCGGCCATCGAGGGCGCCGACACCTTCACCGGATCGATCGTCCACCCGCAGCACTGGCCGGCCGACCTCGATTACGAGGGCAAGCAGGTGGTGGTCATCGGCAGCGGCGCCACCGCGGTGACGCTCGTGCCGTCGATGGCGAAGACGGCCGCCAGGGTCACCATGCTGCAGCGCTCCCCCACCTACATCGCCCCCGTGCCCTCCCGGGACCACCTGGCCGACCGCCTCCGAGGCAAGATGCCCGCCCAGCTGGCTTACGACGTCGTCCGGGCCAAGAACATTCTCTTTTCGATGTTCACGTACCAGCTCAGCCGGCGGCGGCCGGAAACGATGAAGGCGATCCTCCGGAAATCAGCCGTCGCCAAACTGCCGGCCGGCTTTCCGGTCGACACGCACCTGGCCCCGTCGTATCAGCCCTGGGACCAGCGGGTCTGCGCCATCCCCAATGGGGACCTTTACCGGGCGATCAGCGCCGGCACTGCCGACATCGTGACCGACGAGATCTCCCGGATCACCCCGGACGGGATTGACCTGGTTTCCGGCGGATCAATTCCTGCCGACGTGATAGTCACGGCGACCGGGCTGAACCTGCTGGTGATTGGCGGAATGACCCTCACCGTGGACGGCGAGCCCGTGGACGTCGGCAAGACCTTGACCTACAAGGGCATGATGCTCGACGGCGTACCCAACTTTGCGCTCACCATCGGCTACACGAACGCGTCATGGACGCTCAAGGCCGATCTGGTCGCGGGTTATATCTGCCGGCTGCTCAAGCACCTCGACCGCCGGAACCTGCAGTGGGTTGCACCCGCGGCGCCCGGCGACGTTGCGGACGCGGGGCTGATTTCGCTGATCGACCTGAAAGCCGGGTACATCCTGCGCGGCGCGGACAAGCTCCCCCGGCAGGGCGCCAGCTCACCCTGGCGGCTGCACCAGAATTATCTGCGCGACTTCGCCCTGCTCAGGGCCGGCCGGGTCACGGACCACGTCCGTTTCGGCCGGCGCGGGCAGCAGGTGCGCGCGTTCGGACGTACGACGGCGGCGCTTGGCCCTCTTGAGCTTCCGGGAACGGGATACGTCGACGTCGGCGGTGCGCGGCTGCGCTTCCGGAAGACCGGCAGCGGGGATCCCGTGCTGCTCCTGCACGGCATCGGCCAGAGCCTGGAGGATTGGAACGAGCAACACGATCGTCTCGCGGCACGGCACACGGTCATCAGCGTGGACCTGCCCGGGTTCGCGTACTCTGCCCGCCTCTCCGGGCCGGCGACGTTGGCAAAGCTTGCCGACGCCCTGCCGGCCTTCCTCGACGCCGTCGGGGTGCACGAGCCGCTGCCCGTGATCGGCAACTCGCTCGGCGGGGCCGTCGCCATGAAACTGGCGGCCGACCATCCGGACCGCGTCTCCGCCCTGGTTCTTGCCAACAGCGCCGGATTCGGCAAGGAGGTTGCGCTGGTCCTGCGCCTGCTTACCATTCGGCCGCTCGCGGCCCTGCTCACGCGTCCCGCTGCGGCGGCCTCCCGCCGCACGGTCGAGTCGATCTTCTATGACAAGAGGCTGGTGACCGACGCCCGGGTTGGCCACGCTTTCGCCCTGTCGCGACGGGCCACGCACCGCAAGTCGCTGCTGGACGTCGCCCGCGACCTTGGCACAGTCTCCGGCGTTCGGGCCGAATGGCGGACGTCCCTGCTTGGTGCTCTGGCGACGTCGGAGATACCCGCCCTGGTGTTGTGGGGCTCCCACGACCACATCCTGCCGTTTAGCCATCTGGCGGCGGCGACGGCGGCACTGCCGCAGGCCGAGTCACATGTCTTCGCGAAGACGGGGCACATGCCGCAGATCGAGCGGCCTGACGAGTTCGCCGCAGTGGTGGAGGAGTTCCTTTCCCGGCGCGTGGCGGGGAGCGAGGCTGCCAACATCTGATCCGACCGGCGTTGCCGTTGCCGTTGCCGTTGCCGTTGCAGTCTGCCGCGAGCATGATGACTTGATGGAGGAAACGGTGTGAATAAGAACCGCCTGGAGGCGTTCAGCGACGGCGTGCTGGCCATCATCATCACGATCATGGTCCTGGAGCTGAGGGTGCCGGAGGAACCGACCTGGCATGGCCTGGCCGATGTCCTGCCAACCTTCCTCAGCTACCTGCTCAGCTTCGTTTACGTTGGAATCTACTGGAACAACCACCACCACATGATCCACCTGGCCGACCACGTCAACGGGACAATCCTCTGGGCGAACCTGCACCTGTTGTTCTGGCTTTCGCTGTTCCCCTTCACGACCCGCTGGATGGATGAAACCGGCTTCGTCCGTGTACCGGTGCTGGTCTACGGGATGAACTTATTCTGTGCAGCCATCGCCTACTTCATTTTGCAGCAGGCACTGATCCGCCAGCAGGGCAGGGACGGCGCCCTGGCACGCGCTGTCGGCCGGGACTGGAAGGGCAAGGCGTCGCCGCTGATTTACCTCACCGGGATTGCCGTGGGCGTCGTACAACCGCTGCTCGGGCTTGCCGTGTACACCGTGGTGGCCCTGATCTGGCTGGTGCCGGACCGCCGGGTTGAGCACTTTGTCACCCAGGCGGGCCGTGGCTAGTCAGCCCTGAGGCCCGAACCACCTGGCCAGCGCCTCGGCCAGCCCCCGCGAGGTTCCGTCTCCCGTCCACGCCACATACCCGTCCGGACGGATCAACACGGCAGCCGGGGCGCTCACCGGACCGATCACCGGAAGCTCCCATCCGCCGTCGTACATGGCGTCCACCGGCTGCACCCGGTCCGCCCACGGCCCCGGGTCGACTCTGCCCGGCGCCCCGAGGTTGAGCAGCACCGCGCGGGCGTTGTGCAGGAAGCTGAACACGCGCAGCGGACCGCTGGCGGTGACGACGTCGAGATCGGGCATCCGACGCCCGAGCAGCGGATGCCCCTCCCCCAGGTCGTAGCGGACGTCGAGGCCGGAGATGAGGCCGCCAAGCCGTTTCCGGGCCTCATCGATCGTCAGCAGGCCGGCCACAGTGTCGGCCAATGCGCCGATGCGCGGGTCGGACCGCTGCATAACGGACTGTGCCATCGTGTGCTGTAGCGCGCGTGCCCCGGCGGGGTGCCGCTCGGCGTGATAGCTGTCCAGCAGGCCCTCCGGCGCCTGTCCCTTGACCACCTGGGCGAGTTTCCAGCCGAGGTTCACGGCGTCCTGGATCCCAAGGCCGATCCCCTGGCCACCCGACGGAGAGTGGATATGCGCGGCGTCCCCGGCGAGCAGCACACGGCCGCTGCGGTAGGCCGCGGCCTGGCGTGTGGCGTCGGTGAACCGCGAGATCCAGGTCGGAGTATGGACCCCGAAGTCCGTGCCGTAGACCTCGACCAGCGCCCTGGCGAGGTCAGCCAGGGTCGGCTCCGTGGCCGGTCCGAGATGCTTCTCGGTCACGACCACCCGCATGGTTCGCCCGTCCTCCATCGGGTGCAGCCCGTGGACCCCCACCTCGTCGATGCGCATGCCCGTTGGCGTCTCCTCCGTCACCTCCACCTCGGCGATCAGGCTGCTCCTCGTCGCATCCCAGCCGGGGAACTCGATGCCGGCCGCCTTCCGGACGGCACTCCGGCCGCCGTCGGCGCCTATAAGGTACAGCGCGCGCCTCGCACCGCCGTCGGCGAGATGGACGGTGACACCGCCGCTGTCCTGCGCAAAGCCGGCAACGTCGAGCCCCCGATGGACCGGCACACCCAGCTCTTCCACCCAGCCTGCCAGGATCCGCTCGATGTGGTTCTGCCACAAGCCGAGCGTGTACGGATACCGGGTAGGAAAGTCACCCAGGTCCAAGGCCGTCGTGCCGAAGAATGCCGCCTGGACGGCCTTGCCCTCGGCGAGGAACCGGTCTGCAATCCCGCGCTGGTCGAGGAGTTCGATTGTCCGCGAGTGGAACCCGCCCGCTCTCGAGCCCACCAGTCCCGGCGTCGGTCGGCGTTCCACAATTGCCACATCTATCCCGGCCAAGGCGAGCTCGCCGGCCAGCATCAACCCCGTCGGACCGCCGCCCGCAACGATCACATCAACCACCAATACCCCCGCCTCTCCGCGCCTTCTCCAGGCTGGCTTCCCCGGCACCGCTTCCGGCACCACCGAGCCAGTTTGAAGCATGAAGGGGGCCTTGCCGCAAGCCCCTTAGGGCGCGGTAGATTGGAAGAAGAGCGGGGCATCCGCAGACCGGACCGGAGGAAGTCCCGCAGCAGGTTTCTTGGCTTAGGTCAGGGTCCAGGAGCGCTTCGACAGGCCGAACCAGAACCCGTCGATGGCGGTCTTGGCCTGCAGGTCACCGGACTCGTAGGCAGCGCCGAGCGCCACATACAGCGGTGCCCAGTGCTCGCTGCGGGGGTGCGCCTCGCGGGCTGCCGGGGCCTTGTGCAGGAAGTCCAGGATAGAGTCGACGTCGCCGCGCGCCATCGCTTCCTCGGCCCACTGGTCGAACTCACGGGAGACCGACGGCGGGGTGCTGTCGGGTCCCCCGGCGGGGTTGAACCAGCGCAGGTTGTGTGTGGTGAAGCCGGATCCGACGATCAGCGTGCCGCGGTCCCGCAACGGCGCCAGCGACTTGCCCAGATCGAACAGGCCCTGCGGATCAAGGGTGGGCATCGACATCTGCACCACCGGTACATCCGCGTCCGGGAACATCTCCTTGAGCGGGACGTAGGCGCCATGGTCCAGGCCGCGGCTCTCGTCCCGCTCGACGTGATGGCCATGGCCGACCACAAGCTTCTCCACCTCGGCGGCCAGCCCGGGAGCCTGCGGGGCGTCGTACGTGACGTCGTAGTACTTCTGGGCGAACCCGCCGAAGTCGTAGACCAGTCCCGGGTTGCGCCCGGTGGCACTGAGGGTGACCGGGGCGTTCTCCCAGTGGGCGGACACCATCAGGATGTCTTTGGGCTTGTCAAAGGTGGCGGACCAATTCTTGAGTTCACCCGTCCACGTCGCGTCGTCAGCCAGCGGCGGCGCGCCATGGCTGAGGAAAAGAACCGGAGGGCGGTCGAGTGTCGAAGTCATGCCTTCAGCTTAGTCGGCTTTACTTGAAGGTTCAAGCTTCGTGAATCACATAGTGAGGGCTAGCTTCCCCGGACCGGCGCCGCAAACTCGACTGCTGCGGCCGATGCCTGCCGGTGATGTTTAGGGCAGACTGGTGGCGTGGACGGAATCCGGTGGGTGCTGCACGTCGATCTCGACCAGTTCATCGCCGCCGTCGAAGTGCTCCGGCGGCCGGAGCTTGCGGGCAAGCCGATCATCGTCGGCGGCCGCGGCGATCCCACGGAACGGGCGGTGGTCTCCACCGCGTCCTACGAAGCCAGGGCGTTCGGGGTGGGATCCGGAATGCCCTTGCGCATTGCGGCCCGGAAAGTGCCCGACGCCGTGATCCTGCCCGTCGATCACGAGGCATACCTCGCGGCGTCTGAAACGGTGATGGCTACCCTGCGCGCGCAGCCGGGCGCCACCGTCCAGGTGCTGGGTTGGGATGAAGCCTTTGTCGGCATCGAGTCAGAGGATCCGGAAGCCTACGCCCGGCAGGTGCAGGCCGCCGTCCTGGAGCAAACGCAGCTGCATTGCAGCGTGGGCATCGGCGACACCCTGGTCCGTGCCAAGGTGGCCACCGGTTTCGGCAAGCCGGCCGGCGTCTTCCGCCTCACTTCCGAGAACTGGCTCGAGGTCATGGGCAGCCTGCCCACCAAGGAGCTGTGGGGCGTCGGAACCAAGGTGTCCGGCCGGCTGGCCAAGCTCGGCATCAACACTGTCGCCGAGCTCGCCGCCGCCGACCCTCAGGACCTGGTCCCGGAGTTCGGCCCCAGAATGGGTCCCTGGTACGCGGAGCTGGCACGTGGCGACGGCACCAGCGTGGTGGACGCCACCCCGTGGGTTGCCCGCGGTCACAGCAGGGAGACCACCTTCCAGCACGACCTGACCGAGGCAGCCCAGGTGGCCGGCGCTGTCAGGGAGCTGACAGCGCGCGTCCTCGAGGATGTTGCGGCCGAAGGACGACCCGTCATTGGGCTGACCTTGAAGGTTCGGTACGCGCCGTTCGTCACCAAGACCCACGCAAGGAAGATTCCCGAGACGTTCGACCGGGACGAGATCCTCGCGCAGGCGTTGGACCTTGCGGCCGCCATCGAAGCGGGCCGGCCCATCCGGCTCCTGGGCCTGCGGGCCGAAATGCCGATGCCCGACGACGCCCGGAAGGGTCACACCCCAACGCGCGGCGGCTGGTGACGCCGTCGTGCGGCGGCCGCAGCTAGCGGGCAGATCCGCGGGCGGATCAACTCGTCGGACCGTCGCAGGCGCTGGTCGCAGCCCGGCGACCGACCGTCGGCGCGCTGACGCCGCCGGGAATAGTGTCGTCACAACGGGTCCGTTCCAGCCATACTCCGATACTCTGGAAGAGGTCAGGCAGTGGCCTCCGTTCTTTTCCAGAGGACACACTGTATGCCCGCGAAACTCTCCGTAACTGTCGCCGTCGACATGGACGCCGCCGCCGTTACCCTTCGACCCACCGGCCGGTTGACCCCCAGGAACGTTTAAGGCCTCCTTGCTGTGGTGCGACGCGCGACGCGCGTCCTGCCCGGCTTTGACGTCCTGCTTGATCTTGACCAGCTCCTCGTGGATTGCCCTGAAACGCTCCCCGCCCTTAGCCAGGCCGGGGCCCGGACCATTCGCAGCCATCACCCACGCGCCGGGTGCCGCCCCAGTGCCCCAACGCGGACGGCCGCGTGATGGAACTAAGCAGCTCCGGCTACCACGAGCGGATATTCCACCATTTCGGGAGATGGCCGTTCGTGCCCGCTGAAGACCTGTTGAAGTTGCGCCAATCACTGCGTCAGGCGCAGAGCCTCGGCGGCCGGACCGGCGCCAGCGAGCTCCTTCTCCTTGTCGATGAGGAAGTAGTCAGGCGCCGGGGCGGCGCACCGCGCGACGATGAGCCCTCCGGGGACGGGGCAGGCGCGAACTGACGATCTGCCGCGGCACTGCCCTACTTTGGACGCGGAGGTATTTCGGTCGACATTTCTCCGCTACTGGTCAGGTTTTCTGCCACCTCACGCAGTTTCGTGTTGGACGTGGTGCTGGCGCGTGAGAGGACCAGAAAGGCCTGCTGGGCGGTTAGTTTGTAACGCTCCATGAGGATGCCTTCGGCCTGGCCGATGAGCTGGCGGGAGACCAGCGCCTCATTGAGCTGGCTGATTTTCTGGGAGTCGGCGAAGGCCACCGCTGCGTGGGCGGCGACGAGCAGCCCAATTTGCTCCGACTCTAGGTCGAAAGCGTTCGGACTGGCGCCATACAGGTTCAACGCACCCAGCCGGTCGCCTTCGACGAACAACTGGATTGAAAGCATGCTGCGCGCCCCAAGCTCAACGGCGCCGCGGGAGAAGGCCGGCCAACGGGTCTCACTGCTGAGGTCGGGCACCCGCACAATCCGGTCTTCGTAGGCCGCGTCCAGGCACGGCCCCTGTCCGGATGTGCTTTGCAGAGCGTCAACCCTGCGGGGAAGGTCTCCCGAAGCGACCGGTGAATCGATCTTCTTCCGGCCAGTGACCACGCTGATGGACGCATCGGCGGCGCCGGGGATGAGCTGGACGGCGGCCTGCACTATCCCGGCAAGCACCCTGTCGGGATCATGTTCGTGCTGCAGCTCCCTGGCCAGGTCGCTGAGCCGTGTGGCCAGTCCGCCGCTGCCACTCCCGCCCTGTTCTGGCTGCCCGGAAGGGCCGTCCGTCTGTGATGCGTCGGTGTTCATCTGCTCACCTCAGTTCTTCCGTATGCGCTGATACTACGTCCGGAATCTCCTGCCGGACCCTCTCGGCAGGGGTTTTCTTCCGGCACCGGACGGCCAAGCATTAGCTCGGACTTCGGCCCACAATGTCCGGCCCCCGGGTCCCGGCGCCGCGATGCGGACAAGCCGCACTTATCCAGGACTTCTCCGGATTTGTTCGACGGCTCGCCTGGATAACGGCGGCCGTGCACTCCAACGGCCCGCTGAAACGTCGGAGGCGATGGGCAGCACGGAACGCTTCATCGACACCCTGTCGTTGGGGCCCCGGATTGTGTAGGCTCCTGCCATGGCTCGGCGCATTTTTCTTCAGTGGCCGGTCGTCCGGCAGTTCAGCACGGGCGATCTGCTGGGACGCGGCCCGGCGGTAACCTCCCCGCGGACGAGGGACATCACCCCGCGCACGGCCACCGCAGACCGCGTCGTGCAGAGCGTGTGCCCGTATTGTGCCGTGGGCTGTGGACAGCGGGTCTACGTCAAGGACGAAAAGGTCGTTCAGATCGAAGGCGATCCCGATTCGCCGATTTCCCGTGGCCGGTTGTGCCCCAAGGGCTCGGCGAGCGAGCAGTTGGTCAACTCGCCGGGCCGACAGACCGAGGTGCTCTACCGTGCGCCACGCTCCACCCAGTGGCAGCATTTGGATCTGGAAACTGCCATCGACATGGTGGCGGACCGCTTCGTCGACTCCCGCCGCCGGACCTGGCAGCAGGAAGACGAAAAAGGCCGGCTGCTTCGACGCACCATGGGCATAGCCTCGCTGGGCGGGGCAACCCTGGACAACGAAGAGAACTACCTGATCAAGAAACTCTTCACGGCTGCCGGAGCAGTGCAAATCGAGAACCAAGCCCGCATTTGACACTCCTCCACGGTTCCCAGTTTGGGAGCCTCGTTTGGACGCGGTGGTGCGACGCAATCACTGCAAGATATGGCCAACGCCGACTGCATCATCATTCAGGGTTCCAATATGGCCGAATGCCATCCTGTGGGATACCAGTGGGTTGCGGAGGCCAAGGCCCGCGGAGCGAAGGTCATCCACGTCGACCCCAGGTTCACGCGCACCTCGGCCGTCGCGGATAAGCACATCCCCATCCGGGCCGGCTCTGACGTTGTCCTCCTGGGCGCGCTGATTAACTACGTGATCACCAACGACCTGTGGTTCAAGGAGTACGTCAGCGCCTACACGAACGCGGCCACGCTGGTTCACGCCGATTACCGCGACGCCGAGGACCTGGGCGGCCTGTTCTCCGGCTACGATCCCGAAACCGGAGCATACGACATGGCGTCATGGTCGTACGCGGAACAGGGCGGAGGCACCATCGGGGACGCTGGGGCGGGCACCGAGCACGGCTCCCACGCGTCGGATCGGGCCGCGGGAGACCAGTTCGGCAGCGGGGGCCCCGCCCTGGAACACGCCCAAGTGCAGCGTGACGATACCCTGCAGGACCCCCGGACCGTCTTCCAGATCCTGAAGCGCCATTACGCCCGTTACACCCCGGAGATGGTCCAGGATATGTGTGGCATCAACGCCAAGGACTTCGAGTATCTGGCCCACGCCATCACGGAAAACTCGGGGCGCGAACGGACAACGTGCTTTGCCTACGCCGTCGGCTGGACCCAGCACACGCTCGGAGCGCAGTTCATCCGGGCCGCCGCTATCCTGCAGCTTCTGCTCGGCAACGTGGGCCGCCCGGGCAGCGGAATTATGGCCCTGCGCGGGCATGCAAGCATCCAAGGCTCCACGGATATTCCAACCCTGTTCAACCTGCTGCCCGGTTACCTGCCGATGCCCAGCGCCGGACGCCACGACACCTTCAGCGAATACCTGGATGCGATCGCGTCGAAGAAGCAGAAGGGCTTCTGGGCGGACGCCGACTCCTACGTCACCAGCCTGCTGAAGGCCTGGTGGGGCGACGCCGCGACCGCGGAGAACGACTGGGCCTACGATTACCTTCCCAGACTGACCGGAGCGCACGGCACGTACCAGACGGTGATGGACATGCTCGAGGACAAGGTGGAGGGCTACTTCCTGCTCGGACAGAACCCCGCCGTAGGTTCGTCTAACGGCCGGATGCAACGCCTTGGCATGTCGCACTTGAAGTGGCTGGTGGTGCGCGACCTGAACCTCATCGAGTCGGCGACCTGGTGGAAGGACGGCCCGGAGATCGAATCGGGCGAACTGCGCACCGAAGACATCGAGACCGAAGTGTTCTTCCTGCCTGCAGCAAGCCACGTCGAAAAGGCCGGCTCGTTCACGCAGACCCAACGGCTGCTGCAGTGGCGGCACCAGGCGGTGGCACCGCCTGGTGCGTGTCAAAGTGAATTGCAGTTTTTCTTTGAGCTGGGCCAGCGGATCCGCGAAAAACTGGCGGGTTCGGAGGATGAACGCGACCGTCCGCTGCTCGACCTCACCTGGGATTACCCCACCGACGAACACGGCGAGCCCGACGGCGAGGCGGTGCTGGCCGAGATCAACGGCCGCCACCTCAGCGGCCCGGACGCAGGCAAACCGCTCTCCGCGTATACAGAGCTGCGCGCCGACGGTTCCACGTCGGCGGGCTGCTGGATCTACACCGGCGTCTACGCCGACGGCATCAACCATGCCGCCAACCGGAAACCGGGCCATGAGCAAGGGCCTGCCGCCTCGGAATGGGGCTGGGCCTGGCCGGCCAACCGCCGGATCCTCTACAACCGGGCGTCGGCCGACCCGGCCGGTAAACCGTGGAGCGAGCGGAAGAAATACATCTGGTGGGACCAGGAGCAGGGACGTTGGGTCGGAGACGACGTTCCCGACTTCCCGGTTGACCGTGCTCCGGGCAGCCAACCCGACCCCGATCTCGGTGGTCCGGCCGCCCTGACAGGAGATGATCCCTTCATCATGCAGTCAGACGGCAAGGGATGGTTGTTTGCGCCGAAGGGCGTCGTCGACGGTCCCCTTCCCACCCACTACGAACCGCAGGAATCGCCGGTGGCCAATGGCCTTTACCCGCAGCAGCAAAATCCGGCCCGGCTGGTGTACCCCCGCGCAGACAACCTCAGCGCACCAAGCGCCGGTAGCAGTGGCGCGGGCGTCTACCCCTACGTCTTCACCACCTACCGGCTGACCGAGCACCACACGGCCGGCGGAATGAGCCGCTGGTTGCCGTACCTCTCGGAGCTGCAGCCGGAAATGTTCTGCGAGGTCTCTCCCGAGCTGGCCGCTGAGCGCGGGCTTGAGCCGTACGGGTGGGCCACCATAATTTCGGCCCGCTCCGCCATCGAGGCGAAGGTGCTCGTCACCGAGCGGATGAAACCGCTGGCCGTCGGCGGCCACACCGTCCATCAGATCGGGTTGCCGTACCACTGGGGCGTCGGAGCGGATGCTGTGGTCAGCGGTGACGCGGCCAATGACCTGTTGGGCGTGACGCTGGACCCCAACGTCCAGATCCAGGAATCCAAGGCCGCCTCCTGTGACATCCGTCCGGGCCGCCGGCCCCGCGGGGCGGAGCTGCTTGCCCTGGTTGCTGAGTACCAGGCCCGGGCCGGAGCGACGACCGAGACCGGGAACCGACTCGTTACCGATCCGCGCGGCACCGTTCCGGATGCCGACTCGATGTTGGAGGATTAGATGGGCCAGCTGTCCGGACCGACCGACCCCGCCGCCGATGCCCGGTGGGAGGACCAGCAGCCGCGCAAGGGGTTCTTCACAGACACCTCCATTTGCATCGGCTGCAAGGCCTGCGAAGTGGCCTGCAAGGAGTGGAACCACAACCCCCACGACGGGAACCTGGAGCTGCTGGGATCCTCCTATGACAACACCGGAGGACTCGGCGCCAGCACCTGGCGGCATGTTGCCTTCGTTGAACAGGGCCAGGAACGCATTACCGAGGCGCGGGAATCCGGGCGCGCGCTGGTCAACCTCGGCATGCCCCGCATCGGGCCTCCCCCGACGGCGGCGTCCGCCGGGGCGGACCTGGCGAATGTGGATACGACGCCGCCGGACACCGCAGACTTCCGTTGGTTGATGTCCTCCGATGTCTGCAAGCACTGCACGCACGCCGGGTGCCTTGATGTCTGCCCGACCGGAGCGCTGTTCCGCACCGAGTTCGGCACGGTGGTGGTCCAGGACGATGTGTGCAACGGCTGCGGAACCTGCGTGGCCGGGTGTCCCTTCGGCGTGATTGAGCGCCGCAGCGACGGCATGGTGGCGGTGGCCGCCCAACGGGAGGAGCCGCACGCCAAGCAGCCCGCCGTCCCCAACGTCGGCGTCGCCCAGAAGTGCACGCTGTGCTACGACCGGCTGGTCGACGATGAGACGCCCGCTTGCGCTAAAGCCTGCCCGACGACGTCCATCAAGTACGGCAACCATGACGACATGGTGGAGACGGCCCGGGAACGGGTCGCCGCCCTGCACCAGCAGGGACTCACGGAAGCCAGGCTCTATGGTGCGAACGAACTCGACGGCGTCGGCGGAACCGGAGCGGTCTTCCTCCTGCTCGACGAACCGGAAGTGTACGGGCTTCCGCCGGATCCGAGGGTGCCAACCGCCGATCTGCCGCAGATGTACCGGCGGGCCGGTATGGCCGTCGCCGGCATGGCCGCCGCCGCGGCGCTGGCTTTCCTGGGAGGGCGCGCGTGACCCACTCCGAGTTCGACAGCTTTCGGCCGCCCGAACCTGCCCGCCGGCGTCGGGCTGGCGGCAAGCGCGGCACCGGCCGCCGCGACGGCGGTGACGGTTCCCGAGAAATGCCTATGGTCCCGGAGCCGGAATTCACCTCGTACTACGGCCGTCCCGTGGTCAAACCGGCACCCTGGACCGAAGATGTGGCCGCCTACCTGTTCCTTGGCGGCGTGGCGGCCGGCTCTGCACTGCTCGGTCTCGGCGGCCAGCTGACCGGGCGGCCGACGCTGCGCCGGAATGCCCGGCTGAGTGCCCTGACGGCAGTAAGCATGGGCACCGTTGCGCTGTTGAAGGATCTGGGCAGGCCGGAGCGCTTCCTGAACATGCTGCGGACCATCAAACTGACCTCGCCGATGAGTGTGGGCTCGTGGATTCTCAGCGCATTCAGCGTGGGCGCGGCGGTCTCGGCGGCAGCGGAGGTCGATCGGATGACCGGAGCGCGGTTGCCGCTGGGTCCGTTGCGGAACCTGCTGTACGCGGTCGAGGGACCGGCCGGCTTCGAGGCCGCGTTTTTCGCCGGACCGCTGGCAGCGTACACGGCGGTCCTGCTCGGTGACACGGCCACCCCCACCTGGAACGCCGCGCACGAGGAACTGCCCTTCGTCTTCGTGAGTTCCGCGGCCCTCGCTTCTGCCGGGCTCGCGATGATCACGACTCCGGTACAGGAGGCGGGCCCGGCCCGGAAACTTGCGGTGCTGGGCGTGATGGGTGACGTGGTGGCCATGCGGGTGATGGAGCACCGGATGGACCCGGTGGTCGCCGAGCCCCTGCATCAGGGCAAGGCCGGTGTCATGCTGAAATGGAGCGAGCGGCTAGCCGCTGCGGGCGGACTGGGGGCACTGTTGGGCGGACGCAACCGGGCGGTGGCCGCGGTCTCGGGACTGGCACTGCTGGCCGCCTCGGGGCTGACCCGGTTCGGGGTGTTCGAGGCCGGCCTTGCCTCGGCTCGGGACCCGCGGTATACGATCGAACCGCAGAAGAACCGTCTCGCCGCCCGCCGCGCCGCCGGCATCACCGGAGACTCGATCACCACTGCCGGCTGACGAGTCCGCTGTGCTCTAGGGGATGCTGATCTAGAGGACCGTGGGTTCAGGAGATCCCGGGTTCAGCGGATTTCGATGCCCTGACCGACGACGGTATGCCCGATCACTGGATAGCCTGGCACCTCGCCGACCACGAGCAAGCCGCCGGAAGTCTGCGCATCGGCAAGCAGCAGCAGATCGTCTTCAGTGACGCCCGCCTCGGCCCGCAGGTGCGGTCGAACCCAATCGAGGTTGCGCCGCGTCCCGCCGGAGACAAAGCCGTCCCGCAACGCCTCCCGGGCGCCCTCGACGAGTGGCACGGCCGCCCGGTCGATCACTGCACCCACTCCGGAGGCGCGGCACATCTTGTACAAATGTCCAAGCAGCCCGAAACCCGTCACGTCCGTGGCCGCCCGCACGCCGGCCGCCACCGCGGACTCGGCGGCGCCGCGGTTTAGGCGCGTCATCGTCGCCACGGCTTCCGCGAACACTTCACCGGTCTGCTTGTGCCGGTTATTGAGCAGTCCGACGCCGATCGGCTTCGTGAGGGTGAGCGGCAGCCCGGGCCGGGCGGCGTCGTTGCGCAGCAACCGGTCCGGATGGGCGACGCCGGTGACCGCCATGCCGTATTTCGGCTCCGGATCGTCAATCGAATGCCCGCCAATCACCGGGCACCCCGCCTCGGAGGCGACGCTCAGGCCGCCGCGGAGCACTTCAGTCATCAACTCGAGCGGCAGCACGCCGCGGGGCCAACCGACGAGGTTGATTGCCATGATCGGGCGGCCGCCCATGGCGTAAATGTCAGAGAGCGCGTTGGCGGCAGCAATCCGGCCCCAGTCAAAGGCGTCGTCGACCACGGGAGTGAAGAAGTCGGCGGTGGACAATACCGCCAGGTCGCCGCGCACCAGGACGGCGGCTGCGTCGTCGCCGCTGTCAAGACCCACCAGCACGTCCGCTCCTGGCTGGCCGGTAAGGCCGCGCACCGCTTCTTCGAGTTCGCCGGGCGGAATCTTGCACGCGCAGCCCCCACCGTGGGCATAGCCGGTGAGCCGGACTGCTCCGACGCCGTCGTTTTTGAGCTGCGGAATAGACGTCTCGGTCTCTTTCACACCCCTAGGCTACCCCCGGGGGCAATCTGCTACATTGAACGCGGTGGCGTCCGGGTCCTGGTGGGCCCCCCGGTCTTCAAAACCGGTGAGGCTGAGTATCTCGGCCTGGCGGGTTCGATTCCCGTCCGCCTCCGCCAACCACCGTCACGCAATGCCGCGGAAGGAAGAGGGACTGTGTGGACCAGGTCGATCCCCGCCGCCTGATTCCGCGCACCGACGATCTGCTGGCATTGCCGGCCGTCCGCGCGGCCCGGAGTCGTCTGAGTGCACAACTCATCGGTGAACTCGTCCGGCAAACCCAGGAGCGGGCGCGGCGCGGTGAACTCGCTCCCGGCCAGGTGGAACCGGCCCTGCTCTCCGCCGTCGCCGCACGCAGGGCGACCACCCTGCGCCCGGTGCTCAACGCAACCGGCGTAGTCGTCCACACCAACCTCGGCCGCGCCCCGCTGTCCGCGGCCGCGGTCGAAGCTCTTGTCGCAGCCAGCGGCTACGTCGACGTGGAGCTCGACCTGGCAACCGGCAGCCGCGCCCGCCGCGGCGCCGGTGCCCGGGCCGCATTGCTCGCCGCCTGTCCCGCTGCCGAGGACGCTCTGGTGGTCAACAACGGGGCTGCGGCGCTGGTGCTGGCCACCACGGCCCTCGCCGCCGGCCGGGAGGTGGTGGTGAGCCGCGGCGAACTGGTTGAGATCGGTGCCGGCTTCCGGCTTCCCGACCTGATCGAATCAACGGGCGCGACACTGCACGAGGTGGGCACGACCAACCGCACGCACCTGCGGGACTACGCCGACGCCATCGGACCAGCCACCGGCTTCCTCCTCAAGGTCCACCCGAGCAACTTCCGGGTGGACGGATTCACCTCCGCTGTTCCATTGGACGAACTGAGCAGGCTCGCCGCGGTGCACGGGGTCGCCCTCGTGGCCGATCTCGGCAGTGGACTGCTGGCGCCCGATCCGCTTCTTCCCGCAGAACCGGACGCTGCCACCGCGCTGGCCAGCGGGGCCGACGTCGTGATCGCCAGCGGCGACAAACTCCTGGGCGGACCACAGGCCGGTCTGCTGCTCGGCCGGACGGAGATCATCTCGCGGCTGGCACGCCACCCGCTGGCCCGAGCAGTGCGGGCCGATAAACTGGCCCTCGCGGCGCTGGAGGCGACGGTCGCGGGTGAAGCACCGCCGGTTGTCCGGACCCTGCACGCGGACCCGGAGTGGTTGCGGAACCGTACCGGCCGACTGGCCGCGGCACTCGGGGTACCGGTCGTCGCGCACGACGGCCGGGTCGGCGGCGGCGGAGCGCCCGGCGTGGCACTGCAGGGGTGGGCGCTCCGGCTACCCGAAGCGCTCGCGGCGCCCCTGCGAACCGGCGACCCGGCCGTGCTCCCGCGCGTCCATGACGGCTCCTGCCTGCTCGATCTGCGCTGCGTGCCCGAAGAGGACGATGACCGGATACTCGACGCGGTGCGCCAGGCGCTGGCGACCCTCACGGATTCGGATGCAGGCAGGGCGGGCTGAACCGTGCATGTCGTTGCCACCGCCGGACACGTCGATTGCGGCAAGAGTACGCTGGTGCGCGCGCTTACCGGCATGGAACCGGATCGCTGGGAGGAAGAGCGGCGCCGTGGACTGACCATTGACCTGGGCTACGCCTGGACCACGTTGCCTTCCGGGCAGGATGTTGCCTTCGTGGACGTACCGGGCCACGAACGATTCCTCGGGAACATGCTCGCCGGAATCGGACCCGCTCCCGTCGTCTGCTTCGTCGTCGCTGCCGATGAAGGCTGGCAGGCGCAGTCAAGCGACCACCGGGACGCCGTCGCGGCGCTGGGCATCGAGTACGGCGTCGTAGTCATCAGCCGCACCGACCGGGCACCCGGGCAGGTTGGTGAAGTGCTCGCCCGGACGCGCAGAGAGCTGGCCGGGACAGGCCTGGCGGATGCGCCCGCAGTGGCTGTGTCTGCCATCGAGGGCACCGGGCTGACCGAACTGCGTGCCACGCTCGACGGCGTTCTGGCCGGGGTGCCCGCCCCCGCCACTACAGGCCGGCTCCGGCTGTGGGTGGACCGCTCGTTTACCATCAAGGGTGCCGGAACCGTGGTAACCGGAACTTTGGCAGCGGGAACCCTTGCTCAAGGTGACCGGCTGGAGCTGCTTGGCCACGATGGCTCGCGGTCCGTCGTGGTCCGCGGCCTGCAAAGCCGCGACACGTCGTACTCCTCGCTGGGGCCGGTCAACCGGGTGGCACTGAACCTGCGCGATGTTTCCGCCGCCGACGTCCGACGGGGAGACGCGTTGCTGACCCCCGACGCGTGGCCCGTCACGGGCGTCCTGGGCATCCAGCGCACAACCGGCGTGGCCTACACGGACGTACCGGAGCAGCTCATGGTGCATGCCGGAACCGCTGCCGTGCCGGCCCGGCTGCGTCCCTTCGGTGCCGACCATGCCCGGCTTGTCCTGGACCGGCGCCTGCCGCTCGTTCTCGGAGACCGTCTGGTGCTGAGGGACCCCGGGACCCGCTCGGTGCTGGGCGGCGCGCAGGTGCTCGACGCCGATCCGCCGGCCTTGCGGCGGCGCGGGGACGGCGTCCACTGGGCTGAGCGGCTCGCAGGCATGGACGCCGCCGGAGACGTGCTTGGGGAAGTGGCAGGCCGCGGGGCCGTGCAGGAAGAGCACCTGCGTCGGCTCGGGCTATTGTCTGCGCACGAGGCGGCGCCACCCGGCGTCCAGGTTCTCGGCGACTGGTGGGTGCACGCTCCCCTCTTCGAGGCATGGCAGCGTCGGCTGCGTACGGCGCTCGGGGAACTGCAGGAGCGCGATCCTCTCGCACCGGGCCTTTCCCGGGGCGCGGCCCGGGACCTTCTCAAACTGCCCGATGAGCGGCTTCTTGACCCGGTCATCCGCGAAGCAAGTCTCGAACAGGAGGGCGGCCACGTCCGGCTGCCAGGGACCCAAGGCAACCTGGGCGCCGCCGGGCCGGCGGTCGCCGAGCTGGAGCGCAGGCTCACTGAAAACGCCTTCCATGCCCCGGAAACCAATGAGCTGGCCGCATTGGGCCTGGGCGCCCGGGAGCTCGCTGCCGGCGAGCGCACCGGGCGGCTCTTGCGGTTGCGCGACGGGGTGGTGCTGCTGCCTACGGCCCCGGCCCTGGCGATGCGCGAACTGGCCCGCTTGGAGCAGCCCTTCACCACCAGCCAGGCACGCCAGGCCCTCGGCACAACTCGACGGGTCGCGGTCCCCTTGCTTGAATATCTGGACTCGCGCGGCTGGACCCGGCGTCTGGATGCCGGTCACCGCACCGTGATGCGGTGACCCCCGGGCTTTTAGCCTCTCGCCCCCAAAGGCCGCGAGTCCTACTGTGGAACCATGGACGCCGCAGCCGCCAACGCCTTGGCCATTCCGCAGGTCTCAGTGCACCGTCCCACTACGGTCGCTGAAGACACCATCACCCTCGCCGCCGGGGTCTGGCTCCTCGGCGGGACGTACGTGGACGGCTGGGCCCACAACAACCTCCACGACCTTGAGACCTTCTTCACGCCTTGGCACGCGGTCCTCTACTCGGGCTTTGCTGCCTGCGCCCTCTGGGTCGCCGCCCTGACGTGGCGCCGGCACGCACCGGGCATGCGGTGGACGGAAGCGATCCCGGCCGGCTACGGACCCGCCGCTGCAGGCGTCTTCCTCTTCCTTGCCTCCGGGGTGGCCGACTTCGCCTGGCATTCGGTCTTCGGAATTGAGCAGAACCTCAAGGCGCTGTTCAGCCCGTCCCATCTGGGACTTGCTGCGGGCGCATTCCTGATCCTCAGCGCGCCGTTTTCCGCCGCATGGCACGCGCCAGAGCGGTCACGGCCACAGCTGGTGCCGGCCGTCGTGAGCGCGATGCTTTCGGGCATGGTTGCGGCGTTCATCCTGCAGGAATTCGCTGTCTTCGCGCGCCATGGCCTCGTCCAGACGTACACCGGCTCCGCAGCCCAGCCCGCGGTGACGGCTCCGACGTCGTCGGCCATCCTGGTCGCCTTGGGATCGTTCTTCGTCTCAACGGCCGTGCTCTTCGTGCCCGTCCTGTTGCTGTCGCTGCGCTGGCACCTGAACGCAGCGGTGCCCGCGGCCATGGCACTCGTACCCTCCGTAGCGATGCAGCTTATGGTCGCGATGCGGGACGCCTGGCTCGTGCCGGTGGCCCTCGTCGGTTCCCTGCTCGTGGGAGTGGTGTGGGCGGCGGTCCGCCCGGCCCCGGGCCACCAGGCAAGGCTCATGACCGCGGCAGCACTCTCGCCCGTCGTGTTCTGGGCCGCCTACTTCGCCGGTGTGGCACTCCACGATGGGGCCCTCAGCTTCTCCGCCGAGATTTGGGGCGGGACGCTCGCCTGGACTGGGCTCGAGATGCTGGGGCTGGCTTTGCTCGCGCTCAAAGGGGGCGCTCCGGCACGCGTACAGCATCAGCCAACCACGCCACTAATTCAGCAGTCTCCCAGGGGGAAGCTGCCACGCGGGGTCAGCGCCAGCCGAGCTGCGGCGCCACATACTTCAGAATCGACTCGATGACGTGGGCGTTGTAGTCGACACCGAGCTGGTTCGGGACCGTGAGCAGTAGGGTGTCTGCCGTGGCGACCGCCTCGTCCTCCGCCAGCTTCGCGGCCAGCTCATCCGGGGCACCCGCATAGGACCGGCCAAATACCGCGCGCGTATTCTCGTCGATGTTGCCCACCTGGTCCGAGCTGCGGCGGTCGCGGCCGAAGTATTGCCAGTCGCGCTCGTCCGTCAGGGCGAAGATGCTACGGCTGACCGAAACGCGCGGCTCCCGCTCGTGCCCCGCCTCCTTCCAGGCCTGCCGGTAGAGCTCGATCTGCTCGGCCTGCTGGACGTGGAAGGGCTTGCCGCTCTCGTCATCCTTGAGCGTGGAGCTCTGCAGGTTCATGCCGAGCTTCGCCGCCCAGATAGCCGTGGCGTTCGAGCCGGAACCCCACCAGATGCGCTCACGCAGGCCCTCCGAATGCGGCTCCACGCGCAGCAGGCCCGGAGGGTTCGGGAACATCGGGCGGGGGCTCGGCGCCGCGAAACCCTCGCCAGTGAGCACCTCGAGCAGGCGCTCGGTGTGCCTGCGGCCCATATCGGCGTCCGACTCGCCCTCGGCGGGGGCGAAGCCGAAGTGACGCCACCCGTCGATGACCTGCTCGGGTGAACCCCTACTTATGCCCAGCTGCAGCCGGCCGCCCGAGATCAGATCGGCCGCACCGGCGTCCTCCGCCATGTAGAGCGGGTTCTCGTAGCGCATGTCGATCACGCCGGTACCAATCTCGATGCGGCTGGTCCGTGCCCCGATGGCGGCGAGCAACGGGAATGGGGAGGCGTACTGCCGCGCGAAGTGGTGGACGCGGAAGTACGCGCCGTCCGCCCCCAGCTCCTCGGCCGCGACCGCAAGATCGATCGCCTGCAACAGCGCGTCCGACGCGCTGCGCGTGCCGGACTCCGGGTGGTCGGTCCAATGGCCAAAGGACAGGAATCCGATGTTTTTCACACCACGGTCCAACCTCTTGTTAGGGGTTCTTATTCCCGCGGGGCCCCAGCCTCGCACCTCAGCCCGCGGCACGGGCCGACTCCGCCGCGAGAGGCCGGGCATGGCCGTATTGCGTGATTGACGTGTATTGACATGATTCCCTCCATGCCCTTGGAATGATGACCAAAATAGCTCATGGTTCCGCTTGGGGGTGGAACGACAGACGGATCAGCAGGCAGAGCGAGGAAAACCGTGACGCAGTGTGAAATCCCCGATGACGGCGTTCCGATCTGCCAACGGGTCCTAAATCCGAGCGCTTCCCCTGCAACGCTTACGATCAACGAATTACTACTTGAGAGCCGCATGGGGCTCGAGCGTGTTCACGCTTCGGATCTTGAGCGAGAGATGGCAGCGGGCGCCCTCGTTGTCGACACGCGGCCGGTCGATCAGCGAGACCGCGACGGTGATCTTCCGGGAGCGGTCGTTATTGACCGAAACGTTCTCGAGTGGCGGCTGGACCCTTCCAGCCCCCACCGGCTCCCGATCGCTGACAACCCCGCACGGCGGATCGTGGTGGTCTGCAATGAAGGTTACAGCTCCAGTCTCGCTGCACACACCCTGCGACGGCTGGGACTGACCCGCGCGACCGACCTTATCGGCGGTTTCCAAGCCTGGGCAGCGTTGCGCAAATAGTCCCCTAAACAAGCTGCCGGCGTCGGGAGTCGGCAGGGCTGATGACCACCGCGCATCGCGCGGTAGCTCTTCGTCCTCAGGTTGGAGCAGCGCGCCGTTGGTGGTCTACCACGCGGAGCCCGGTAGCGCGTCGGCTGATGCTCACCCGAAGCGCGCGCTGCTGCGGCTCATCCGGAGGGCTCGAGCGCGCCGTTCCGCCGGTGCTTGCTGGACCCGGCTTGGTGGTCTCGTCCTTGCTCCCACACGGAGGTCAGTGCCCGCAGAGGACCGGCCAAGCCCTCGATGGCCCAGGCCGGGGCTTCAGCGAGTAGGGCATCTTCGAGGGCGAGCTGGGCGGGAATCACCTCGTCCACGAGCGCGGCGCCAGTGTCGGTGAGGACGAGCAGGGACGAGCGGCCGTCGGCCGGGTTGGCCGTCCGGCTCAGCAGTCCCCGAGCCTGGAGGGCGTTCAGCCGCATGGTGATCGCCGAGCGCGGGGCAAGCAGCGTCTGGGCCAGCGTCGTTGGGCTCAGAGGTTCGCCCGTACGGCGCAGCGCGGAAAGCACGTCCAACTCGCCGCGGGTGAGCCCGTAGTCGGCGAGGAAGGCGTCACTGGCTTCGAGGATGAGGCGGGAAGCGCGCAGCACGCGGTGGATCACCCCGAGGCTGGTGAAGCTCAGGTCCGGGCGCAGCAGGGCCCACTCACGCTGCATCCGGTCTACGACGTCGCCATGCGCGGGCAGGCTGTCTGCGTCCTGGTCCATCCGGCTCCTCCGCGCCTCCGTGGCGGTCGCCTCGGTCAACTCAATAGTAGTTCATACGTGTAGTAACCTTGAGGTACTTCATTCCTGTACCACCGCGGAAGGTTAGAATGACGCAGGCCACCCCCACGCGGTCCTGGTGGGCGGCAGTCTTCGATCTGGGCCCGCATGCCGGCGCCCATTGGACCGCCCTGCGCGCAAGCCTGGCGATCTTCGTACCGCTGGTGGCTTGCTTGGCGTCCGGTGGCGGCGACCTGCTGCTGTATGCGGCGATCGGCGCCTTCACCGCACTGTACGGCCGACACGAGCCGGCTCGGGTACGCCTAGCCATGCAGGCGCAGGCGGGCGTGGTGCTGGTGGTCGGCGTCGTCGTCGGCGCCCTAGTCGCGACCGTCCCGTTCCGGCTCTGGCTGCTCGTCCCGGTCGCGGCCGCCTGGGCCTGCGTCGCGGTAGTGCTAGCCGAGCTAGGCCGATGGCATCCGGCCGGAGCTCTCAACCCGGTCTTCGCTCTCACAGCCTCGGCCACGGTCCCGATCGCGCTGAGCGCGGTGCCCGCAGCCGCCCTCGCTGCGGCTGGCGCGGCCGTCTTTGCGCTGCTGCTCGCCCTCCCGGGTCGCACCGCCCGCGACGGCGGCCTCCCGGTGCGGTATCGGCTGTCGTGGCGCGGCCTACGCCCGTCCGACCCGGTGGGCCGCCACGCCGCCCGCTATCTGCTCGGTATCGCCGCCGCCGCCCTCGCCGTCGCGACCAGCGGCATCGGCCACCCCTACTGGACCTTCGTCACGGCATCCGTCCCCATGTCGGCACCCGACCTGCACGCCAGCCTCACGCGCGCTGCCCAGCGGGTGATCGGCACCGCCGCCGGCCTCGGCGTCGCAGCCCTCGTCCTGGCCGCCCACCCCAGCAGCTATGCCGCGATCATCGTGATCGCCGTGCTCCAGGCGTGCACCGAGCTGACAACCGGGCGCAACTACAGCCTCGGCCTGGTCTTCTTCACCCCGATGGCCCTTCTGCTCGGCGATCTCATGCTGCCCGCCTCGATCGGCACCCTCCTGACTCAGCGCGCCCTCGAGACCGTCGTTGGCCTCAGCATCGCCTTAGCCGCCACTGTCATCACCCACGAAAGGCGCACTCGTACGAGCCAGACCCCACCGCGCGATCATGTGCCGACCACGTGTAAAGGCGGCCGCGTGGAGGCGAACCGGCCCACAGCCGCGGGGCTCCTTGTCGCGGGCGTGTTCAGTAGAGGCTCGATCAACGGCAGATGAGTGCACTCACAACCCGAATAGGGACACACCCAGTAAGACTGCGAAGAGAACTGGCTCTTTACGGATGGGACAGCTACTTCTGGAGAGAGTCGGGTGGACGGCTGTAAGGCCGCCCGCGACGGCACCACGTGCGGGTGCCGTTCCGAATGAGAATGCAAGGATGACCGCTGGAATGATGAGGGCGAGTGCTGTCGAGCAAAGCCCATGCCGCGCTCGCCGCATTCCCTTCCGCCGGACCGGGTGCGGGGTCGTCCTTTGCTGACCAGAGGGTAGAAGAATAAGAATCGTCCCCGGTTGTGGACAGCGCACAGGATCCGGGGGCCGTATGCGCTGCTTCTTCGGCGCCGTCGTGTCCTCCGTCAATATTGCATCGATCGCCCTCGTCCGGACAGCCCAATACACACTGCCGGGGTGCGCATTGACCCTATCCCTCTCCAGCGCTCCTTAAAGTCGCCCGGCCGCGTCCGGGTCATACCTGAGCTGCCGGGCATACGCTGAGGTGATTGAGGCTTTACGAAAGGATGAACAAACGACCGGGAGCAGCGAAGACAGCTTCAACGGCTTTATAGTTCCGAACCCGCCAAGTTCAGCGACGACGTGCCGGGCGACGTCGGCGACGAAGCGAACGAGATCCGCTTCAGCGAAGAGGAAGCCCTGATCGAGGAACAAGCCCACGGCATCTTTCCGGATACTTACCGCGTCGCCGGAATGCCCAATATGTCCGAGGCGATCGGGAACATCGACCTGCCCCCGGAGGACCTCGGCGCAACACCAGACAGCGACGCCAGCGACGGTCCCCTGCACGGCGGCGCCGACGAGTAGCTCCTCCACCACAGCGCATTTATAGGACCGGGCCAGGCCGGAATGGCTGCTCCCGCTGGGAGGGCGCTAGGCGGCGTCAAGTCAGGTGGGCGTCAACGGGATGCGGCGAATCCAGGGCGGTCTTCCATGCTGCGGTGTTCGTCTTGGGGTAAGATCCCGGCCAGGATCCGGTCGGATTCCGCCTGTGCCGCGACATCGAAGGCTCCGCCTGTGATCAGCAACTCGTTGGCTCCGGAGGTCGCGAGTAGGTGCTGGACTTGGGTCCGCACCTCGGAGGCCGTGCCGTAGAGCGATGTGGACAGGCTCCTTTCGACCGCTTCCTTTTCCCGGCGAGTCAGCCCGGCCCACTCGGTCGGACCCACGGGCGCCAAGGCAGCGAATTCGCCGGTGGTCCTGGATCGGGCCTGCGCGACGGCTTCGGGCAGAAGCAGTTCCCTCGCTGCCTGGCGGGTGGCGGCCACTGCTACGTTGGCGGAAACCAGGATATAGGGCCGCTCGAACCAGCGTGATGGACGGAACTGTGAGCGGTACCTTTCCAGCGCCGGGAGTGTGCCGTTCTGATCCGTCCGGAACACGGCCGGCCCGCCCAGCACCACAGCCAGGCCGGCACGGGCTGCAATATCGATTCCCGAACCGGTGGCCAGCACGAATACCGGTGTAGCCGAATCGTTCCGCGGCCGGGCAGTGATGGGCGCGGCTCCGGACAGGTAAGCCAGCAGTTGGGCCAGCTGCTCTTCAAACCGCTCCGCGTCCTGTTTCCCGGCGCCCAGCGCATTCCGGACTGCCGGGGTGAAACCGACAGACCGGCCGACGCCCAGGTCGATCCGTGCGGGATGCAGAGCCTCCAGCGTGGCCGCCTGTTCGGCCACCACGAGTGGTTGGTGGTTGGGGAGCATGATGCCTCCTGAACCGACCCGGATGGAATGCGTCCGGGCAGCAACGGCGGCCATCAGCACGGCCGGAACGGAACCGGCAATGCCTGGCACCGCGTGGTGCTCTGCAACCCAGAAGCGGTGGTAACCCCATTCCTCGGCCCGCTGGGCCCGTTCCAGCACCCGGTTCAGGGCGTCCGCAGCAGGAAACCCGTCCCGTGCGTTGGCACGGTCGAGAATGGAAATCCGGGGAAGGGGAAGGGCCATACTCTTGGAACCACTCCGGGCGAGGAAGAATTCCGCTCCGGGACGCGGGTTCGGAGTCCGGGTCCCGGCACTGTCCAACCTCATGTGTGCGGACGGCCGAGGGCAGGTCCCCGGGTGCCTCGTTCTCGTGTTCTAAGTCGAAGCTGCGGTACCCACGGCCGAGGGGGCGGAGCGCGTGTGGATGTCTCGTCCCCTGGCCAGCTCAGTCAGCGCGTGGGCGTGTCCGTGGTCAATCTCGTGGTGAAAGACGACCGCGCCACTGCTACAAACCATGGACGAAGCTCACGAAGCGAGCCCTGCACGATTCATCGCGCAGGGCTCGCTTCAGTGACACCTACTTGGAGGAATGCCAACTAGCTTCCGATCTCACAAGGACCTAGAAGTCCCAGTCATCATCCTCAGTGTTAACAGCCTTGCCGATCACATACGACGACCCCGACCCGGAGAAGAAGTCGTGGTTCTCGTCCGCGTTGGGTGACAGGGCCGAGAGGATCGCCGGGTTCACGTCGGTGACGGAGGCCGGGAACATGGCCTCGTAGCCCAGATTCATCAGCGCCTTGTTGGCGTTGTAGTGCAAGAACTTCTTGACGTCCTCGGCCAGGCCGACGGAGTCGTAAAGGTCGTGCGTGTACTGGACTTCGTTCTCGTACAGCTCGAAGAGGAGCTCGAACGTGTAGTCCTTGATCTCCTGCTTGCGCTCCTCGGAGAGACCTTCCAGGCCCTTCTGGAACTTGTAGCCGATGTAGTAGCCGTGCACGGCTTCGTCGCGGATGATCAGGCGGATCAGGTCGGCCGTGTTCGTCAGCTTGGCCCGTGAGGACCAGTACATCGGAAGGTAGAAGCCGGAGTAGAACAGGAAGCTCTCCAGCAGCGTGGAAGCCACCTTGCGCTTCAGCGGGTCGTCGCCCTGGTAGTAGTCCATGACGATCTGGGCCTTCTTCTGAAGGTTCTCGTTCTCGGTGGACCAGCGGAACGCCTCGTCGATCTCCTTGGTGGAGGCCAGCGTGGAGAAGATGGAGGAGTAGCTCTTGGCGTGCACGGACTCCATGAACGCGATGTTCGTGTAGACAGCCTCTTCGTGCGGGGTAAGGGCGTCCGGAATGAGCGAGACGGCGCCGACGGTGCCCTGGATGGTGTCCAGCAGGGTCAGGCCGGTAAACACGCGCATGGTGAGCTGCTGCTCGTCCGGGGTAAGCGTCGCCCACGACTGCACGTCGTTGGACAGCGGCACCTTCTCCGGCAGCCAGAAGTTGTTGACCAGGCGGTTCCAGACGTCAACGTCCTTGTCGTCCTGGATCCGGTTCCAGTTGATCGCCTCGACGTGGCTAAGCAGCTTGACCTTCTCGGTCATGTCATCCCCTCAATGTTGGGTTGTTCTCTAAGTTAAAGCGTACGACGGCGGGCGGGCGCCCGCCGTCGTACTCAAGCCTTCAGCGGCTGGTTACAGCATGCAGCTGACGCAGCCCTCTACCTCGGTCCCTTCCAGCGCGAGCTGGCGGAGACGGATGTAGTAGATGGTCTTGATGCCCTTCTTCCAGGCGTAGATCTGGGCCTTGTTGATGTCGCGCGTGGTGGCGGTGTCCTTGAAGAACAGCGTCAGGGACAGGCCCTGGTCCACGTGCTGCGTGGCGGCGGCGTAGGTGTCAATGACCTTCTCGTAGCCGATCTCGTACGCATCCTGGTAGTACTCCAGGTTGTCGTTGGTCAGGTACGGCGCCGGGTAGTACACGCGGCCCAGCTTGCCTTCCTTGCGGATTTCGATCTTGGACGCCACCGGGTGGATCGAGGAGGTGGAGTTGTTGATGTAAGAGATCGAGCCGGTCGGCGGGACGGCCTGCAGGTTCTGGTTGTAGATGCCGTGCTCCATGACGGAAGCCTTCAGCTCGCGCCAGTCATCCTGGGTGGGGATGTGGATGTGCGCGAACAGCTCGGCGACCTTCGCCGTCTGCGGGACCCATTCCCGGTCCGTGTACTTGTCGAAGAACTCCCCGGACGCGTACTTGGACTTCTCGAAGCCGCCGAAGGTCTGGCCGGTCTGGATGGCCAGCAGGTTCGAGGCCCGGACAGCGTGGTAGACCACCGAGTAGAAGTAGATGTTGGTGAAGTCCAGGCCCTCTTCGGACCCGTAGTGGACCCGCTCGCGGGCCAGGTAGCCGTGCAGGTTCATCTGGCCGAGGCCGATCGCGTGGCTCTGGTCGTTGCCGCGGGCAATCGAGGGCACGGAGGTGATATTAGACATGTCCGAGACTGCCGAGAGCGAGCGGATGGCCGTCTCGATGGTCAGGCCGAAGTCCGGCGAGTCCATGGCCTTGGCGATGTTCATCGAACCCAGGTTGCAGGAGATGTCCTTGCCGGTCTGGTCGTAGGACAGGTCATCGTGGTACGTCGTCGGCTGGGAGACCTGGAGGATCTCCGAGCACAGGTTGGACATGATGATCTTGCCGTCGATCGGGTTTTCCCGGTTCACGGTGTCCTCGAACATGATGTACGGGTAGCCGGATTCGAACTGGATCTCGGCGAGGGTCTGGAAGAACTCGCGGGCCTTGATCTTGGTCTTCTTGATCCGGGAATCGTCCACCATCTCGTAGTACTTCTCGGTGACCGAGACGTCGGAGAACGGCATGCCGTAGACCTTTTCGACGTCGTACGGCGAGAACAGGTACATGTCCTCGTCCTTCTTGGCCAGCTCGAAGGTGATGTCCGGGATGACGACACCCAGGGAGAGGGTCTTGATGCGGATTTTCTCGTCCGCGTTCTCGCGCTTGGTGTCCAGGAAGCGGTAGATGTCCGGGTGGTGGGCGTGCAGGTACACCGCGCCGGCACCCTGGCGGGCACCGAGCTGGTTGGCGTAGGAGAAGCTGTCCTCGAGGAGCTTCATCACGGGGATGACGCCGGAGGACTGGTTCTCGATCTGCTTGATCGGCGCGCCGACCTCGCGGATGTTGGTCAGTGCGAACGCGACGCCGCCGCCGCGCTTGGAGAGCTGCAGCGCGGAGTTGATGGACCGGCCGATCGACTCCATGTTGTCTTCGATGCGGAGCAGGAAGCAGGAGACCAGCTCGCCGCGCTGCTTCTTGCCCGCGTTCAGGAACGTGGGGGTGGCCGGCTGGAAGCGGCCTTCGATGATCTCGTCGACCATCTGCAGGGCAAGCTTCTCGTCGCCGCGGGCCAGGTGCAGGGCCACCATGCAGACGCGGTCCTCGTAGCGCTCCAGGAAGCGCTTTCCATCGAACGTCTTGAGCGTGTAGGAGGTATAGAACTTGAACGCGCCAAGGAAGGTCTCGAAGCGGAACTTCTTCTTGTAGGCGCGGTTGAACAGCTCGCGGATGAAGTTCATCGTGTACTGGTCGAGGGTTTCCCGCTCGTAGTACTCGTTCTTGACGAGGTAGTCGAGCTTTTCCTCGAGGTCGTGGAAGAACACGGTGTTGTTGTTCACGTGCTGCAGGAAGTACTGGTGGGCAGCCTCGCGGTCGGCCTCGAACTGGATCTCGCCGTTGGGGCCGTAGAGGTTCAGCATGGCGTTGAGCTCGTGGTAGCCCAGGCCCTGGTAGGCGGCCGGCATGGCCGGCTTCTCGCCAGCTACGGTGTGCTTCTCGACGGCGGTATTGCTGGCCTTACCGGCGGTGCCGTGGGAGTCCCCGGTCACTTCGGTGTCTGCGACAGTCGTGTCCAAAATTCTTCCAATCCTTGTTGTACTCGGCTGACGTCTTCCGGCGTCCCCATGAGTTCGAAACGATATAGGTGCGGGACCTGGCACTTGGCGGCGACGATGTCCCCGGCCATGCAGTAGTTGTCCCCAAAGTTCGTGTTGCCCGCCCCGATCACTCCACGGAGCTGTTGCCGGTTCCTCGGATCGTTCAGAAAGCGGATGACCTGCTTCGGAACCGATCCTTCTCCCCCGGTCCCCCCGTAGGTGGGAAGCACCAGCACGTAGGGCTCGGTCGCCACCAGCCCCGGTTCCCTCGCGTGGAGGGGGATGCGGGCGGCGTCGACACCCAGCTTCGCAACGAAGCGTTTGGTGTTCTCGGAGGTGGAGGAAAAGTAAATGAGGTGGCTGCTGGTGGTTCGGACCGGGTCCGGATCTCCGGCGCCTGCTGCCAGCGGCGTGTCAGCTGTTGCCGCTGTAACCGGTGCCATCGGAGTCACCTCATCTGACGTGCTTGTGCCGTGTGTTGGCTTTCAGGCGACCGCGACGGCGGCAGCCTGCGCCAGTTCTTCGATCTTGTCCGGGCGGAATCCGGACCAGTGGTCCTGGTCGGTGACGACGACCGGGGCCTGCATGTAGCCCAGGGACTTGAGGCGCTCAAGGGCCTCGGCATCCTGGGAGATGTCGACGCTCTGGTAGGCGATGCCCTTCTTGTCGAGAGCGCGGTAGGTGGCGTTGCACTGCACGCAAGCCGGCTTCGTGTAAACCGTAACGGTCATGTCCTTCAGTCCCCTTTGTTGAAATCTGTGGTTCGTGTCCGGTGGGGCCTGACCGGAACAGGAATCCTTATCCGTTACTGGCCTCGCCTGGCGGTCTGCAACCGCTCCGCTCGAACTGTATGTCGATACTACATGTAGTGCAAGAGTCCCGCGCGGACCCCAAGATGATGTATTACAAGTATGTCATTTAACCCACTTTTAATCCACAGCCCAGGGCCTTCAAAATGTCCGGATTTCAGCCGTTTTCGAGGACGAAATCCACACCCTGTGGAGTACTTAGCCACAATTAACCGCCCCGCGTGTCGCATTTTGGACGGCGTGTCGCAGGTGCGTCGCAGCAGGCCGCGGAGTGGCACGAAGCACCACATCCAGTGGGCGAAGGCACAGCAAGAGCCACCCCGAGTGTCCGGACCGGGATGGACGGGTTTGGACCCGAGGCGGCGGCGCGCTGCCCTCGGCAGGTGGCGCCCGGCCGGGTCTAGTCCGCCGGACGCAGCGAGGTGATCATCTGCCGTAGCGAGTCGTACTCCTCGGTTCCCGTATAGGACTCCGGGGTGTCGACGTCGGGCGTGTCCCCCGGTGTCGTAAGGAGCGGATCGTAGACGCCGCTGAAGGCCGCCACGCCCGGCGGCCAGTTGAAGAACTGGAAAATCGGGCAGGCGCTGGGGCCGGCCGGCAGCGGTGCGGAGGTGATCCCGTAGGACAACGGGGCCGGCCTTGAGGGGTAGGACTCATGGTCGTCCCGGCCCTCGAACACAAAGCGCGGCTTCACACCGTTCCGGGTAAGAGCCGGCAACTCCTGTGAGTCCATCAGGGCATACGGCAACTTCCGGGTGCAGTTCGCCTTGGTCACAATGTTGGTCCGCAGGGTGGCGATCGACTTGCGGGCGCCGGTGAGGACTTCGATGAAGACTCCCCCGGGCGCTGCCTCGCGGGCCCGGTCCTTGACGGTCCAGTCCGGCGGGTAGTCGAACATAAGCGTGCCATCCGGCGTCGTGTAGGTCTTCCAGTCGGCCTGCCCTGTCGGCCGGGGTGAAGCCTGGGCCAACGGTTTCAGGCCCGGCTTCGAGCTTGCGGACGAGGCGGCCGGCGACGGTGCAGCTGTCCCGGTACCCGTTGGCGGGCCACTGGGGGAAGAACAGGACGCCAGCAGAAAAGCGACGCAAAACCCTACTGAAACTGCCCTGACGGACTGTGCGGACCGACGCATGGCGCCCTCCCCTTTTGGGTGCGACTACTCCATCCAAGTCTGCGTTGTCCCAGGCCAGGAACAAGGGTCTTTGGGCCTCCGGAGCGGAACGGGGCGGCCCAACACCGGCCCCGCCAACAGAAAACGGGGGCCGGCGAAGTCTCGCCAGCCCCCGCAGGGCCTCCGGCCGCAGCCGGAGGTCAATCTCCCGAAAGCTACCGCTTCAGGAGCGTGTTGCCATAGCCGGCGTCGCACTTGCCGTCGTGGATCACGCCCGTGCCCGGGGCAACCGCGTAGTTGCTGGCAGGGTTGAAGACGGCCGTACGGACGTTCGTCACCCGGCTGGCGCAGTTGTCGGCACCGTCAGCGCTCATGCTCTGGCCGCCGATCCACATGTCGATCCAGATGGTGGAGTTGGTCCCCTCCACGTTGGTGCCCTGGTGGCAGGGGCCGCCTTGGGGGTCGTCGCCGTCGCCGCAGCTGTCCTCGACGACAAAGTAGCGGCGCACGTCCGGAAGATAGATCCGGGTGCCGGCCGGGAAGTCCAGCACGTCCTTACCGGTGGCAGTGGAATGACCCACGGCGATGGTGATCGGGTCGTTGTAGGTGCCGGTGCCCCCGGCCGTGCTGTGCAGAATGGGGTGGCTGATCGTGGCTGAGCCCACCGGTGTGTTGTCGTACCAGGTGTACGCCGTCGTGTACGTGGTGTGGACAACCCGCTCGGAGGACGACGCCGGCACAACGGGTGCCGGGGCCGGCTTCGGAGCCACGGCCGGCACGGCGGGTGCGGCGGGAACAGTTACCGGCGTCTTTACTGCGGCTGCAGTTTTGGCTGCTGCAGCGGCTGCGGCTTTCTGAGCCGCGGCCTTCTGCGCTGCTGCCGCCTTGGCCTTCTTGGCGGCTACAGCTGCAACCTTGGCCTTCTCGGCAGCGGCCCGCTGCGAGGCGCCGACCTCGGCGGACGGCTTATCGGCAGCGGCCGAAACCTCAACACCGGCGTTTGCCGCTCCGGAAGACTGGGCGGATGAATTGGAGGCGCCGGTTTCGGCGCCACACGCCGAGGTGGCGAGGAGGACCGAGAGCATGCCGGCGGCCAGCAGAGTATTTCTGCGCATGGAAAATAAAGCCTTTTCATGGGGTGCGGAAAACGGGCAGTCCCTGGGGATGGTTCCTGCCCGGAGTTGGTCACGGCATGCGGAGCGCTAAGACGCCTCGCCGAGGGGATTACCACACGCGAGAGCATTCTGGATGTTCTGTCGGGCGTGTGTACCAACCGGTAACCCAAACGTTACCTTGGCAAGCGCGGAGAGGCCAATCGACAGGGTCCTTTGACCTGTTTTCAAACTCGGCGCAGGAAATCAGCGGGCCTTCGGGGACGGTGACGTGGTGACGAGCTGATTGCCGTAGCCGCTATCGCACTTGCCGTCGTGGATCACACCCACCCCGGAAGCCACGACGTAGTTGTCCGCAGGGTGGAAGACGGCGGCCCGGACACCGGTTACCTGGTCCGCGCAGCGCCTGGCAAACGACTCGCTCTCCCCCTCGCCGCCAATCCAGACATCAAGCCAGCTGGATGCACCCCCGTGCCTGGCCGCCAGTGCGTGGCAGGGCCCGTCCTCCGGGGTGGGGCCGTCCCCGCAGGTGTCCTCCACGATGAAGTACCGGCGGACGTCGGGTAAGTAGATCCGGGTGCCGGCAGGGAAATCAAGGACATCCTGGCCTGTCTCCAGGGAGTGCCCGACGGCGATCGTCACCGGATCCGCGTAGGTCCCTGCCCCGCCCGCCTTCTTGTGCAGCACCGGGTGGCTGATGTCCGGGGAGCCCTCGGGCGTGTTGTCGAACCAGGTATAGGCCGTGATGTACGTGTCCGGGACGGCCGAGAGCCCCGATGACGAAGGAGAAGGCGGTGGCGAAGGCGGCGCGCCCTCGCACGCGGCGGCAGCCAGGACAACCGACAGCAAGCCCGCGGCCAGTCCGATCTCTCTGCGCATTCGGCATCTGCCTCCACTAATTCGGACCACGTACCTAGAACGCTACCCGTCGGCCCGGCTGCGGCGATAGACGCAAGCTTCACCCGTCTCTCAGAGTCCGGCGGCACCCCAGTTGTGCCCCGCCGCGCTTACTCGACTCGTCGCCACCAATCGCGGTAGTCGGCCCCTCAAACCAAGTAGAACCACTCTTAAAACGCGGGTGTTTCCTACGCGTGTGTGACCCCATCGGGCGCTCCTAACCTCGAAGGCATAGGGGACGCCGCGAACCGGCGGCTCCCGCGGCTTCAAGGGAGAGATCAGATGAGCGCCGATTTTTCCCTCCGCGAATTGGTCGCCAATTCCGGGTTTGACCCCCGGGCACGAGCGCTGGCGCTCACGCCCTGACTCCGGTCGGGACTTCATCACACCAGATTCCCTGTCGAGGCAATCCATGAAGAAAATATCCCCAGTTTCCGGCACTGCACCGGTCTTCTTCGATCCCAGTGGAAAACGGTGGCGACGCATCCTCGTCGCCCTGGTGGCGAGCGTGCTGTTGATCGTCCTGTCGGTCGTGTGGATCCTGCCCGCTGCCAGCGCACCGGTATGGAAAGCGGCGGAGAACCAGTCCGTGGAGTATCCCCGGAAATTGCTGTCCACCCAGGATCTGCGCAACATTCCCCGAATCGGCCCCGAAGGGGGCTTCGCCTTCGACCGGATAGCGCTCATCGAGCGGCGAGGCGGCAAAGTCTTCCTCAAGGATCCCTTCAGCAACACCATCTGGAGGGAGGCCACCGCCGAGGAAATTGAGCTGATCGGCAACAGCCCCTACGCCATGGAAACTTTTGGGAAGCCGGCGGACCACACATTGATGTTGACCTTCGATGATGGGCCGGACCCGCGGAATACGCCGCAAATTCTGGATTTGCTGTCCAAAGAAGGCGTGCCGGCGACGTTCTTCACGGTTGGCGACAACATCGTGAAGTACCCGGATATCTTCCGCCGCATGACCCAGGAAGGTCATATGGTCGGAAACCACACGATGTCCCACATCGATTTCTGGGCTCACGACGACCTGTTTAACCGCCAGCAAATTATCGGGGCGGACCGGGTTATGCGCGCCGCAGACAACTATGGAACACGGCTGTTCCGGATCCCCACCGGAGACCCGGAAAACAACACATTGGCCCTCCTGCAATCCCAGCAGTTGGGGTTCCTCCACATCAACATGGACTTTGATACGCGTGACTGGTCCTACGCCCCCGGCGTTCCGATCAAGGCGCAGAAACTGGACGGACAAGGGCACATTGTCCTAGTTCACGACGGCGGCGGTGATCGCAGCGCAACGATCGAAATGCTGAAGACTTTCATCCCGCAGGCAAAAGCGATGGGTTACACCTTCACCACGGTCGAGCCGCTGCTTCCGCCCGAATACATTCCCCAGTCGGACGCCAAGGCCGCCGTGGAGGACGATGCGACCCTGGCCGCGATGACGACGTATCTAGTGACTCCGAACGTGGTCCTCACCTGGCTTTTCTGGTTCGGAATCGGCTCGCTGACCGTCCTGACGTTCCTCTACGTGGTCCTCGCCGTCATCAACAATCAGCGGCAGAAGAAACGTCTTTGGGCGGACGTCAAGGAGGAAGAGTGGCCGTTCGTCAGCGTCGTCCTGCCGGTGTTCAACGAAGAACTTGTCGTGGCCAAAACATTGGATGCCCTTAGAGCCAGCGACTACCCCCGGATGGAAGTCGTCGCCATTAATGACGGCTCTACCGACGGCACTTTGGCGGTTCTTTCCGAATACGCCCAGACCTGGCCGCAACTGCGCGTCATCGACCAGCCCAACGGCGGAAAGTCCGCCGCCAGTAACCACGGAATAGCCCAGTCCCGCGGAGAAATTGTGGTCACCCTCGACGGTGACACGCTGTTTGAACCCCAGACCATCAAGATGTTTGCCCGCCATTTCCTGGCGCCGCGCAACGGCAAGATCGTCGGAGCAGTCGCCGGGCACGTGAAAGTCGGAAACCGCCGCAATCTCCTGACTGCCTGGCAAAGCCTTGAATATCTCTCCGGCATCTGCGTCACCCGAATGGCGGAGGGCCTGATGGGAGCGATCTCGATTGTCCCGGGCGCCTGCGCAGCCTGGCGGCGGGAGGCACTCATCCAGGCAGGCGGCTACTCCCACGACACGCTCGCAGAGGATGCTGACCTCACCCTCTCCCTGCAGCGGCTCGGCTACAGCATCGTGCAGGAGAACTCCGCCGTGGCATGGACGGAAGCGCCCATGACCCTGCGGGGATTGTTCAAGCAGCGGCTCCGCTGGACTTATGGCAACATCCAGACGCTCTACAAGCACCGCTCGATGCTCTTCAATCCCCGGTTCGGCGCCCTCGGCATGCTGACCATGCCCTACGCCCTGATCTCGGTGCTGGTTCCGCTGGTCTTCATGCCCCTGACGGTCATTGTGGCTGTGACCAGCCTGGCCCGCGGCGAATGGCAGGCCGTCGCCGCGTTCTCGGTGTTCGTCGCCGCAACCCACATGATCATCTCGATAGTGGCCGTGCTGATGGTCCATGAGAGCCCGATGCACCTCCTCATGGTCCCCATCTACCGGCTCATCTACGAACCCCTCCGCGCCTACGTGGTGTTCGGGTCCGCGATTCTGGCCCTGCGGGGCACCGCCGTCGGCTGGTACAGGCCCGAACGCACCAACAGCGTCCTGATGCCGACGGGCCAGGCAAAACTGGGTGCCCTCGCCCCGGCGCATGCGGACCAGCTGGCCCCGTTGTAGCCTAGGGCCGTTGGCGGGATCCGTGGCGAAGAAAGGGACGGCCCTCGTGGCGGACGGAGGAAGCATTCATGCAAAGACGGAATAGGCCCCGCTCCCGCAACCGGAGCGGGGTCCTCGCCACCTCCGCCGTAGTGTTGGCGGTTGCCGCTTGTTCTCCGGCACCGCCGACCAACTACGGACAGGAGCCGCGCAGGAGCCAGTCCGCGCCGGCCCCTCAGTGGTTCGGCGGCTACCTCGACGTCACGCTCCTCCCGAGCCTGCGCCTACAGGACACGGCACTTCACGGAGCCGCCACCACGGTCCTGTCCTTTGTTGGCGCACATCCGAAAAATACCTGCCAACCCTCCTGGGACGGCGTACACACGCTTGACCAGGCCGGCGCCAAGCTGAGCGTGGACGACCAGATCAAATCATTCCGCAAGGCCGGCAATGACATAGCTGTCTCTTTCGGAGGACAGCTCGGCAAGGAGCTCGCCGAAACCTGCACCGACCTCGCCGCGCTGGTGAAGGCCTACGCGGCGGTCATCACCAAGTACGGACTCGACACCCTGGACTTCGACATAGAAGGCGCGGGCTTGAGCGATCAGGCCGCGGCAACACGACGTGCCGCGGCCGCCGCGAAGCTTCAGGCCGACAGTCCTGCCGTCAACCCGTTGAAGGTCTGGCTGACCCTTCCCGTGTCGATGCAGGGCCTGACGACGGATGGCGAAAAGTCCGTGACAGCCATGCTGGACGCCGGAGTCGAACTCGCCGGCGTCAACATCATGGTGATGGACTTTGAACCGCTCGCGCCTGGCCAGACGATGCTCGCCGCGGCAAAAAGCGCTGCCGAGGCTACCCACCAGACTCTGGGTGCACTGTACAAGCAAGCCGGCAAGCCGCTCGACGATGCGGCGTTGTGGCAGCGGATCGGGCTCACCCCGATGATCGGGGTGAACGATGTGAAAGGCCAGGTCTTCACCCTCGCGGACGCCGAAGGCCTGAACAGCTTCGCCGCGGAACGCGGCATCGGGCGGATGTCCATGTGGTCGCTGAACCGGGACATCGCCTGCACTTCCGCCAGCCGGCCCGAAGAAGGCAGCAGCGCCTCCAGCAACTGCAGCGGCGTGCAGCAGGCGCCCGGGATGTTCGCGAAGCTGCTGGCCAAGTCCTTCTAGGGTGGAGCTTCCGGAACTGTTACTCCGGCCGGCTGCAGAGGATCTGTTCCACGCCCATCCGGCCCTCCGCGAAGCTGCGCAGTGCGCCCACCAAGTACAGCCGCCATACCCGGGCAATCTCCTCACCCATCATCGCGACGGCGGCGTCGTAGTTCTGCTCGAACCGCGCGTGCCAGGCCTCAAGAGTGCGGACGTAGTCGCGGCGCATCGCCTCAACGGCCTCGACCTCAAGACCGGCGCCCTCCAGGAACCCCAGCGTCTCCCCGACCGGGCGCATGTGCATGTCCGGGGCGATGAACGACTCGATGAACGGCCCTCCCCCGGGATGCTTGCCGCGACGGGACATCTGCTGCACCAGGACGCGGCCGCCGGGGACCACGTTGTTGAAAAGTGCGGCGGCGTAGATGGGGTAGTTACGCTGCCCCACGTGCTCGCCCATCTCGAGCGATGCCACGGCGTCGAACGGGCCGTCCGGGATCTCGCGGTAGTCCTGCACCCGGATGTCTGCCCGGCCCTCCAGCCCTCGCTCCTTGATCCGCGCGTCGATGAACGCCTTCTGCTCGACCGACAGGGTGACACCGACGACGTCGACGCCGTAGTGCTGCGCCGCATGCAGGCTCAGCGATCCCCAGCCGCAGCCGATATCGAGCAGCCGCATCCCCGGCTTCAGCCCGATCTTGCGGCAGACCAGATCCAGCTTGTCCCGCTGGGCGTCCTCGAGCCCATACCCTGGGGCGGCGTTCCCGCGGGAATCCATCCAGTAGCCGCTGGAATACGCCATCTGCGGGTCCAGGATCAGCGCGTAAAAGTCGTTGCTGAGGTCGTAGTGGTGGCTGATGGCGGCGCGGTCACGGATCAGGCTGTGCAGCCGGCCCTTCACCCGGGCCTGGCTGGCCGGCGGTTCGGGCGGCGCGCCCAAGGCGCCGGCAGCCTTAGCGATCCGGCCGACGCCGGCCAGAATGGACGGGGTGGGCCGGACGCCGGACAGGCCGCGGTCCCGGACCACCTTCCAGAGGTGCTCAAGCGCCGAGTTCAGGTCGCCGTCGACGTCGAGTTCCCCGGTGACGTAAGCCTGCGCGGCACCCAGCTCCCCCGGCGCCCAGAGCAGCCGGCGGATGGCATCCGGGGAGTTGAGCCGCACCACCGGAGCCCCGGCCGGACCAGCCTCGCTGCCGTCCCACACGACGAGCCGGACGGGGAGTTCACCGCCGACCACCGGGCGAAGGACGTCAGCGATCATGGTTGCAAGCGCCGCCGTCATCCTGCGGTCCGCTCGCTGGAAACCTTGGCCGCTGCCTTACCGGCGGCAGTCTTGCTGGAAACCTTGTCCAGCACGATCTGCTGCACGTCCAGGTAACCGGTCTCAAAGCCGGCGCGGGAGTAGCACAGGTAGAACAGCCACATCCGCTGGAAGATTTCGTCGAACCCGAGGGCGCGGACGTCCTCCGCGCGGGCCATGAAGCGTTCCTCCCAGAGCCGCAGGGTCTGGGCGTAGTGTTCGCCCATGGCGAGTCGTTCGCGGACCCGGAGCCCGGTCTGCTTCTCGGTGATCTCCTCGATCGCCCGGACCGAGGGAATGACGCCGCCCGGGAAGATGTACTTGTGCACCCAGGTGTAGCTGGTCCGGGTGGCGATCAACCGGTCGTGGCCGATAGTGATGGCCTGGATGGCGACCTTGCCGCCGGGGGCCAGCACGCGCTCGATCGTCTGGAAGTAGGTGGCCCAGTACTCGTAGCCGACCGCCTCGATCATCTCCACGGAGACGACGGCGTCGTACTCGCCTTCCACGGCGCGGTAATCCTTGAGCTCGATCGTGACGGCGTCGGCGTAGCCTGCTTCGGCCACGCGCTGCCGCGCCAGTTCCTGCTGCTCGCTGGAGAGGGTCACGGAGTAGACCGTCGCCCCGCGGGCCGCGGCCCGGAGGGCAAGTTCACCCCAGCCGGTGCCGATTTCCAGCACGCGGGTTCCCTCCGTGACACCGGCCTTGTCCAGCAGCCGGTCGATCTTCGCCTGCTGCGCGGCGGCCAGGCCGTCCCAGGCAACATTCCGCAACGCGTCGCCGCTCTCCGGGAAGAGGGCGCTGGAGTAGGTCATGGTGCTGTCCAGGAACGTGGCAAAGAGCTCGTTGGACAGGTCGTAGTGCCGGGAGATGTTGGAGCGGGTGTTCTGCTCCGTGTTCCGCTCGGTGCGCGGCGTCCGGGGCAGGTACAGGCCGCGGAGCTTCTGCAACGGCTCAGGTACGAGTGTTCCCACCCGGGCCGCGAAGACCTCCATCACGGCGGTCAGGTCGTCCGCGTCCCAGTCCCCGGCCATGTAGGACTCACCAAGGCCGATCAGTCCGCCGTCGCCGAGCCGGGCAGCGAATGCCTCCGGACGGTTCATCGTCATCACCGGGAAGGACTGGCCCGGCCCGGCCTGGCCGGATGCCGCCCTCCCGAGGACGGAACCGTCGGGGTAGCGCACCTCCAGCGGGAGGCGGCGCACCGCGGCACGGAAGATCGCATCGGCGGCCTTCCCCGCCAGCCGGGCCTTGAGGCTGGAGGGCACGGCCGCGATGCTGGGCCAGATCGTGGCGTCGATAGCCGCCGGCGGCTGCGGAACCGTGTAGGGCACCGACGGGTTCGCGGATGTCTTCGTCTGCGCCGTGTTCGCCTGCGTAGTGTTCGTCTGCGCAGGCTGGGACCCGGTCGCTTCGGTCATGGTCACTGGACTGCCTCCTGTGAGGGGTGGTGTGGTCTTTTGATGATGGGCAACCGACGTGCCCAAAGCTTGATTCCCTGCCAGCGGATCTGCGCGGCCACCCGCAGCGGCGCCAGCGGGACGGCGAGCGCCGCGGCCAGGATGTTCGGCACGGTGGCGTCGCGGCGGCTGCCGTCCACGGTCGCGACGAACGGCTTCTGCCCGTCCCGCTCCAGGACGATCGAGACGGCGAGCCGCTCGGCGGGTTCCGGCAGCTTCATCCGGTACTGGCCGTCGACGTCGTTGAACGGCGAGACGTAGAACGCCTTGGGTACGGTGGCCCGTCCGGCGTCGTCGGTCTCCAGCAGGTAGCAGTGCCGTTCCCCGTACGTGTTGTGGACCTCGGCGACGACGCAGCGCAGCTCCCCCGCGGCGTCGTGGCACCAGAACAGGCTGAGCGGGTTGAAGACGTGGCCGAAGACGCGCGCGCTGGCCAGCATGGTGATCCGCCCGCCATCGAGCTCAATGTTCTGGGTGGCGAGATAACGTTCGACGTTGCCGCGCAGCGTTCCGTCCGGGTCACCGAGGTGGTCGGTAACGCAGAAGCCGGCCAGCGGGGCGAGCCAGCGCGGCAGGCTGGGGAGGGAATCGACGTCGACATACCAGCTGTAGCTGCGGTAAGTGAAGGCATTGTGCAGCGGGGTGCGGCGCACGTGCGCGATCGACGTGCGGTAAATGGCTGCCTGACTGCTCATGCACCCTCCTGGGCAGCCGCCTGCAAGGAAGCCGCCTTCACTTCGGCAACACCGGCGGGTTCCCACTCGCGTCCCAGCTTCCCTGCGGCGCGGACGCCGGAGAGGGCGCCGTCCTCATGGAAGCCCCAGCCGTGGTAGGCGCCGGCGAACGCCAGGCTGCCGTCGCCAAGGCCCAGGATCTGCTGCTGGGCGCGCAGTGAATCCGGCGTGTACTGCGGGTGTTCGTAGACCATCCGCTCCAGGACGGTGCCGTCTCCAATCAGCTCCGACTCGCCCAGGCTGACGATGTAACGCTTACCGTCCGCCGGTTCCAGACGCTGCAGGCGGGTCATGTCGTAGCTGACCAGGACCCTGTCGGGGCGGGCGTCGCACGAGGGCAGCCGGTAGTTCCAGGACGCCTTGGCATTGTCGCTGGCGGGCAGCACGGCGTCGTCGCGGTGGAAGACCGTGTGGTTGACCGAGTAGGGCATGCCGGCCAGGGCTTCGCGCTCGGCGGCAGTGGCGTCCTCGAGCATCCGCAGCGCCTGCGCCGGATGGGTGGCGATCACGACGGCGTCGAACTGCTCGGTGCTCTCCCCGGTGGTGACTTCCACCCCGCCGGCGTGGCGGCGGACCCGTGTGACCGGGCTGGAGAGGCGGATGTCCGGCAGAGTCGCGGCGACTTTATCCACGTAGCTGCGCGAGCCGCCGGTGACCGTGCGCCATTGCGGGGAGCCCTTCACCCCGAGCAGCCCGTGGTGGCCGAGGAAGGTGAAGAGGTAGCGGGCCGGGTAGGCCAGGGCGGTGGTGGGGTCGCACGACCACACTGCGCTGACCACGGGGGTCATGAAGTGGACGACGAAGTAGCTGCTGAACTTCTCCCGGTCCAGGAACTCGCCGAGGGTCAGCTCGGGCGCAGCCGTGCCGGTGCCGGTGGCGGCGTCGGCCTCGGCCAGCAGGGCCCGGGCCCGGCGGTAGAAGCGGGTGACCTCCAGCAGCATCAGCAGGTAGCGGCCGCGCAGCAGGGTGGAGGGCCTCGGGATGATGCCCCGCGCGCCGCCCCGGGCGCCCGCGTATTCCAGTCCGCAGCCGTCGCAGCGGATGGACATGCTCATTTCCGATTCCTGGGTCTGCACGCCCAGTTCCTTGAACAGCCGCAGCAGGGTGGGGTAGGTCCGGTTGTTGTGGACGATGAAGCCGGTGTCGATCCCCAGGACGGAGCCGTCGGCCTGGCCGACGTCGTGCGTGTGGGCGTGGCCCCCAAGCCGTGCATCCGCTTCGAACACCGTCACGTGGTCGCGCCGGTTCAGGACGTAGGCGGCGGTCAGTCCGGCCACCCCGCTTCCGATCACGGCGACGCGCCGTCCGTCCGGGATGCTTGATGCTTGCTGCACTGGTCTGCTCCTGTTGCTTCGCCTGAATCGTCCTGGTGGACCGTCTTATGGGCAATTCGTAACCGCGGGGCGGCCGGATGAGTCCGATTTCCCAGCGGCCGCCTGCACACCAATGTGCCAGAATGAAGCGGGATTTCGCTCCCGCCTCACCGTAACCACCGAAGGGCCGCCCTTGATCAACCCCGTGCACCTCCGAACGCTCGTGGAAGTGGTCCGGCTGGGCTCGTTCGCGGCGGCCGCCACGCGGCTGGGCTACACCGCCTCGGCGGTGTCGCAGCAGATGTCAGCCCTGGAGCGGGACACCGGGGTGGCCCTGTTTCAGCGCTCGGCTCGCAGCATCAACCCGACGGAGGCCGCTGTCGTGATGACCCGGCATGCGGCCAAGGTCCTCACCGACATCGACGCGCTGATGGCGGCGGCGGCCCGGACCCACGACAGTGCCAGCCAGGAACTCCGGCTCGGCATCTTCCCCAGCCTGGCCACGTACGTCCTCCCCCGGATCCTGCAGAATCCGGCGTGGAAGAAGCTGGGCATCGAACTGCGGGTCTCCGTGGCCGAGCCGGGCCAGACCATCCAGGGGCTGCGCACCGGCGGCGAGCTCGACGTCGCGCTGGTCTACCAGGTGGGCCAGTCCGGCCTCGCCTGGCCGCATACGGTGAACCGGCAGTGGATCGGCGACGACGACTTCCGGGTGGTGCTGCCCGCGGCCTGGGGCATCGGCCCCGAATCCAAGGTGGCGGCCGACCACCTTTCCGACATGCCCTGGATCATGCACCACCCCGGCACCTCCGACGCCACAGTGATCGAACGGCTCTTCGCCAGCTGCAACCTGCACCCGCGCGTAGTGGCCTACAGCGACGATTTCCACGCCAGCCTGGAAATGGCCGCTGCCGGCCTGGGCGCGGCCTTGGTCCCCGAGCTGGCCTTGCTGCACCGGCCGGCCGGCGTGGTGGTGCTGGATGTCCCCGAGATCCGGCTGGCCCGCAACGTCTTCGCGCTGCTGCCCAAGGAGAAGCAGACGGCCCAGGTCCAGCTGTTCGTGGAACTGCTGGCCGACACGCTCCACAAACTCGGAACCACGCGCCGGGACTGAGCGCTAGGACCGGCCCGGCTTCTCCGCCGGCTTCCGGGACTTCCGGGACTTTCCGGTCTTCCCGGCCGGCGCCACGAGCGTGCTGATGATCCGGTGCTTCGCCCTTGTGTACGGCGGATAGATCAGCGCCAGGGTGTCCGGCCAGAGCGGTTTGGAGAGCGTGGAGCGCTCGTGCGAGAACGTCCGCAGCGAGTGTTCGCCGTGGTAGGCGCCCATGCCGCTGCCGCCCACCCCGCCGAAGGGCAGCCCGGGAACGGTCAGGTGCGCGGCCGGCACGTCGAAGCACAGCGCCCCCGAGGAGGTCTGTTCGGCGAACGCCCGGCGCGTGTCGGCGTCGTTGCTGAACACATACAGGGCCAGCGGCTTGGCTCCGGCGTTGATCGTCCGAATCGCCTCGTCCCGGCCGCTGACCGGCACCAGCGGCAACAACGGGCCGAAGATCTCCTCCCCCATCGCGGCATCCCCGGGCGCCGGGCGCAGCAGCGTCGGAGCGAAGTGCCGACTGCCGGCGTCGCGCTCACCGCCGTGGACCACCGTGCTGCTGTCCGCGAGCGCGGCGAGCCGGGCAAAGTGCCGGTCGTTGACGATCCGGCCGTAGGACTCGCTCCGCGCGGAATCCGTGCCGAACAGCGCCTTGATGGCCTTGACCAGCTCGCGTTCCAGCGGCACCAGGACGTCCTCCGTGGCCAGAATGTAGTCGGGAGCGACACACGTCTGCCCGGCATTCATGAACCTGCCCCAGGCGATCCGTTTGGCGGCGCCGGCCAGGTCCGTGGAGGCATCCACATACACCGGGGACTTGCCGCCCAGTTCCAGGGTCACCGGCGTCAGGTGCTCGGCTGCGGCGCGGAGCACCACCTTGGCCGCGGCCTCGCCCCCGGTGAAGAAGATGTGGTCGAAGCGCTCCGCCAGCAGCGCCGTGGTCTCGGGGATGCCGCCCTCGACCACCTGGGCCGCGCCGGGCAGGTATTCCGGAATCCAGCGGGCCAGGGCGGCGGAGGTGGCGGGGGCGTGCTCACTGGGCTTGAGCACCACGGCGTTGCCCGCGGCCAGGGCGCCGGCCAGCGGGGCGAGCAGCAGCTGCAGCGGATAGTTCCATGGGCCGATCACCAGGACCACGCCCAGCGGGGTGAGTTCGGTCCAGGCCTTCGCCGGCTGGACCGCCAGCGGGACGGACACCGGCCGCCGCCGCAGCCAGGCTTCGAGGTGCTTCTCCAGGTGCGCGGCTTCCGCCGTGACAAACCCGATTTCCGTTAGCTGCGCCTCGGTTTCGTGTTTGCCCAGGTCGCGGGCCAGTGCGGCGGCAAACTCCCGGCGCCGCTCGATGAGCATCCGCCGCAGGTTGCCGAGCTGCTCCAGCCGCCACGCCAGCGGGCGGGTGGTTCCGCTGTCAAAAAAATCTCGGGCGCGGGCGACGGTGGCGGCAACTGTTTGCATCCGATCAATGTACCGTTCCCCTGCCGGAGTTCAGGGGCGGTATCGGATAAATGCCGGCCAATGCTGGAACGGACCAGTATTCAGGACTATGTTGAAGACATGAGCAAGGTAGCGAGCCAGCACTTTGGAGAGATCGAGCTCAACCACGGGCGTGACCATAATTTCGCTGCGAAGCACGAACTTGCCGGCCAGCCCCTGGAGCTTGACCTGAATGTCAACGCGCATGACCATTTCGACGAGGCGGCCATGCACAAGGTTGACTACCGGCTGCGCTTCCTGCCCGAGCTTGTGGACCAGGTCCGCGAAATGATTGCCGAGGAGTTGGAGCAGGAAGGCACCAGCCCGCAGGAATACCTCCGCTTCCACTGCAACGCCATCAAGCCCGAGCACCTGCAGCAGGTCTTCGGCGTCACGGACAAGTCAGAGCTGACCAACCAGGTCTTCCTCAAGGCCCTGAAGCTCGGCCATGTCGGCATCTACCCGGGCCAGCCGGAGCGCTACTTCGTCCTCGACTTCACCTTGGGCGCGCACTTCTCCGACGAGGTACTGGTGGCCTCCGCGGACGAGGACGGCGTGGTTGACGACGAGATCCTCTGGGAATCCTGAATCTATTGTTCCGCAGCGGCCCTTCTGAGCGCTGACAGGGGCCCCTGCTCAGCAGCCGATGGGACAAACGTACGACGGCGGCCGGCCACCTAGGAAGGTGACCGGCCGCCGTCGTCGGTTAAGCCGCCGACCGTTCAGCGACCGCCGGGCCAGCTGCGTGCTACTTGGCCGCTTCGAGCACTTCCGCGCGGACCGTCCTGGTGGCCGTGACCAGGTTGCGCAGCGACTCCTCGGTCTCGGCGTAGCCGCGGGTCTTCAGGCCGCAGTCCGGGTTGACCCAGAGCTGGCGGGACGGGACGTGCTTGACCGCGGTGCTGAGCAGTTCGGTGACTTCCTGCTCGCCCGGGACGCGCGGCGAGTGGATGTCGTAGACGCCCGGGCCCACGCCGCGGCCGAAGCCGTGCGATTCGAGGTCGTGCACAACCTCCATGCGGGAGCGGGCGGCCTCGATCGAGGTCACGTCGGCGTCCAGGCCGTCGATCGCTTCGATGATGGCGCCGAACTCGGAGTAGCACAGGTGCGTGTGGACCTGGGTGGCGTCCGCGGCGCCGGCGGTGGCGAGGCGGAAGGACTTCACGGACCAGTCCAGGTAAGCGGCCTGGTCCGCCTTGCGCAGCGGCAGGAGCTCGCGCAGGGCCGGCTCGTCGACCTGGATGACCTTGATACCGGCCGCTTCCAGGTCCGCGATCTCGTCGCGGAGCGCGAGGGCCACCTGGTTGGCGGTCTCGCCGAGGGGCTGGTCGTCGCGGACGAAGGACCAGGCGAGGATGGTGACCGGCCCGGTGAGCATGCCCTTCATCGGCTTGCTGGTCAGCGACTGCGCGTAGCGGGCCCATTCCACCGTGATCGGGGCGCTGCGGGTGACGTCGCCCCAGAGGATGGACGGGCGGGTGCAGCGCGAGCCGTAGGACTGAACCCAGCCGTGCACGGTGACGTCGAAGCCTTCGAGGTTCTCCGCGAAGTACTGCACCATGTCGTTGCGCTCGGGTTCGCCGTGGACCAGGACGTCGAAGCCGAGCCCCTCCTGCAGCTCCACGACGCGCTTGATCTCATCCTTCATGAGCTGCTCGTACTGTTCGGTGCTGAGCTCGCCCTTGTTGGCGCGGGCCCGGGCGGTGCGGATCTCGGAGGTCTGCGGGAAGGAGCCGATGGTGGTGGTGGGCAGCGGCGGCAGGTGCAGCGCCTCGGTCTGCGCGGCTTCGCGGATCGCGTAGGCGGAGCGGCTGAAGTCCGCGTCGGTCAGGGCAGCGGTGCGGGCACGGACCTCGGCACGGCGGACACCCTCGGCCTCGGCGCGGGAGGCGATGATGCGGGTGGCCTCCTCGATGGCCGGGCGGACGGCGTCGGCATCGCTCAGCAGCCCGGCGAGGGTGACGACCTCGGTGGCCTTCTGGTCGGCGAAGGCCAGCCAGCTGCGCAGCTGCGCGGAGAGCTGGACTTCCTCGTCGACGTCGTGCGGGACGTGCTGGGTGGACGTGGAGGTGCTGATGGCGAGCTTCGCCACCGACTTCTGCAGCTCGGCGATCTTCGCGGCCGAGGCCGACAGTTCATTGCGCCAGATATTGTGGCCGTCCACGACGCCGGCCACGAGGGTCTTGTCGCCCAGCGCGGCCAGGGCGGCGGCGGACGGGACGTCGCCCTTGAAGACGTCCAGGTGCAGGGCATCGATGCCGGTCGCCGCGAGGGTGCCGAGCTGGCCGTTGAGCGCACCGTAGGGGGTGGAGACGAACAGCTGCGGACGGTCCGCGGCGGCGGCGAGCACCTCGTAGGAGCGGGCGACGGCGGCCTGGATCTCGTCGGCGGGGGTGTCCTGGTCCACCACGAGGGCGGGCTCGTCGAGCTGGACCCAGTTGGCGCCGGCCGCGGCGAGCTTTTCCAGCAGTGCGGTGTAGACGGGGAGGACGTCCTCGAGGCGGGACAGCGGGTTGAACCCGGCCGGGGCGTCGTCGGAGGCCTTGCTCAGCAGCAGGAAGGTGACCGGGCCGACGATGTACGGGCGGGTCTGCACCCCGTTGGCCAGGGCGTATTCGAATTCTTCGACGATCCGGTTGGACGTCAGCGCGAAGCTGGTCTCGGGGCCGATTTCCGGGACGAGGTAGTGGTAGTTGGTGTCGAACCACTTGGTCATTTCCAGCGGCTGCTGGTCCTTGGTGCCGCGGGCCAGGGTGAAGTAGCCGTCGATGTCCAGCTGGCCCTCGGCGTCGAGGAGGTTTCCGAAGCGGGCCGGCACGGCGCCGAGGTGGGCGGCGGCGTCGAGCACCTGGTCATAGTAGGAGAAAGTGCCGGGGACGGCGGCGGCTTCGGTCAGGCCGAGGCCCTGGAGGCGCTTGGCGGTGCCCAGCTGGATCTCCTTGGCGGCGGCGTCCAGGGCGGCGGCGTCGATCTTGCCGGCCCAGTAGGCCTCGACGGCCTTCTTGAGCTCGCGGCGGCGGCCGATGCGCGGGTAGCCCAGGATCGAGGCTGCCGGGAACGGGGTGGGGACAGCGGTGTTGTGGTCAGTCATGGGAAGTCCTAAGAGTTGGTGGTGCGGTGCAGAGGAAAGTTGTGTCTACCGGCGCCGTCAGCTGGCGAGCTGGCGGCGGCCAGCCGGGCGTTGGTGGCTACTGTGCCGGTTGCCGCTTCGCGGGCGGGGAAGCGCGAGCTTGTCCAGCACCTCGAGGGCACTGGCGTGCTCGTTGAACGTGTACAGGTGCAGGCCCGGGGCGCCGGCGTCCAGGGCCGCGTTGGCCAGGTCCACGGTGGCGCTGACCCCGATCCGGTTGCGTTCGGCGTCGGTATCGGCGGCTGCCAGCCGCTCAATCAGCTCCGGCGCCGGTTCGACGCCGGTCAGTTCGCCCAGCCGGGTGAGCCGCCGGATGCTGGTCAGCGGCATGACCCCGGGGACGATCGGGATGGTGACGCCGGCCCGGCGTGCCCGGGACAGCAGCTGGGCGTACTGCTCGGTGTGGAAGAAGACCTGGGTGATGGCGAAGTCCGCGCCGGAGCGCTGCTTGGCCAGCAGCACCTCGACGTCGTGCGCCTCACTCGGGGATTCGGGGTGCCGCGTGGGGTAGGCCGCGACGCCGACCGCCACCTTGCCGGCGCAGAGCAGAGCCGAGCGTCGCTGCTCGACGCGGCGGATGAGCTCGATCAGGTCCTGGGCGTAGCGCAGCGAGCCATCGGCCGGGGCGCCGCCGTCCCTGGGCTGGTCGCCGCGCAGGGCGAGAATGCCGCGCACGCCGACGTCGAGCAGTTCGCCGATGATTTCGGCCAGCTCCTGGGGGGTGTTGCCTACGCAGGTCAGGTGCGCCAGCGGGCGCAGCGTGGTTTCCTGCACCAGGCGGTTGATGAGTTCGACGGCGGTGTTCCGGTTTGAGCCGCTCGCGCCGTAGGTGACGGACACGTAGTCGGGGCTGGTGGCTTCCAGTTCCCCGATGGTGGTCCAGAGCGACTCAGCAGCCGCTGGCGAACGTGGCGGGAAGAGTTCGTAGGACAGGGCGACGGGGGCCGCACCGGCGAGATTTGGATGTGCGTCAATAAGGCTTGGTGGAGACATTTGCGTCCTTGGCTGTGGGCCATTGGTGCCAGCTGGGCCGGAGTCCGGCCGGCGCTGCCGCCAATGAGTTGAGTTTGGGGAACACGGAGGAAACTTCAGCAGGACGCAGCCGCGACTGTTACGCCTGATACGAAGTTGTCCGTGAGCAAATGTCAGGCCCACATGGGGGCACCCACACCCTCCTAGGCCGCCCGTGAATAATTCGCATGGAATTCTTCCAAGAGCCGGCCCGCAGCGGAGGATCGCTGACACGTTACCGCGGTAACTTGTCTACGACTCTAAGGTGCCTGGGAAGGGCATTCAAGTTCTCCGCCGAATTAAGACGCGACTTTACGCCTTCGCGAAGCCTCCCACGGAAGATTCTTCGCCGATCAGGCCGATTATGTGGGCTGACGTTGTCCCGGAACCGGGGCCCTATCGGCCCTCCCCATGTCCGCGGCGCAGGTCTATCCTGAGGGCATGATCCAGCTTCCAGCCAGTTACCAGGAGTATCTCGCCGGCAAGAGCGAGAGCGTCATCAACACCGTCCGCCCGATCCTGATGCAGTCGGCGGCTGACAAGTTGCACGGGGTCCGGGTGGTGGTGCACCCGCACGACCACCAGGCGCATCTTGATGACACCATCCCGTTCGGGACCGTCATCGAGGACATCGACTGACGGCTCCGGTTCCCGGCTGACGGCAAGGCACCCGGACGGCTCCCGGCTACCCCTCCAGCAGGAGGCGCTGGGAGCGCGGGGCCAGGGTGTGCTCCAGGACCAGGCAGGCGGCGCCGACGGCGCCCACATCCTCACCCACGCCGGTGCCGACGACCTCGATCCCATGGATCTTCCGGGTGGCGCTGTTGTCCCCGACGAGTCCCGGGATCAGCTCCAGGTAGGCCGGCGCGAGGCAGGTCCAGAACGGGCCGCCAAAGACGACGCGGTCCACGTCCAGGGCGTTGGTGACGGCCGAGATGGCCCGTCCCACCAGCACGGCGGACCTCCGCAGGATGCCCTGGGCCTCCTCGTTCCCGCCGTAGGCCAGTGCGCAGAGTTCCGCGAAGCGTTCCTGCACCGCCGGAGCGCTCCGGTCCGCGAGTGCGCCGTCCAGCACGCCGGCCGCCTCGGCCTGGGCCACGAGGACCTGGGGGATGGCGGAGGACTTCACGCAGCCGTGCTGCCCGCAGTCGCACAGCGGGCCCTCGGGGTCGACGATGATATGCCCGATTTCGCCGGCGTTGCCGGAGGTCCCGCGGATGACCTCGTCGTTGAGGACCACCCCGCAGCCGATTCCGGTGCCCATGTACATAAAGACGAAGCTGCCGGCGCCACTGGGGCCGCCGGCCCAGGTTTCGGCCACGGCGGCGCTGGTGACGTCCTTGTCCAGGAGCGTGGACAGCCCGGTGGCTTCAGCGAGCCGGTCGCGCAGCGGCACGCGTTCCCAGCCCGGCAGCAGCGGCGGGTCCACCACGGCGCCTTCCTCGAGGTCGATCGGCCCCGGCGAGGCGATGCCCAGCCCGGCGACCTTGGCCCGGTCCACCCCGGAGTCCTCGATCAGCTGCTTGATCTCGGCGGCAATGGTGTCGATGATGGACCCCGGATCCGCGCCAGAGGGTGTCTTGATCCGGGAGTGCTTCACCACGGCGCCGACGAGGTCCAGCAGCACGAACGTCAGCACGGCGGGATCGAGGTGGACGCCGACGGCGTACATTCCGCCCGGATTAAGCCGGAGCATGGTCCGCGGCTTTCCGGGACCGGTACCCTCCTTGCCCGCCTCGACGATCAGGTTCTGGTCCAGCAGCCGGCGGGAGATGTTGGAGATGGTCTGCGGCGAGAGTCCGACGAGCTGCGCGAGTTCCACCCGGCTAAGGCCGCCCGGGGCGCGCCGGATCGCATCCAGGATAACCGTGAGGTTGAAATCCCCCATCCGGGGGAGGTTCGTTCCGCGCCGCGGCGAGGGTGTTCGGATCTCAGTCACTGATACCTCTAAACGTCTTCGGCCAAGCACTGCTGATGTCAGAATCGTACGTTACCCGCGGCCCCACGCCCCCACCTTCGGCCGTCACAGTCGGTCAGATTTCGCCCGAACGGCCTACCATTACCGGCGCGGGCTCCTACGGTCGTGGCCTGCGGACACTCGCGGTGACGGTAAATTTCGGATTGCGGCCCACCTCCCGGGTACGGCCGACCAGCCGTTCCAGCGCGGGCTGGTAGTGAAGATGGCTGTTGAACACCGTCCAGAGTTCACCGCCGGGGGCCAGGACCCGGGCCGCGGCTTCGATCAGTTTGATCCCGGCTCCGGCGTGCACCGCGGCGCCGAGATGGAAGGGCGGGTTGAGCAGGACCAGCTCGGCGCATCCGTCCGGCAGGGTGCTCATGGCGTCGTCCTGCAGGACCTCGATCCGGCGGTCCAGGCCGTTGGCGCGGGCCGTCGCCCGGGCGGAATCGACGGCCGCCGCGGACCGGTCGGTGGCGGTGACCCGGGCCTCCGGATGGCTGCGGGCGTACAGTGCGGCCAGGATGCCGGTGCCGCAGCCGAGGTCGACGGCGTGCCGGACGCCGGGGATCTCCGGCAGGAAATCCAGCAGGAAGCGGGTTCCGATGTCCAGCCCGGTGCCGGCGAACACGGCGCCGCGGGCGCAGACCGTGAGCTCCAGCCCGGTGTTCCGCTCAGAGACGGGGAACGGCGGTGGCCCGTCCATTGCTTTCGCGGCCCGGGCCAGCAGGATCCGTGATTTTTGCCGCGCCAGCTGCGGCTGCACCTCCCCGAAGTAGCGCTCCAGCACAGCGTTCATGCCCAGGCTCATGTGCTTGACCCGGCCGCCGGCGAGCAGCACCACCCCGGGTGCGGCGTACCGCGCGACGGCGTCGGCGATCTCCTCCAGCTCGGCCAGGGACCGCGGCAGCTGGAGCAGGACCAGGGCGGCGCCCTCCACGGCGTCGACCAGCGGGAGCTGCTCGAACCCCTCGGTGAGCCCCGTGGCGGCGGCGTTATGCCGCAGCGCGCGTTCGCCCGTGATCAGGTCTTCGTGCACCCGGACCGGGCCGGCGTCGTGCCACCCCAGCGCGAGCACACCGAGGGTCAGTGCACCGTAGCGGTCCCCCACGACGGCGATCCTGCCGCCGGATGCCACCTGGCCGGCGGCCCGCAGTTCGGCGGCGGTGTCCAGCAACAAACGGTCGGTGGCGTCCCAGGCCTGCAGGTTGGCGGCCTCGACGTCGGGGAACCTCCGGAGCCGGGGGAAGAGGGATTCAAGATTGTTGGTAACGGGCACCGCTTTACGTTATCCCGAACCGGCCAGCAGTTTGACGATCCCTGCCACGGCGGCCCGGCCGGCGCGGTTGGCCCCGATGGTGGAGGACGACGGCCCGTAGCCGACGAGGTGCACCCGGGGCTCCGCGGCGACCCGGGTGCCGTCCATCGCGATGCCGCCGCCGGGTCCGCGCAGGTGCAGGGGCGCGAGATGTTCCAGCTCGGCGCGGAAGCCCGTTGCCCAGAGGATGACGTCGGCGGACCGGAAGCTGCCGTCCGCCATCCGCACTCCCCCGGGTTCAATGCCGGTGAACATGGGGTGTCGCTTGAGCACGCCGCGGTCCGCGGCGGCGCGCAGGGCCGGTGTCCAGATCAGTCCGGTCGCGGCGACGACGCTCTGCGGCGGCAGCCCCTGCCGGACCCTCTCCTCGACCAGGGCGACGGCGTCGTGGCCTGCCTGCCGGTCGAAGGCGGCGTCGCGCCAGACCGGCTCCCGCCGGGTGAACCAGGTGGTGCCGGTGACCTTGGAGATCTCGTCGAGCAGTCCGACGGCGGAAATGCCGCCGCCCACCACGATCACGTGCTGGCCGCGGAATTCCTCCGCAGCCACGTAGTCCGCGACGTGCAGCTGCCTGCCGCGGAAACTGGCTTGGCCCGGATAAATGGGCCAGAACGGGCGCGTCCAGGTGCCGGTGGCGTTGATCAGGGCCCGGGCGGACCAGGCGCCGCGGGAGGTCTTAATGCGCAGGCGTCCGGCCGGGTTGCTGTCCTCGCGGGTGACGGCGTGGACCTTCACGGGCCGCTCTATGGCCAGGCCCAGCCGGGATTCGTAGCCGCCGAAGTAGCGGCTCAGGAAACTCGAGCTGGGCTCCTGCGGGTCCACCTGCGGCTGCGCGATGCCGGGGAGGTCGCTGATGCCGTTTACGGTGTCCATCAGCAGGCTTTTCCAACGGTGCCGCCAAGCGCCGCCGGGGCCGTCCTCGGCGTCGAGCACCACATAGCTCAGCGGGTCGGCGGCGCTGTCCGCACCGGCGTTGCCGGAGACGCCGGCCGGGACGAAGCCGCGGCGCTGCAGATGGTAGGCGGCGGACAGCCCCGCTTGGCCGGCACCGATGACCACGACGTCGGCGGAGATTACTGGCGCTTCCGGTTGGCCCGGACGCGGTTCAGGAATGGCGGGTCCCCCGCTTAGCTCTTCTTGACGACGCTGGACTTGAGTTGCATGGGTCCGACGCCGTCGACCTTGCAATCGATGTCATGGTCTCCAACGCCGTCCATGAGGCGGATTCCGCGTACTTTGGTCCCGACCTTGATGACAGTGGAGCTGCCCTTGATTTTCAGGTCCTTGATGACCGTTACGGTGTCACCATCGGCCAGCACGTTGCCCACCGCGTCCTTGATGACTCGCGCGGCCCGGGCACCGGCTTCGGCCTCCGCCGCATCGGCAGTAGCGGACCACTCATGGCCGCATTCGGGGCAGACCAGCAGGGCACCCAGCTCGTAGCTGTATGTACTGGAGCATTCGGGGCACGGCGGCAGGGAGTCGTTCACGGTCCCCATCCTAATTGAGCGTTAACTAAGCGAGGCCCCGCTCAGAGAGCGGGACCTCGTTCGGTGGAGCTGAGGGGACTCGAACCCCTGACCCCCTGCATGCCATGCAGGTGCGCTACCAGCTGCGCCACAGCCCCGAAACTGCCGCTGACCGGGACCTTCAAAGAGCCGGTTCGATCAAGCAACCTGATTAGCTTAATCTACATTTGCCGCCGACGCTAATCGGCGTGCGGCGTGTCGGGCCGGACCGCTGTCCGCACGCCTCCGGGCGGAGCGGGCACAAAAAAATCCGCCGGAATCTTTCGATTCCGGCGGATTATCCGGTGGAGCTGAGGGGACTCGAACCCCTGACCCCCTGCATGCCATGCAGGTGCGCTACCAGCTGCGCCACAGCCCCGAATTTTCGCTGCTCCGACTTCGTTCTCTCCGAAGCAACTCAAATATCTTAGATCAGCACTTCTGAAAATTCCAAATCGGGCATATTCAGGGTTTTGCGCTGCTGGCTGCCGCGCCGCCTACTCGGATTCGGTGGCGGCAGTGGCCTTCGCCGAGGCGTCGTCACCGAGCTGGAGGTCCACGACGGGGCAGTCCTTCCAGAGGCGCTCCAGGGCGTAGAACACGCGGTCTTCCTCGTGCTGGACGTGGATGACGACGTCGGCGTAGTCCAGCAGCACCCAGCGTCCGCCGGAGCGTCCTTCGCGGCGCACGGGCTTGAGGTCGAACTTGGACAGTTCATCCTCGATGCCGTCGACGATCGCGTTGACCTGTCGCTCCGACGGTGCCGAGGCGATCAGGAAGACGTCGGCGAGGGCAAGCCGCTCGCTGACGTCGAGGGCCACAATGTCCTCGGCCAATTTTTCCGCGGCAGCACGGGCTGCGTGGCGGGCTGTGGCGATGGATGAATCGGTTGCAGTCACGGGACTCCTTGTTGAATGTAAAAGCATTGAATGTCGAAAGCTGTTGGAATGAAAAGCTGTGTGCTGGAACCGCTGCTGGGACCGGAAGGCTACCGAAGCAGCCCGGCGCCGCCGCGGCGGAGCGGCTAGTGCGCCAGTCCGGTGACGATCAGGATGATGCCGGCAATCAGCGCCAGCACGCCGAGGGCCAGAACGCCGAGCTGAAGGGCTCGCAGACGCCGCGCCCGGCCCAATCCGGCCGTGGCCGCGTCGAGCGGATCGAGGCCGTAGGCGGCGTTGGCAGCGACCGGCGGACGTGCCGCAAAATCTTCCTCCACCGCCGGGGCACTGGGATTTTCGGGGGCGGCTGCCGCAGCCGGGCGGCGGACCTGTGCGGCCTGCGCGGCCGCCTCCGCGCGTGCCAGGACACCGGAGCGGCCGTTGACCGGAGCGGCATCCCGCTTGCGGGCCTGGCCGGGACGGCGCGAGGTGCGTGGAGGCTGGACCTTCGGGCTGGAGTTGGTGACCAGCGGGACATACGACGTGGCAGGGCGCTTCATTACTGGCCGCTCCACGCCGGGGACCTCGACAAATTCCAGCGGCGTCACCATGGCGAGGTTGCTGGCGGTCGAGGGATCGTTCTTAGGCTGTTCGCTGCGCGGCTGGGCGGGCCGGTTGTTCTGCTCGGCCAGCTTTTGCTTCGCGGCCGCGCGACGGTTGAGCACCGCCGCCCGCTCGGCGAGGGCAATCTGCTCGGCCAGAATCTCCGGATCGACGGCGTCCGGATCGGTGGCGGCAATGTGCTCCATCTTCGCCATCTGGTTGCGGGCCTGCTCGGCGAGCAGTTCGCGCGCGGCGAGGGCCTGCTCGACGCTCATTCCGTCCGGCAGCTTTCCGCCGCGGCCGGGACCGGGCTCGCCGTCGCCCTGGTTCGGGGCGGCGGCAGCCTCCGCCGGCGTCGGGACCGCGTCAGCGGACGTTTCCGCGCCGGCCGGCGGCTTGGCAGCCGCTCCCACTGCCGGGTGCGAGCGGGTTCGCGGGCTGGGCATCGGCACGATCGGATTGGCCGAGGTGGCAGGTGCGGTCTCCTCGGCAAGCTGCTGGAGCCGGAGCTGGCGGCGCGTGGGCGCACCGCCGGGCGACAGCTGCCCCTCTTTTTCCGCAAGTTCCTTGATGGTCCGCAGCGCGGCACGGTCGCGGGCGCGGATCTGGGAGGACCGTTCGGCGGCGGAAGTAGTCCGGACGGAATCCACCGGGCCTGGGACGCGGCGGCGGCCCGTGGTCTCGGCCTCGGTCGGTTCCTCGGGACGTCCGGAGAAGGAGGGATCCGCGCCGGCCTGCCGGGAGCCGGAACCCCCGCCGTCCTGATTCCGGGCAGCCTGATCCGCGCCAGCACCCGCGGTACCGGCGCCGGGGTTCACTTCCTGGCGTTCATCCCTGGCCTGGCGCAATTCGCGGCGGCTGCGGATGGGAGGCTGTTCCTGACTCATTGAAGGCTCATTCGGTGCTGGCGGTTTGGTTTATTTCGAGGGCAGCCCGGGATTCCCGGAAATCCGGCCCGGGATCGGGCTGGCCGTCGTACAGGTCGTACTTGGCGATGTACTGGACCACGCCGTCCGGCACGAGGTACCAGACAGGGTTTCCCGCGGCGACGCGTGCCCGGCAGTCCGTGGAGGAGATCGCCATGGCCGGGACCTCGAGCAGGCTGACATCATCGCGGCCCATGCCGTCCAGCACGTGTCCGGGGCGGGTCACACCGACGAAGTGCGCCAAGGACCACAGTTCGTCAATGTCTTTCCAGGACAGGATCTGGGCCAGCGCGTCCGCGCCGGTGATGAAGAACAGATCGGCGTCCGGCCGCAGCGTGCGCAGGTCGCGCAGGGTGTCGATGGTGTAGGTGGGACCCGGGCGGTCGACGTCGACCCGGCTCACCGTGAACCGGGGGTTCGAGGCCGTGGCGATGACCGTCATCAGGTACCGGTGCTCGGCCTCGCTGACCTTCTTGCTGCTCTTCTGCCAGGGCTGGCCGGTGGGAACGAACACCACCTCGTCGAGGCCGAACTTCGCCGCGACCTCACTGGCCGCGACGAGGTGACCATGATGGATCGGATCAAACGTGCCGCCCATCACACCCAGCCGCAGGCGGCGCTTCGCGCCGTGCTGCTTCACCTTGGCGGAAATATTAGTGGCCCTGGCCGTGGTCGTGCTTGTTCGGGTGCTGGCGGTGCGGATCCGCGTGCTCCTCGACGGCTTCGTGGCGCTTGCCGAGGTTGCCGTAGGACAGCGTGATGAACATCAGGACCAGCAGGATCACGAACATGGAGCCGCCAATGACGAACGGCGGCGCAATGAGCGGCGCGAGCTCCTCATGTTCAACGGCTGCGGCGATGGACGTGGTGATCTGCTGCAACAGCATGTTCTCCCCTAGTGACTTCACAAATTAATTGCGGTTTTGCGACGACGGAGGTCCCCGCCGTTCCTGGCTTCTGTTCCATGTTACCGCGTTGCTAGGCCCGGACCTGGCCTTCGCCCTGCACGATCCACTTCGTGGTGGTGAGCTCGGTCAGCCCCATCGGACCGCGGGCATGCAGCTTTTGCGTCGAAATGCCCACTTCGGCGCCGAGGCCCAGCTCCCCGCCGTCGGTGAACCGCGTTGAGGCGTTCACGATTACCGCAGCCGAGTCCACCTCCGCGATGAAGCGCTCGGCATTGGCGAGGTCGTTGGTGAGGATCGCCTCGGTATGCCCGGTGGACCAGGTGCGGATGTGTTCCACGGCCTCGTCGAGGCTGTCCACCATGGCCACCGCCAGGTCCAGGTCCATGTATTCGGTAGCCCAATCCACCTCGGTGGCCGGCACGGACTCCACTGCGGCCGGGAGCGCGGCGCGGATCCGGTCGTCTGTGTGCAGAGTCACGCCGGCGGCGCGCAGGGCGGCGGCGACGGCGGGCAGCACGGTGGAAGCGGAATGGACCAGCAGCGTCTCCACGGTGTTGCACACGCTGGGCCGCTGGGTCTTGGCGTTGAGCAGGATCTCGACGGCCATCTCCTCGTCCGCGGAGGCGTCGAGGAAGATGTGCACGTTGCCTTCGCCGGTTTCGATGACCGGCACCGAGGAGTTCGTCACCACGGTCTGGATCAGCTCGCGTCCGCCGCGGGGAATGAGCACGTCGACACGGCCGCGGGCACGCATCAGGACGTTTGCGCCGTCGCGGCCGTACTGGTCAACACTCTGGACGGCGTCCGCCGGCAGGCCCACGGACTCCAGCGCCTCGCGGAGGATGCCGACAAGGGCCTCGTTGGTGGCGGCGGCGGCACTTCCGCCCCGCAGGATCACGGCGTTGCCGCTCTTGAGGGCCAGTCCGGCAATGTCCACGGTGACGTTGGGACGCGCCTCGTAGATCGCGGCAACCACGCCCATCGGCACGTTGACCTGGCGCAGGCGCAACCCGTTCGGGAGGGTTTGGCCGCGCACCACGTTGCCTACCGGGTCGGGCAGGTTGGCGAGGTTTTCCAGTGCGGCGGCCAGGCCCTGCACCCGGGTTTCGTTGAGGGTGAGGCGGTCCAGCAGCGCCGCGGAGGTGCCATTGGCCCGGCCGGCAGCGACGTCCGTGGCGTTGGCGGCCAGGATCCGGTCCCTGTGCTCCAGCAGTGCGGCGCCGATGGCGCGCAGCCCCCGGTCCTTCCAGGCCCGGTTGGCGCGGGCCATCCGGCGGGAGGCGGTCCGGGAGCGGTCTGCGACGGCGTGCACGGCGGCTTCGACGTCCGTTGCGGCCGGCGGCAGGCCCCCGGAGGGCGCGTCGTGAACCGGCAGGTCGGGGTGCGAAGTCAGGGCCTCAGTCATGCTCCAAGTTTAGGCGAGGCGGCAGCTTAGACCAGCACCAGGTCGTCAACATGAACAACTTCACGGTCATAGCCGCGGCCCAGCGTCTTGCCGAGTTCACGGGTGGAGCGGCCGAGCATCTGGGGCAGCTCGGCGGCCCCGTAGTTCACCAGGCCGCGGGCGATCACGGTCCCGTCGGTGCCGACCATCTCTACGGCGTCGCCGGCTTCGAAGTCCCCGCGCACGGCGGTAATCCCGGCCGGCAGCAGCGAGGTGTGGCGGTCGCGCACGGCGCGGACGGCGCCGTCGTCGAGTACCAAAGTGCCTTGCACGGATGCCAGGTGGGCAAGCCAGAGCAGCCGGATTGGCTTGCGGGCGCCGTTGACGGAGAACCAGGTTCCCACGTCCTCCCCCGCCAGCGCGGCAGCGGCGTTCGCGGTGGAGGTCACAAGGGCGCTGATCCCGGAGCCGGCGGCGATGGATGCGGCCTCGACCTTGGTGACCATTCCGCCGGTGCCGACTCCGGCCTTGCCGGTGCTGCCGATCGAGATGCCTTCGAGGTCGTGCGGGCCGGAGACGTGGGCAATCCGCTTGGCGCCGTGCGAGGGCGGCCCGTCGTAGAGCGAATCGACGTCGGAGAGGAGCACGAGGGCGTCGGCACGGACCAGGTGGGCCACGAGGGCCGCGAGCCGGTCGTTGTCGCCGAAGCGGATCTCGTGGGTCGCGACAGTGTCGTTTTCGTTGACCACGGGGACGACGCCAAGGTTCAGCAGCCGGTCCAGGGCGCGGAAGGCGTTGGTGTGCTGGCTGCGGCGCATGAAATCGTCCGCGGTCAGCAGCACCTGGCTCACCGTGACGCCGTGTGCGCCGAAGGCGTGGGTGTAGCGGGCCATCAACAGGCCCTGGCCCACGCTCGCGGCGGCCTGCTGGGTGGCGAGGTCCCGAGGGCGTTTTTCGAGCCCCAGCGGTGCCAACCCGGCGGCGATCGCCCCGGAGGAGACCAAGATGATCTCGGTGCCCGCGTTGCGCTTGTGCGCGAGGGCGTCGGCTAGGTCGCTCAGGGCTTCCTCGGCGATGCCGCCCTTGATGGACGTCAGCGAGGAAGACCCGACCTTGACCACGATTCGGCGGGCGCCGGAGAGCAGGGTGCGGCTGGGGACCGCCGCCGCTCCGGGCACGACGACGGCGTTACTCGTCATCGGCTTCGCCGAGTCCACTCTCCTTGAGCGGCTGCGGGGCGCGGCGGGCACTGACCGACTCGGTCCAGATGCCGGCCTTGCGCTCGGCCTCCAGCTCGGCCCGGGCAGCGGCCTTCGCGTCGCGGCGTTCCTGCTGCTCGTCGCGCTTCTGGCCACGGGTGGGGCGGTCGCCGATGTCCGCGAAGCGCACGTCGGTGCCGCGCGGGGAGGCCAGCAGTTCGGCGCCGGCCATCATGGTCGGCTCCCAGTCGAAGACGACGCCGTCGTCCTCGCCGATGACCACCATGTCGCCGGGCTTGGCGCCCTGCTTGAACAGTTCGTTCTCGACGCCGAGCTTAGCGAGGCGGTCAGCGAGGTAGCCGATGGCTTCCTCGTTGGTGAAGTCGGTCTGCTTGACCCAGCGCACGGGCTTCTCGCCGAGCACGCGGAACAGCGGCTCCAGGTTCTTTTCCTCGCGGCGGATCGTGAACCCGCTCTCGTTGACGGCGCGCGGGCGCAGCACGGGGGCCTGGACCTTCGGCGGCGTGGCGGCCACGGCGTCGCGGGCGGCCTTGACGATCTCGGCCATGGCGAAGCCCAGCTGGCGGAGTCCCTCGTGGCTCGTGGCGGAGATTTCGAAGACCTTGTAGCCGCGCTTTTCGAGTTCCGGGCGGACGAACTCGGCCATGTCCTTGCCGTCCGGCAGGTCGACCTTGTTCAGGGCGATCAGGCGGGGGCGGTGGTTCAGCGGCACGACTTCACCGTCGGTGCCGGCGTAGCTCATGTCCACGGCGTACTTTTCGAGCTCGGCTTCGATCACGGCGAGGTCCGAGAGCGGGTCACGGTCCCATTCCAGCGTGCCGCAGTCCAGCACGTGCACGAGCGCGGCGCAGCGTTCGACGTGGCGCAGGAAGTGATGGCCCAGGCCCTTGCCTTCGCTGGCGCCTTCGATCAGGCCCGGGACGTCGGCGATGGTGAAGCGCACGTCGCCGGCCTGGACGACGCCGAGGTTGGGGATCAGGGTGGTGAACGGGTAGTCGGCAATCTTGGGCCGCGCGGCGGACATCGCGGCGATCAGGCTGGACTTGCCGGCGGACGGGAAGCCGACCAGGGCGATGTCCGCGATGGACTTCAGCTCCAGGACGATGTCGCTGGATTCGCCCTCGATGCCCAGCAGCGCAAAGCCGGGGGCCCGGCGCTTCTGCGAGGACAGCGAGGCGTTGCCGAGGCCGCCGATGCCGCCGGCAGCGGCGACGTACTCGGTGCCTTCGCCCACCATGTCGGCCAGGACGGTGCCGTCCTTGCTCTTGACGACCGTGCCCTCGGGTACGGGCAGGACCAGGGTCTCGCCGTTCTTGCCGCCGCGCCAGTCACCCATGCCGGGGCCGCCGTTGGTGGCGTGCCGGTGCGGGGCGTGGTGGTAGTCGAGCAGGGTGGTGGTCTGGGGATCCACGCGCAGGATGACATCGCCGCCGTTGCCGCCGTTGCCGCCGTCGGGACCGCCGAGGGGCTTGAACTTCTCGCGGTGGACGGAGACACAGCCATGGCCGCCGGTACCGCCGGATACGTGCAGTACTACCCGGTCTACAAAGCTCGCCACGTGGATCTCCTCAGTGCTGTTCCTCGGGCCCGCAAGGGGCCCAAGATGATTGTAATGCGGTTAAAACACCGGTGGAGCGGACCTACTGGTCCGCCCCACCGATTTAGAACTTGTTGTTACTCTGCAGCTGCAGCAGCCACGATGTTCACAACGCGACGACCACGGCGGGTGCCGAACTCGACAGCGCCGGGGGTCAGTGCGAACAGGGTGTCGTCGCCGCCGCGGCCAACGCCGGCGCCCGGGTGGAAGTGGGTGCCACGCTGGCGGACGATGATCTCGCCTGCGGAAACTACCTGGCCGCCGAAGCGCTTGACGCCGAGGTACTGGGCGTTGGAGTCACGACCGTTGCGAGTGGAGCTCGCGCCTTTTTTATGTGCCATTTGAAATGCCTGCCTTTAAAATTCTGGGGAATCTGCTGAAAACCTGAACAGTAACGTTAGTTACTTGATACCGGTGATCTTGACCTTGGTCAGTTCCTGACGGTGACCCTGGCGCTTCTTGTAACCGGTCTTGTTCTTGAACTTCTGGATGACGATCTTCGGACCACGGAGGTCTTCGAGGATCTCAGCCGTAACCGTTACCTTGGCCAGGTCCTTGGCTGCAGACGTGACCTTGTCACCGTCCACCAGGAGCAGTGCGGGCAACTCAAAGGTGCTGCCGGCTCCACCGGGGACGCGGTTCAGGGTAACGAAGTCTCCAACGGAAACCTTCTCTTGGCGGCCGCCTGCGCGGACAATCGCGTACACCACTGGGGAACTCACTTCTCTCGACGTTTATTACTAGATTTGCGTGCGGAACCTGGGGCCCAAATGCTTGGACCGGCTCACGCTGTGCCTCAACGCCGGTGGATTCCCCGGGGGAACCCATGAGCTATCCTGCGGAAAAGTCCTGCCCGTAATACGGGTGAACTGTTCCTCAAGGTCATAACCCAAGTGTTGGCGTAAGCACCGAAGATCTAGACTACGCTAATTTTGCCTTCGGCCGCAAACGAGGCTGGTCCCGGCAGGTAGTGCGTGACGGACGCCACACCCTGCGCCCGGGGGCCAAAGTTATGGTGCCGCAGCGACTTCCGGAACCGCGCCCAACTATCCTACCGGCTGCTTCGCGTAGCGCGGCTCAGGCGTGCAGCCTCGGCGCGTCGAAGAACTCCGCCTCGTAGCGGGAGGACTGCCTGAACGCCACCGCCATGGCGCTGCGTTCCGCCTCGGAGCCTCTACCGGCCGCCGCGTCCGTGTACCTGATCGCCTGCCGCGTCGCCTCCGCGAAGGCCTCGTCCGCATAGGTGCGCAGCCACTCCGCGTAGGGATGCGTTGCCGGTGCGCCGGCAGCGAGGAACTCGCGATGCAGCGTGGCGCCGACCTCCGCGTAGAGCCAGAAGCACGGCAGCGCCGCGGCCACGAGCACGCCGTAGCTGCCGGCGAGCGATGCCGCGTGCAGATGGTCCACGTACGCCTTGGTCACCGGTCCCAGCTGGGTCTCGACGGCGCGGCCGGCCAGCCAGTTCCGGTGCAGTTCGGATTCGACTTCGAGGCACTGCTGCGCCGAGCGGGACCAGAAGAGTTGTTCGGCTTCCGACGGCGCCAGGGCCGCCGCGCGGGACAGCACCCGGGAGTAGCCGTTGAGGTACAGGGCGTCCTGGCCGAGGTAGTAGGCGAACTCGGGTTCCGGCAAGGTACCGTCCGCGAGCCCCCGAATGAAGTCCAGGCCGTAGATCGCGTCCAGCCCGTCCGCCGCGTGCCCTGCCAGCAGCGTGGCGAACTCGCCCTCGGCAGGAAGCTGGGGTGCCGCAGCGTGCTGCAGGTGGTGGAAGTGGTGCACGGGTCCGTTGCCGGATCCGACCTCCAGGCGGCTGGCATCCCGCAACGCACCCAGCAGCCACGGCTTGACCTCCCGCAGCGCTGCCTCCCAGTCCCCCGTCCGGGCCTGGACCGTGGCCAGAGCCGAGGACAGCGAGCAGCCGGTGCCGTGGCTGTTGCGGGTGTCGATCCGCTCGCCCGGCACCACCACCGTCTGCTGGCCGAGCACTCCCCCGGTGTTGACGAGCGCGTCCGGGCAACCGCCGTCGTTCTGGCTTCCGCCGGCCGGCAGGTGGCCTCCCTTGACCAGAACCGTGGTGCCGGCCAGGGCCGCGAGCCGCTTGCCCTGTTCCAGCGCACTGGCCCAGTCCGCGGCGGGCGGCTCCCCCAGCAGCATGCCCAGCTCGGCCAGGTTCGGTGTGATGAGGTCCGCCAGTGGCAGGAGAGCCCGCAGCGCGGTTTCGGCCGATTCCTGGAGCAGCCGGTCGCCGCTCGTCGCCACCATCACCGGGTCCAGGACCACGACGCCGGGGCGCACCTTTTCGAGCCAGGCCCGGACGGCGTCGATCACCGAGTCGTCGCCGAGCATACCGATCTTGACGGCGTCGATGGTGATGTCGTCGCTGATGGCCTCCAGCTGGGCGGTCAGGAACGCTGCCGGCGGTACATGCACCGACCGGACGCCCTGGGTGTTCTGGGCGGTCAGTGCCGTGATGGCAGCCATCCCGTAGCCGCCGTTCGCGGCAATGCTCTTCAGGTCGGCCTGGATGCCGGCGCCGCCGGAGGGGTCCGAGCCCGCGATGGCCAGCACCCGCGGAATCCGCGGCGGCGTTGAGGCCCCGCCGTCGGGCTCCGGGAAGACGGACTGCAGGATGGCTGAGGTTCGGCTAGATGCAGGCTGCGCCGATGCAGGCTGGGTTGTTGAAGACAAGAGACATCCCTTCGCCGGTGCTAACCGGACAGGTTCAACGGGTCTGGATCTCAGCCGGCTCGATGCGCGGCACCCCGTGTCAGTCCCCCAGCCTAGCGTTCCTCGCCGGCAACCCCGCTAAATTTCAGCCCGTCCCCTTAACGCACTCGCGGGTTCCGTCCGGGGTCGACGTGATGTTACGTCGATCCCGGACGGAACCCGCGAGTGGTGGTGCCTGCTTGGTCCTAGAGCTCCGACGCCGGGACGCCGACGCCGAGGATGATCGGCTCGTTGGCGGTGGGCTTGGCGGCCACCTTCGCCGGCTCCGGGGCCTTGGCCTCATGGACCGAGACGGCCTCAACCGACGGAGCGGTCTCGCGCTGCTGCACGGACGTCTCGTTGGCGGCGCCCTGGGCTCGGCTGGCGCTCCGGTTCCGGCGCACCCGTCGGGGTCCGGTGGTGTCCGGGGCCTGGGCCTGGGCCGCAGGGGCCTTGCGGGCTTCCTGGCGTACCGGGGCCTGGGCCGCAGGAGCCTTGCGGGCTTCCTGGCGGGCCGGCGCCTGGGCCGCGGGGGCCTTCGCAGCTTCCTGGCGAGCCGGGGCCGGGGCCTCGGCCTCGGCGGTACGTACACTCGGCGGCTGGATCCGCGCCGTCCTGGCGCGGCCGCGGCCCCGGGTGGCGCGGGACGGCGCTGCAGCTGCAGGCGCAGCGTGCTCCGCCGCGTGCTCGGCCGTGGGAACCTCGGCTGCGGGCGACTCGGCAACCGGAGCCGCGGCGGCTGGCTTGCCGGTCTCGGCGTCGCCCAGGTGGGCGAACGCTTCGGTCAGCAGGTCCAGGGTCAGCGCGGGCTGCGGGGTTTCCTCGGCGTGCTCGACGAAGGGCAAGGCAACCTGTTCGCCGCCGAAGGTCAGCACGGCCGCGGGACGACCCGCTGCCTCCTCCGACGAAGCGAGTTCCACGGCGGCGTCGAGCGCGGCCTGGCGGGTTTCGGCGTCGGGAGCTGCTGTCGCTTCACCATCGTGCAGGTGGGCAGCGTGCGCCGCGGCGGCGATGTTGGCCAGCGCGGCGCGCGTCGCCTCTGCCTTGGCGTGGCGCTCCGCCTCGGTGGGCTCGGCGTGCACGGCGACGGGTGCGGACGGCATGGCTTCGCCGCCCTGGCCGCCCTTGCCGCGGCGACGCTTGCGCTCACTGCGTGCGGCGGGCTGGTGCTCGGTCCGCGGGACGTGGTGTTCTGCGGCGACGGTGTTGGCACGGCGGTGTTCCACGGGCTCGTCGTGGGTGACGATGCCGCGGCCGGCGCAGGCCTCGCACTGTTCGCCGAAGACTTCGAGCAGCCCGGTGCCCATCCGCTTGCGGGTCATCTGCACGAGGCCCAGCGAGGTCACCTCGGCAACCTGGTGCTTGGTCCGGTCCCGGCCTAGGCACTCCACCATGCGTCGCAGCACGAGGTCGCGGTTGGATTCCAGCACCATGTCGATGAAGTCGATCACGATGATGCCGCCGATGTCACGCAGCCTCAGCTGCCGGACGACTTCCTCGGCCGCTTCGAGGTTGTTCTTGGTGACGGTTTCCTCGAGGTTGCCGCCGCTGCCGGTGAACTTGCCGGTGTTGACGTCCACCACGGTCATGGCTTCGGTGCGGTCGATCACGAGCGAGCCGCCGGAGGGCAGGAAGACCTTGCGGTCCAGTGCTTTGTGGATCTGCTCGTCGATGCGCCACGCAGCGAAGATGTCTGTGTCCTTGGTCCACTTCTCAAGCCGGCCCACCAGGTCCGGTGCCACGTAGGTGACGTAGGCCTCGATGGTGTCCCAGGCTTCCTCGCCGGAGACGATCAGCTTGGAGAAGTCCTCGTTGAAAACGTCGCGGACCACCTTGATGGTCAGGTCAGGTTCGCCGTAGAGCAGCTCGGGGGCGAGGATCTTGGTGGACGTGGACTGGCTTTCGATGCCCTCCCACTGGGCTCGCAACCGGTTGATGTCATGCGTCAGCTCTTCTTCCGAAGCGCCCTCGGCCGCGGTGCGGACAATGACACCGGCGTCTTCCGGCAGGCGGTCCTTGAGGATCCGCTTGAGCCGGTTGCGTTCGACGTCGGGCAGCTTGCGGGAGATGCCGGTCATGGAACCGCCGGGCACGTACACCAGGTAACGGCCGGGCAGCGAGATCTGGCTGGTCAGGCGGGCACCCTTGTGGCCGACCGGGTCCTTGGTGACCTGGACGAGCACGGAGTCGCCGGACTTGAGCGCATTTTCGATCCGCCGCTGCTTGCCTTCGAGGTTGACGGCGTCCCAGTTGACTTCGCCGGCGTACAGCACGGCGTTGCGGCCGCGTCCGATATCGACGAACGCGGCTTCCATGGACGGCAGCACGTTCTGGACCTTGCCCAGGTAGACGTTGCCGATCAAGGAATCCTGCTGGGTCTTGGAGACGAAGTGCTCGGCCAGCACGCCGTCTTCCAGGACGCCGATCTGGATTCTGTCGTCGCGCTGGCGGACGATCATCTGGCGGTCCACGGATTCGCGGCGGGCCAGGAACTCGGCCTCGGTGATGACGGTGCGGCGGCGGCCGGTGTCGCGGGACTCGCGTCGGCGCTGCTTCTTGGCCTCCAGGCGGGTGGAGCCCTTGACGGAGGTGACGCGGTTGTTGACCGGGGCCTCGCTGACCGAGCGCGGCGCCCGGACGCGGGTTACCGTGTTGGGCGGATCGTCGTCCCCGCCGCCGGTCAGTTCGAGATCCTGGTCGCCGCGGCGGCGACGGCGACGGCGGCGCGAGGTCACGCCGTCTTCGAGGGTGCTCTCGGAGTCCTCGCCGGTCTCCGCTGCATCTTCGGCTGCGCCGTCTGCGTCGGTGTCGGCTTCGCCGGTCCGGCTGCGGCCACGGCGTCCACGGCTGCGGCGGCGACGGCGGCTGCCGGCATCCTCGCCCTCGGCTTCTTCGTCTTCTTCTTCTTCGGCTTCCTCGGCAACAGCAGCGGGGGCCGGGGCCGGGCGGATGACGGTGCTCAGATCCGGGGCCTGGAAGATCATCGAGGTGACGGCGCCCGGTGCGAGGAAGAGCGAGGGGGCTCCGGATGTTTCTACAGACGCCTCGGCAGCGGGTGCAGCGTCGGCCGGGGCCTCGACGGGCGCGGCCTCAGGGGCCGGCGCGTCGGAAGCCACGGCGGCGGGAGCCTCGGCCGGGGCCGGGGCTTCTTCCGTCGCTGCAGGCGTCACGGCTGTCTTCGCGCGGGAGGCGCGGCGGCGGACCGGCTTCTCCGGTGCCGCCTCGGCGGCCGGCAGCTCGGCAGGCGCTTCATCGGCGGGAACCGCAGTTTCCGTGCTGGCGGCTGAGTCAGCGAAGGCGGGCAGCACCTCGGGTTCGACCTTCTTCCGCGACCGGCTCCGGCGGGCCGGGGCCTTCGCTTCCGGGGCCGCTTCGGGATTGTCGACGGCGGGGGCGTCAGCAACGACGTCGGACGCGACGGCCTCCGCCTTTGGGGCCGCCTTGCGGCGGGACCGGGTGGCCTTCTTGGGCGCCTCCGCGGCGGCGGCTTCCGGTGCTACTTCGGCAACAGCGGCTTCGTCGTTACCGGCTACAAGCTGGTCATTATCCATATGTGGCGACACTCCTGCCCCTGATGTACCGCCACATCCGGCACCCGTGGGGCAAATATTTGTCAACACCCGCAGGCATTGACAGAAGTCAATTGGATACCTCCAGGTTCGCACCGGCAGTGGGGTGCGGCAGCCCTGGAAGGCCGGCAAGATTGCTCTGAACCCGTTGATCTCTCTGTCACAACCAGGTGCCGTCCAATGGCATTGCGGGATAGGCCGGATCGAGGGATCCGAAGTATGCCCTGCTCATCACTGGCGGTCTTGAAAGCAAAGTCGCCGGACCGAAACCCGAATGTGGATCGGGCCCCAGCCAGGTTCATTGTCTCACAGGAGCCGCCGAAGCAGGGCTAAGCGGGACATCCAGTCCGCGCCGCGGACCGAATCACCGGTGAGGGCACGACTCCTACCCGGTTACATCCAGCCTCCGGCGATAGAATCGGCCCAAGAGCACCCGACGCAAAGGACTGAAATCCCATGCCCAGCATCTCCCACGCCCCCGGCGACGTGACCGCCCACGAGCGCGGCACCGGCGCGGCAGCTGCGGAGCGCCCGCTGCCCCCGATGACGCGCGACCGGCCCTTCGCCTGGCTCCTGCTGATCACCGGCGTCGTCGGCTGGCTCGCGTCCGGCACGCTGGTGCTGGAGAAACTGGCTGTCCTCAAGGACCCCAACCACGCCACGGTGTGCGACGTGAACCCGTGGATCTCCTGCGGCCAGGTAATGCAGACCTGGCAGAGTTCGGTCTTCGGCTTCCCGAACATGTTCATCGGCATTGTCGCGTTCGCGGTCATCATCACCACGGCCATGGGAATCCTCGCCGGGGCCACGTTTGCCCGCTGGTACTGGATCGGGCTGCAGGCCGGTGTGACGCTGGGCTTCGCCTTCGTGGTGTGGCTGTGGTCCCAGGCGCTGTACTCGATCCACATTCTCTGCCCGTTCTGCATGATCGTCTGGGCCGCGATGATTCCGCTGTTCGTCTGGGTGACGGTCCGCAACGTGAGCCACGGCGTCATCCGGGTGCCCGCCGCTGCCGCCCGCATCCTGGCGGACTCCGGCTGGATCCTCACGGCCCTGCTCTACGTCGCCGTCGTCGCCACGATCTTCTTCGCCTTCATTCAGGTGTTCATCGGAACCTCCGGCTACTGAGCGTTCCGCAAACGCCGCGAGGTGACAGTTAAGGCCAATGTTCAACGCGAACATTGGCCTTAACTGTCACCTCGGTGCGGTGCTGCGGGTTCTTAGAACCAGATCTTGATCTCGCGTTCGGCGGACTCCGCCGAGTCTGAGCCGTGGACCAGGTTCTGCTGGACCTTGAGGCCCCAGTCGCGGCCGAAGTCGCCGCGGATGGTGCCGGGCGCCGCCGTCGTCGGGTCCGTGGTGCCGGCGAGCGAGCGGAAGCCCTCAATCACGCGGTGGCCTTCGAAGATCGCGGCAACGACGGGCCCGCTGAGCATGAACTCGACGAGGGGCTCGTAGAACGGCTTGCCGACGTGCTCCTCGTAGTGCTGTTCGAGGAGTTCGCGGCTGGCGTTGACCTTCTTCAGTTCGGCCAGGGTGTAGCCCTTGGCTTCGATCCGGGAGATGATGCTGCCGGTCAGGTTGCGGGCGACGCCGTCGGGCTTGATCAGGACTAGGGTGCGCTCAGTGCTCACAGCTGCTCCAATGTGTTGGGGTGGGGTTCGGGACAAGTCTAGTTGCTTTGGCCCTCGGGGTTCGCGGCCTCCCAGGCCGCCTGCTCGCGTTCGCGTTCGGCGGCTTCGCGGTCGATCCGGATGCCGGTGCGGATGCCGTACCACCACGTGATCGCGAAGAGGCCGCCCACCACGAACATCGTGGGCTCCACAATCCCGGTGAGGACCAGCACCAGCTGCAGGATCCAGCCCAAGGCCACGCCCCACGGCTTGGAAAGCACCGCGCAGGTCAGCACAAGCACCGCACTGAGTCCGATCCCGACCCCGAAGACCAGCAGCGGCGGGAACTCGCCGCGCCGGAGGCCGAAGACCGCCAGGGTGCCGAAGAGGGCCACGAAGGCCTCCAGCAGGAGCACCGTGGAGGCGAACATGACCTTGGTGGAGCGGCGTTTCTTGGGCATGCCCGGACGCCATTCGCGCTGGGCTTTGGTGAGTCTGGCCATGGGTTACGCCTCGGTCTTTCCGAGCAGGATCCGGGCCTCGGCAACGAGCGTGATGGACCCCGTGACCAGGATCCCGGCGGCAAGGTCGTCGTTGGACTCGGCCCGCTCCACGGCCCATTCCAGGGCGTCGTCGAGCTTCTCGGCCACGTGGACGTTGTCCTCGCCGAAGCCCAGGTCCAGCGCCAGCTCCGCGAGGTCCTCGGCCGGTACGGCGCGGGGCGAGTTGGACTGGGTGAAGCAGTAGTCCGAGGCGAGGTCGCCCAGGGATTCCTTGAGCTGGCGGAGGATTTCCTCGGAATCCTTCTCCTTCAGGACGCCCACCACCACCACGAGCTTGCTAAAGCTGAAGGCCTCGTGGATCGCCTCGGCGGAGACCCGGATGCCCTCCGGGTTGTGCGCGGCGTCCACGATGATGGTCGGCGCGGTGCGGAGCACCTCCAGCCGGCCCGGGGAGGTGACAGAGGCGAAGGCCTCCTGCAGCACCTCGGGGTCGAGCGGCTTTTCGGCGCCGAAGAAGGCTTCCAGCGCGGCGACGGCGACGGCGGCGTTCTCCGCCTGGTGTGCGCCGTGCAGGGGCAGCAGCAGGTCTTCGTAGCGACCCGCAATGCCTTGGATGTTCACCATCTGGCCGCCGACGGCGACGGTGCGGGACTCGACGCCGAACTCCACGCCCTCGAAGCGGAACGGCACGTTTGCTTCCTTGGCCTTTTCCAGCAGCACCTGGGCCGCGTCGACGGGCTGCGCGGCGCTGATGAGGAACCCGCCGGGCTTGATGATGCCGGCCTTTTCGTAGGCGATCTCCTCGGTGGTCTCGCCGAGCAGCTCCGTGTGGTCCAGCGAAATCGGGGTGACCACGGCAACCTGGCCGTCGCCGACGTTGGTCGCGTCTGTGATGCCGCCGAGTCCCACCTCGATCACGGCGACATTGACCGGCTGGTCCGCGAACACCGCGAAGCCGAGGATGGTCAGGCATTCGAAGTAGGTCAGCCGCGGCTGGCCCTCGGCGACGAGCTCGCTGTCCACGATTTCCAGGTACGGGCGGATCTCGTCCCAGATCCGGACGAACGTCTCATCCGGCACCGGTTCGCCGTCGATGCTGATCCGCTCGGTGACCTTGGACAGGTGCGGGCTCGTGTACCGGCCGGTGCTCAGCCCGTAGGCGCGCAGGCCGGCCTCGATCATCCGGGCCGTGGAGGTCTTGCCGTTGGTGCCGGTGACGTGGATGATCGGGAACGCCTTGTTCGGCTCCCCCAGGATGTCCATGGCCCGGTGCAGCGGAGCCAGCCTCGGCTCCATCTTGTTTTCCGGCGCCCGGCCCAGCAGCTCGGCGTAGACGCTCTCTACGGAAAATTCGTCGCTCATGAATTATGCCCCTGCTTCAACGGTTACTTTTTCGACGCTGACCTGAGGTTCCTTGACCTCGGCGGGAACGGTGTCCAGCTCCACGGTCAGGGTCTCGGTCTTGACCAGCGCGGCGTGGGCCAGCAGCGCCTCGACGGTGTCCTGCGCCGCGGTGACGGTGGTGCGGATCCGGTCGCTGACGTTCAGCCCGGCGTCCTTGCGGGCCTGCTGGATGGCGCGGACCAGGTCGCGGGCGGTCCCTTCGGCTTCCAGCTCCGGGGTGACCTCGGTGTTGAGCACCACGAAGCCGCCGCCCGGCAGCACTGCCGCTGCGCGGGAGCCCTCGCCTTCGGCTGCTTCTGCCACCACGGTTTCCAGCGTGTATTCCTGCGGCTCGAGGGCGAGGCCACCGGCGGTGACCACACCGGCGTCGTCCACGGACCAGTCGCCGGACTTGGACCCCTTGATCGCCTGCTGGACGTTTTTGCCCAGCCGCGGGCCGGCCGCGCGGGCGTTGACCACGAGCTTCTGCTCGATGCCGAACTCCTCCGGGGAGGCGCTCTCGGCGTCGAGCAGGCGCACCGAGCGCAGGTTCAGTTCATCGGCGACGACGGCGGCGAAGCCTGCCAGCGCGTCCGCGCCGGGTGCCACGACCGTGAGTTCCTGCAGCGGCAGTCGCACGCGGAGGTTGGCGGCCTTGCGCAGCGAGGAGCCGGTGGAGCAGATCTGCTGGACCCGGTCCATCGCCTCAACCAGGCCGGCGTTGGCCGGGAACAGGTCCGCGTCCGGCCAGTCGGCCAGGTGCACGGAGCGCCCGCCGGTGAGGCCGCGCCAGATTTCCTCGGAGACCAGCGGCAGCAGCGATGCCGCGACCCGGCAGACGGTCTCCAGCGCGGTGTAGAGCGCGTCGAAGGCGTCGACGTTCTCGTCGAAGAAGCGCTGGCGGCTGCGGCGGACGTACCAGTTGGTGAGCATGTCCAGGTAGCCGCGCAGTTCGTCGCAGGCCCCGGAGATGTCGTAGCTGTCCAGCTGCGCGGTCATGTTCCGGACCAGGTCCCCGGTGTTGGCCATCAGGTACTGATCCAGGGTGTCGGCGTAACCGTCGTAGCGCAGCTTCGCGTCGTACCCGTCCCCGCCGTTCGCGGCGTTCGTGTAGAGCGTGAAGAAGCTGTAGACGTTCCACAGCGGCAGGATGACCTGGCGGACGCCGTCCCGGATGCCCTGCTCGGTGACCACGAGGTTGCCGCCGCGCAGGATCGGGCTGGACATCAGGAACCAGCGCATCGCGTCGGAGCCGTCACGGTCCAGGACCTCGGAGACGTCCGGGTAGTTGCGCAGGCTCTTGGACATCTTCTGCCCGTCGGAGCCGAGCACGATGCCGTGGCTGATGACGTTGCGGAAGGCCGGCCGGTCGAACAGCGCGGTGGAGAGGATATGCAGCATGTAGAACCAGCCGCGGGTCTGTCCGATGTACTCGACGATGAAGTCCGCCGGGTTGTGGGTGTCGAACCACTCCTCGTTCTGGAACGGGTAGTGGACCTGGCCGTACGGCATGGAGCCGGAATCGAACCAGACGTCCAGGACGTCCTCGACGCGGCGCATCACGGACTGGCCCTGTTCCGGGGTGCGGGGGTCGTCGGGGTTCGGGCGGGTGAGCTCGTCGATGAACGGCCGGTGCAGGTCCACCTGGCCGTCGTTGTTCAGCGGCAGCCGGCCAAAGTCGGCTTCGATCTCGGCGAGTGAGCCGTAGACGTCTGTGCGCGGGTAGTCCGGGTCGGTGGACTGCCAGACCGGGATAGGGCTGCCCCAGTAGCGGTTGCGGCTGATGGACCAGTCGCGGGCGTTGGCGAGCCACTTGCCGAACTGGCCGTCCTTGACGTTGCCCGGGATCCAGTTGATCTCCTGGTTCAGCTCGGACATGCGGTCCTTGAACTTGGTGACCTCGACGTACCAGGAGGACACCGCGCGGTAGATCAGCGGGTTGCGGCAGCGCCAGCAGTGCGGGTAGGAGTGCTCGTAGCTGGCCTGGCGGACCAGGCGGCCCTGGGCGCGGAGCACCTGGGTGATGGGCTTGTTGGCTTCGAAGACCTGGAGTCCGGCGATTTCGGCGAGGTCGCCGTGGCCGAAAAGCGGCAGGAACTTCGCGCCCTCGTCGACCGAGAGGACCACCGGGATCCCGGCCTCTTCACAGACCTTCTGGTCGTCTTCACCGTAGGCCGGCGCCTGGTGGACAATGCCGGTGCCGTCGGTGGTGGTGACATAGTCCGCCACGAGGACGCGCCAGGCGTTCTCGGTGCCGTACTTCTCGGCGTCGTGGAAGTAGTCCCAGAGCGGTTCGTAGCTCAGGCCTTCCAACTCGGCGCCGGTGTGGCGGGACGTGACGGCGGCCTCGGCCGCTGCGGCACCCTCGGCGCCGTCGCCGTAGCCGAGGTCCTTGGCGTAGGCGCCCAGCAGGTCCGCGGCGAGCAGGAAGCTGCCCGTGACGGGGGCCTCGGCCGAGGCGGCCTTGATCCCGTTCGGGCCGGCCGGCAGCACGACGTAGTTGATCGCGGGCCCGACGGCGAGCGCCAGGTTGGTGGGCAGCGTCCAGGGCGTGGTGGTCCAGGCGAGCGCCTGCACCCCGGCCAGCTGCCGGGACAGCTCCGACTCCCCCGCGGTGATCGGGAAGGTGACGGTGACGGTCTGGTCCTGGCGGTTCTTGTAGACATCGTCATCCATGCGCAGTTCATGGTTGGACAGCGGCGTCTCGTCCTTCCAGCAGTACGGCAGCACGCGGTAGCCGTTGTAGGTCAGGCCCTTTTCGTGCAGCTGCTTGAAAGCCCAGAGCACGGACTCGATGTACTCGACGTTGAGCGTCTTATAGTCGTTCTCGAAGTCCACCCAGCGCGCCTGGCGCGTGACGTAGCTCTTCCACTCGTCGGCGTACTTCATCACCGAGGCGCGGCAGGCGTCGTTGAACTTGTCGATGCCCATGGCCTCGATCTGGGTCTTGTCCGTCATGCCGAGCTGCTTCATGGCTTCCAGTTCGGCAGGCAGGCCGTGGGTGTCCCAGCCGAAGCGGCGCTCGACGCGGCGGCCGCGCTGGGTCTGGTAGCGGCCCACGAGGTCCTTGGCGTAGCCGGTCAGCAGGTGGCCGTAGTGCGGCAGGCCGTTGGCGAAGGGCGGGCCGTCATAGAAGACGAATTCGTTGGACCCGTCTTTACCCGCATCCCGCTGGTCGATGCTGGCCTGGAAGGTGCCGTCCTGGTCCCAGTACTTGAGGATGCGCTCTTCGATCTCCGGGAACTTCACGGAAGCGGACACGCCTGAGGTGTTGGAAGCGGAGGTGCTGGCGCCTGACGGTGCGGCTGAGGCCTTGGGGTAATGGGTCATCTCGACATCCTGGGTTGAGCTGGTGAACAACGGGATTCATTCAGGATGCGAGGACGGCCCGTGTGTTGTCGGAACAACACCGGCACCGCGGTACCACCTCACTTACCGGCACCGGTCCCGCCCTTTCCCTAAGAATCCAAGGAAAGCGCTGCACCGGCGGCGGCCGCTCGTTGACTGCTGTGACGGGCTTACCCGTCCGGTTCTACCGGCCCCGGCGCACAATGCTGCTGCGCCGGGGCGTTCTTCCGGAAGCTCACCGGTGATGGCCGGGTCAAAGCTGATACGTCGATGTTACCGGAAACTCCCAGCGGCTACCCGACGGACGGCGCGGGCTTGGGCAGTTTCATGCCGGACTCGGCCATGACGTCGCGCAACAGGTTCGGGTAGTCGGTGATGAGGCCGTCGACGCCGGCGCCGATCAGGGCGCGCATGGTGGGCTTGTCGTCGACAGTCCATGGAATGACCTGCATGCCCGCCGCGTGGGCGCGCCGGACCATGTCCGGGGTGACGTAGGGGACGTAGTCCGGGTCGGTGACCTTGCCGTTCTGCGGCGTGCCGTGCACCGGCGAGATGGCACTGAAGCCGAGCGACGCGGCCGAAGCGACCAGGTCGCCGCCAAAGTCGTCAGCGTCGATGCCGCCAAGCCAAGGGGACTTCCCCGGCTGGCCTGCCTGCAGGAAGTCCTTGTTGGTCAGTGCCACGGTCGGGATCTGCGGCGCGCGCTGCTGCACCAGCCGCAGTGCACCCCAGTCGAAGCTCTCGATCGAGACGCGGTGCTGCATGTGGGCCTTGCTGATCTCACGCAGGGCCACGTCAACGAACTGCTCGCGCGGGGCGGTTTCCTGGGGAGCACCGGCTTCGACCTTGGTCTCGATATTGAACTTCACCTGGCTGGCCCGGTGCGCGTTCGTCATGGCGAACACCTCGGCAAGGGTCGGCATTTTGGCGCCCGGGGCGGCCTGCTGGCCGGGGAACTCGGGCTGGGTGAGTGAGCCGCAGTCCAGGCTGCGGACCTGCGCGAAGGTCAGGTCCTTGATGTACTTGCCCACGTACGGGTACTGAGGGTCGTTCGGCGTGACCGGCGCGGTGTCCAGGCATTTCTTGCCGCTGATCTTCCGGTCATGGGTGATGACTTCACGGCCGTCCTTGGTGATCTGGAGGTCCAGCTCGAGGGTGGAGACGCCGGTCTCGATGCCCTTGGCAAAGGAAGCCAGGGTGGACTCGACGGTCAGGCCGATGCCGCCGCGGTGGGCCTGGAGGTCGAAGTGGTTGTCGCCGCCGTTCGGGTTGGTGTCGGCAGCATGGGCCTGGACGGAAGTGGCAAGGAGCAGGGCCGCGCCGAGTGCGGCGGCGCTGACAATCGAACCAGCGGGCTTCGTGGGGGTGCGCATGGGAAGGAGTCTCCACTCTGGTGGTGTGCAGTTGCCCACCCACGGTGTCCTCCGCCAGCCAACTCCCAGCCACCCCTGTCCGACTACCGTGCAACGCATGGGTGAACGTCCGGGGGCGGCCCGCTGGGCCCCGACGACGGAGCCCGGTGCGCCCCGGCGGTTGCCGCTAGCCCTTGCGGATCACCTTGAAGTTGGAGGCCTGCGCCACCGGGCGGATCACGATCTGGTCCAGGTTGACGTGGTGCGGCGCGGCGACCGCAAAGCGGACGACGTCGGCGACGTCGGCGGCCGTCAGCGGCTTCTCGACGCCGGCGTAGACCTTTTCCGCGGCGCCCTGGTCACCGAGCCGGTTGAGTGAGAACTCCTCGGTCTGCACCATGCCGGGGGCCACCTCGATCACCCGCAGGTTGTGCTCGGCCTCTTCCAAGCGCAGGGCGCCGGTGAGGGCGTGCTGGGCGAACTTCGCGGCGTTGTAGCCGCCGCCGCCCTCGTAGGCGGACAGCCCCGCCGTCGAGGTCAGGTTCAGGACGGTGCCTTCGCCGCAGGCACGCAGCATCGGCAGGAACGCGCGGGTGAGCTTCATGGTGCCGAGCACGTTGACCTCGTACATCCACGCCCAGTCCTCGGTCTTGGCCTCGGCCACCTTGTCCGCGCCGCGGGCACCGCCGGCGATGTTGATCAGGGTGTCGATGCCGCCGGCGCGGGTCACCTCATCCACCAGCCGCGCGACGTCGGCGTCGTCTGTCACATCGGCGGGGACCGCGACGGCGCCGGTCTCGGCGGCGAGCGCCTCCAGCCGTTCGGCACGGCGGGCGACGGCGAAGACGGTCCAGCCTTCCTGCCGGAGCGCGCGCACGGTGGCCTGCCCGATACCGGTGCTGGCGCCGGTGACGACGGCGGCTTTTGCTGTAGTTGCAGTTCCTGCGTTGTGGATTCCCTCAGTCATGGCACCACCCTATGGGAATCGGCGGCTCATTTCCTGCCCCGCCCGAGGAACTCCAGCAGCACCCGGGCGTGGTTGGTCTCCGGGTCCCGGGCGCCGAACAGCAGGGTCACCTTCCCGTGTTCGGCGGCCAGTTCCCGCAGGGTGCCAACGGCGGGGTTGGATTCGAGCTCCGCCTCGTAGGCGGCGCGGAAGTCCGCGAAGCGTTCCTGCATGTGCGCAAATTCGGTGCGCAGCGGCGGCGAGGGCGCCACTTCCTTGAGCCACAAGTCCAGTCGCGCCCGTTCTTTGCTGACTCCGCGCGGCCAGAGCCTGTCCACCAAAACCCGGCAACCGTCGTCGTCGGCGGTCTCGTCGTAGATGCGCTTGATCGCGAAACTTCCGGTGTTTTCCTCCATAGTGGTGCAGGTTATTGCACTTAGATTCGCGAAACTAGCGAAGCGCGGTGAAGCGAAGTGTAAAGAACTGCAAGAATTGACCCATGGCTGAAGACACTCAGGGTACAGACACGCCCACCACTGCCCCCATCAACGTTCCGGACAAGCCCGCCCTCGAGGGGCTCGAAGTCGCCCTCACCCGGCGCTGGCTTGACGAAGGGACCTACAAGTTCGACCGGGAGACCACCCGGGAGCAGGTCTACTCGATCGACACACCCCCGCCCACCGCGTCGGGGTCCCTGCACGTGGGGCACATGTTCTCCTACACCCAGACCGACGTCCTGGCCCGCTACCAGCGGATGACCGGCAAGAACGTCTTCTACCCGATGGGCTGGGACGACAACGGCCTGCCCACCGAGCGCCGGGTGCAGAACTACTACGGCGTGCGCTGCGATCCGGCCATCCCCTACGACGCCGGGTACCGGCCGCCGGCGGAGCCCGCCAAGAACCAGCGCGACTTCGACGTCGTCTCGCGCCGGAACTTCATCGAACTCTGCGAGGAACTCGCCGTCGAGGACGAAAAGGTCTTCGAGAACCTCTTCCAGACCCTCGGCCTGTCGGTCGACTGGGACCTGACCTACCGCACCATCGACGACAAGTCCCGCGCCATCTCGCAGCGGGCGTTCCTGGCCAACCTGACCGCCGGGGATGCCTACATGGCCGAGGCACCCACGCTGTGGGACGTCACCTTCCGCACCGCAGTGGCCCAGGCCGAGCTGGAGGACCGCGAGGTCGCCGGCGCGTACTACCGCTACCCGTTCTTCACCGCCGAGGGCGAGAAGATCTACATCGAGACCACCCGCCCCGAGCTGCTCGCCGCGTGTGCCGCCCTGGTGGCGAATCCCGACGACGAGCGGTACCAGCCGCTCTTCGGCAAGACGGTGACCTCTCCCCTGTTCGGCGTCGAGGTGGAGGTCAAGGCCCACCCGCTCGCGAAGGCGGACAAGGGTTCCGGCATCGCCATGGTCTGCACCTTCGGCGACCTCACTGACGTCACCTGGTGGCGCGAGCTGCAGCTGCCAACCCGCGCGATCGTCGGCCGCGACGGACGCATCATCGGCGAAACCCCGGACTGGATCACGTCCGCGGAAGGCCGGGCCGCGTTCGAGGCGATCGCCGGCAAGACGGTCTTCAGCGCCAAGGAAGGCGTGGTGGAGCTGCTCGCCGCCGCGGACCTGCTCGACGGCGAACCGAAGAAAATCATGCACCCGGTCAACTTCTTCGAAAAGGGCGACAAGCCCCTCGAGGTCGTCACCTCCCGCCAGTGGTACATCCGCAACGGCGGCCGTGACGAGGAGCGGCGCGAACGCCTGGTCGGCCGCGGCAACGAGATCGAATTCCACCCGTCCTTCATGAGGTCCCGCTACGAGAACTGGATCACCGGTCTGAACGGGGACTGGCTGGTCTCCCGCCAGCGGTTCTTCGGCGTGCCGGTGCCGGTCTGGTACCCGCTCGACGCCGACGGCAACCCGGACTACGACGCGCCCATCCTGCCCGCCGACGGGCAGCTGCCGGTGGACCCCGCCGCGGATGCGGCCCCCGGCTACGAGGAGGCCCAGCGCGATGTGCCGGGCGGCTTCACCGGCGACGCGGACGTCCTGGACACCTGGGCCACCTCGTCGCTGACCCCGCAGATCGTGGGCGGTTGGAGCACCGATGAGGCACTCTTCGCCAAGGTCTTCCCGTTCGACGTGCGCCCGCAGGCGCACGACATCATCCGGACCTGGCTGTTCTCCACTGCCGTCCGCGCCGATGCCCTGCAGGACGTCGCACCGTGGAAGCACGCGGCGATCTCCGGCTGGATCCTGGACCCGGACCGCAAGAAGATGTCCAAGTCCAAGGGCAACGTGATCGTCCCGACCGACGTGCTCAACGAATACGGCTCGGACGCCGTCCGCTACTGGGCGGCCTCGGCCAAGCTCGGCGCGGACACCGCCTACGAGATCGCGCAGATGAAGATTGGCCGTCGTCTGGCGATCAAGCTCCTCAATGCGTCCAAGTTCGTGCTGAACCTCGGCGCCACCGAGGACTCGGTGGTCTCTTCCGACCTCTCGGTCCTCACCAATCCCCTGGACCGCGCCGTGCTTGCCCAGCTCTCAGACGTGGTCCAGCAGGCCACCAAAGCGTTCGAGAACTACGACTACGCCCGGGCGCTGCAGATCACCGAAAGCTTCTTCTGGCACTTCACCGATGACTACGTGGAGCTGATCAAGGACCGCGCCTACGGTGCCGCCGGCGAGGCCCAGCAGGCGTCCGTGCTGGCCGCGCTGGCGACGAGCCTGGACACCCTGCTGCGGCTTTTTGCGCCGTTCCTGCCGTTCGCCACGGAGGAAGTCTGGGGCTGGTGGCGGACCGGCTCGGTGCACCGCGCGCAGTGGCCGGCCGCCGTGGACATCGACGGCGACACCACCCTGCTCGCCACCGTGGGCGCGGCGCTGGGCGGCATCCGCAAGGCCAAGTCCGAGGCCAAGGTCAAGCAGCGCACCGAGGTGCTCTCCGCGACCATCACGGCGTCGGAGTCCCTGACCACGCAGCTGAAGGCCGGACTGGGCGACCTCAAGGCCGCGGCCAACGCGCGTGAGCTGGCGCTGGTGGCCGGCGAGGGCGAACTGACCGTGAGCGACGTCGTGCTGGTCCCCGCCGAGGAGCCCGCCCAGGCGTAACCCACGCAAAGCGACAACAAAGAAGAAGGCCCTCCGGCCGGCTCACGCCGGGCGGAGGGCCCTCTTCTGTCTGGGTCTTCTGTTCTGGGTCTTCTGCTCTGGGTCTTCCGTTCTGGGTCTTCCGGGCTCAGATCCCGGTGGTGGCCTCGAAGTGCGTCAGGACCGGCGGGGCGGCCAGGAGGTCTCCCAGCCCGCTGGCTCCCTCGCCCGCCCGCCAGGCGCGGTAGGCGGAGTCGTGCTCCAGGGACGCCCACTGTTCCACGACAAGGATGTGCGCCGGATCCGCGTTGTCGACCAGCACATCGACGCCAAGGCAGCCGTCGAACGCCCGGGTGTCGGCGAGAATGTCGCGGAGCACGGCCGGCGCCGTGGGCAGGGATTCCGCTTTGAGGGTCAGGTCAAGGTGGGCTGTGATGGGCATGGCACTCCAATGGTCGCGTGGTCAGCTTGCTCACTGGAGGCAACAGCGGCGCTTCCGGACTTGTTCCCTCGACGCCGTGCCGGTCCTCTGCCGCCCTTAGGTGGCAGAACCCCGGCCTCGCCGTTCCGCCTCGCTGATGGCCCAGGCCGCGTTGACCAGTCCGATGTGGCTGAACGCCTGCGGGAAGTTGCCCAGCAGCTCACTGCTGTCCGGGGCCACCTCCTCGGCCATCAGTCCGAGGCCGGTGGCGAATCCGGCGGCCCGCGCGAAGACCGCCCTGGCCCGTTCCGTCAGCCCGGCCAGGGCAAGGGCGTGTGCGAGCCAAAACGTGCACAGCAAAAACGCTCCCTCCTCGCCCGGGAGCCCGTCGTCGCCGTGGTACCGGTAGACCAGCCCGCGGGTGTCGGTGAGCCGGTGCTCGATGGCCTCGATGGTGGCCAGGAACCGGGGATCGCCGGCCGGCAGGAATCCGACGATCGCCAGCATGAGGGCAGAGGCGTCGAGTTGCTCGCTCCCGTACGCCTGGGTGTACGCGCCCGCGGCCTCGCTCCAGCCGTTGTCGCGGATGGAGGCGGCGATCTGTTCCCGGGCGTCCGTCCAGCGGGGCACCCGGTCGCTCGCCTGCAGCATCCCGGCGAGGGTAATCGCACGGTCCACCGCCACCCAGCACATCAGCTTGGAATACAGGTAGTGCCGGGGGTCGCCGCGGACCTCCCAGATCCCCTGGTCCTGATTCTGCCAGCGGGCCATGGCGGCGTCGGCCGCGTCGGCGAGGAAGCGCAGGGTTTCCGGTGCCAGCTCCGCCAGGAATTCCGGCATGGTGGCTGCGGCGTCCAGCAGTTCGCCATAGACATCGAGCTGCCGCTGGTTCCAGGCGCCGTTGCCGACGCGCACCGGTGCACTGGACCGCCAGCCGGGGAGGTGGTGCAGCACCCGTTCGGGCAGGTCCCGTTCTCCCCCGATCCCGTACATGATTTGCAGCTCTTCGCCGCCGGCGAGCTGGCGGGCGGCGGCCGTGGCGAGGAACTGGAAGAACTTGCCCGCCTCGTCCGGACAGGCCGCCACCCACAGGGCCTGCAGCGTCATGCTGGCGTCCCGGACCCAGGTGTAGCGGTAGTCCCAGTTGCGCGTGCCGCCGGCAACCTCGGGCAGCGAGGTGGTCGGTGCGGCCACGATCGCACCGCTCGGGTAGTAGCTCAGGGCCTGCAGGACCCGGCCGCTGCCTGCCACCAGCTCCTGCCACGGACCGCTGTAGCTCTGGTGGATTCCGGACCAGCTTGTCCAGCCCTCGACGGTGTCCGTAAGCCGGCCGGCCATCTCCTGCTGGCTCCAGAACGACGGCGCTTCGTCCTGGCCGCGCTGGCGGTGCAGGGCGAAGCCAACAGCGTCACCGGCGCGGAGGCGCAGGACGGCGCGCGCCGTGCCGCCGTCGAGCTCGAACGGCACCGGGGAGGAAAGGGCGAGTTCCTCGGCGTCGGCGCGGGCCAGGACGCCGCCGTCGACGTTGTGAAGCATTGGAAGGATGAGGCCGTAGCCGGGCCGCGGCGCGAAACTGACCTCAACCTCCACGGTCCCCGCGGTGCAGGCCAGCCGGCGCAGCAACGTTCCGGGGGACGCCTGGCCGAGGTCGTGGCCGCGCCGGCCGGAGCCGAGGACCAGGGCGTCGCTCACCGTCAGTCGCCCGCGGGCGGTGGTGTGGAGCGACTCCAGCACCATGGACGGGCCCACGTACCGCCGGGTGGTTGTGTACTCGCCGGCAGGCCGGATGGACCAAAAGCCGGCCTCCTCGCCCAGCAGCCGGCCGAAGACCGAGGGGCTGTCGAAGCGGGGGAAACAAAGCCAGTCCACGGAGCCTGCGGCGCTGACCAGCGCGGCGGACCAGCAGTCGGACAGCAGGGCGTAGTCCGCGATGGGCTCGGTGCTCATGGCACCAATCTGAGGCCATTTTTGGGCAAAGGGGAAGCCCCATCAGCTTTTTGCGGTTGGTGGGGCTTCGACTTTTCGATCACCACGTGACGTCTTAGGTAATCTGGCGGGATCCTTGGAATTTCAGGTCTTCCTACCTCGTCACTGGTAGCCATCATCTGACTTTGCCGAAGGCTGCGTCGGATGAGTGTCACTGAATCTTTGGTTCCTGCGTCCCGCTTCTTTCGAAGTGGGTAAGTTCTATTGTTCTCCCGAGGTTGTGGATGCACAAGGGCCCCGGCGGAACTACATGGGAGTAGTTCTTCCGGGGCCCTCGCGATCGCTGCCGGGGGCTGCCTAGCTGAAAACGGGGCTCTCGGTGCGGCTGCGCTTGAGTTCGAAGAAGTACGGGAAGGAGGCGAGAGCGACGGTGGCGTCCCACAACTTGCCGGCGTCCTCGCCGCGCGGGATGCGGGTGAGCACGGGCCCGAAGAACGCCGTGCCGTTGAACGCCACCACCGGGGTGCCGACGTCCTGGCCGACCAGGGAGATGCCGCCTTCGTGGCTGGCGCGCAGCTGGGCGTCGAACTCGTCGCTCTGGCCGGCGGCCGCGAGCTCGGCCGGCAGTCCTGCCTCGGCCAACGACTTGGCGATGACCTCGGCGATGTCCTTGTTGCCCTCGTTGTGGATCTTGGTGCCCATGGCGTCATAAAGCGGCTTGATGTACTCGGCGCCATGCTTCTCGGCGGCGGCCACGATCACCCGCACCGGGGCCCAGGCCTTGACCAGGAATTCCTTGTACTCGGCCGGCAGCTCGTCCCGGCCTTCGTTCAGGACGGCCAGGCTCATCACGTGCCATTCGGTCTTGATGTCGCGGACATCTTCCACTTCGCTGATCCAGCGCGACGTCACCCAGGCGAAGGGGCACATGGGGTCAAACCAGAAGTCAGCTTTATTCGTCATGGTCTCAGGCACAGGAGTTCTCCTTTGGAAGTCAACGGGGACGCGGAACCGCGGCGGGCCGGCGGAAATGGCCGCGGACGGCACGGAGCATCAGCTAGTCATAGCGAAGCTGCCGGCGGATTTATTCCGGAACTTCCCCGGCGCGCTGCGCGGTTCGGATCAGGCGGACTTACGGCGTTTGACGTCGTGGGCGATCAAGGTGGGCGGGGCCTTCTTGGCCACAACGTCCTCGGTGATGACCACGCTGGCGACGTCGTCGCGACTCGGCAGGTCGAACATCACCGGGAGCAGGACTTCCTCCATGATGGCCCGGAGGCCGCGGGCACCGGTGCCGCGTTCCAGGGCCTGGTCAGCGATCAGGTCCAGGGCCTCGTCCTCGAACACCAGCTCGACTCCGTCGAGCTGGAACATTTTCTGGTACTGCTTGACCAGCGCGTTCTTGGGCGTGGAGAGGATCTGGATCAGCGCCGGCCGGTCCAGGTTCGAGACCGTGGTGATGACCGGGAGCCGGCCGATGAATTCGGGGATAAGGCCGAACTTCAGCAGGTCCTCGGGCATGACTTCGCCGTAGGAGTCCGCGTTGTTCTTGACCTCGTTCAGCGGGGCGCCGAAGCCGATGCCCTTGCGGCCCGAGCGCGACCCGATGATCTCCTCCAGGCCGGCGAAGGCGCCGGCCACGATAAAGAGCACGTTGGTGGTGTCGATCTGGATGAATTCCTGGTGCGGGTGCTTGCGTCCGCCCTGCGGCGGGACGGAGGCGACCGTGCCTTCGAGGATTTTCAGCAGCGCCTGCTGCACCCCCTCGCCCGAGACGTCCCGGGTGATGGAGGGGTTCTCGCTCTTGCGCGAGATCTTGTCGATCTCATCGATGTAGATGATGCCCTGTTCGGCCTTCTTGACGTCGTAGTCCGCGGCCTGGATCAGCTTGAGCAGGATGTTCTCGACGTCCTCGCCGACGTAGCCGGCCTCGGTCAGGGCGGTGGCGTCAGCCACGGCGAAGGGGACGTTGAGGCGCCGGGCGAGGGTCTGTGCGAGGTAGGTCTTGCCGCAGCCGGTAGGTCCGATCAGCAGGATGTTGGACTTGGCGATCTCGACGTCGTCGTGGTGGCCGCCCTCGGCAAGGGTGCCGCTCTTGGGTGCGTGGCCGGCCTGGATCCGCTTGTAGTGGTTGTACACGGCGACGGCGAGGGACCGCTTGGCGGGCTCCTGGCCGATGACGTATTCCTGCAGGAAGTCGAAGATCTCGCGGGGCTTGGGCAGCTCGAAGCTCCCCAGGTCAGCTACTTCGGCGAGTTCTTCTTCAATGATCTCGTTGCAGAGTTCAATGCACTCGTCGCAGATGTAGACGCCGGGCCCGGCAATGAGCTTGCGGACCTGCTTCTGGCTCTTTCCGCAGAAAGAACACTTCAGCAGATCGGTGCTCTCGCCAATCCGAGCCATATGTGAACCCCTTAGTATCTTGCTGCCGGCTGGGTCGTGCTCCTGTGCAGCGCTGCACCCGTTACTGGAATCACGGACGTTCCTCGCGGGACGTGAGGCCGTGACAACTTCCACTCTAGGTCACTTTCGGCCTGATGGGTGGAAAGGAGACGCCGGTGCGGCCCATTTCTGCTTGAGCTGCACCGGCGTCGTGGTTGAACTGCCGTGTTGCTACTTGGTGATCGCCTGCGGCTTGATCTTGCGGGAGTCAAGCACCTGGTCGATCAGGCCGTAGCTCATGGCCTCGGCGGCCGTGAGGATCTTGTCGCGTTCGATGTCGTTGTTGACCTGCTCCGAGGTGCGGCCGGAGTGCTTGGCCAGGGTGTCCTCCAGCCAGGAGCGCATCCGCATGACCTCGGCGGCCTGGATCTCCAGGTCGGAGGCCTGTCCGCCCTGGCCGCCGGAGAGGGCCGGCTGGTGGATCAGGACGCGTGCGTTCGGCAGGGCCAGGCGCTTGCCCGGGGTGCCCGCGGCGAGCAGCACGGCGGCCGCACTCGCGGCCTGGCCCAGGCAGACCGTCTGGATCTCCGGGCGGATGTACTGCATCGTGTCGTAGATCGCCGTCATGGCGGTGAAGGAGCCGCCCGGGGAGTTGATGTAAAGCGTGATGTCGCGGTCCGGGTCGGTGGACTCGAGCACCAGCAGCTGCGCCATCACGTCGTCGGCGGAGGCGTCGTCGACCTGGACGCCCAGGAAGATGATGCGGTCCTCGAACAGCTTGGTGTAGGGGTCCTGGCGCTTGAAGCCGTAGGGGGTCCGCTCTTCAAACTGCGGCAGCACGTAGCGGCTGGTCGGCAGGTTACCGGCAGTCGATCCGAAGTTGTAGTCCATGTTCATTGCTCCTGAAGTCGGTTCTGTCTGCGTGCCGGTTAGTTTTCGGTGCCGGCGTCGGCGTTGGTTCCGCCGCCGCCTGCCACGGACCCGGCGTGCGCCGCGATCTTGTCGAAGAAGCCGTATTCGAGGGCTTCGGGCGCCGTGAACCACTTGTCGCGGTCGTTGTCCTTGAGGATGGTCTCCACGGTCTGTCCGGTCTGCTCGGCGGTCAGTTCGGCCATGACCTTCTTCATGTGCAGGATCAGCTCGGCCTGGATCTTGATGTCCGAGGCGGTGCCGCCGATGCCGCCGGAGGGCTGGTGCATCAGGATGCGGGCGTTCGGAGTGGCGTAGCGCTTGCCCTTGGTGCCGGAGGAGAGCAGGAACTGGCCCATCGAGGCGGCCAGGCCGGTGGCGACGGTGACGACGTCGTTCGGGATGAACTGCATCGTGTCGTAGATGGCCATTCCGGCGGTGACGGAGCCGCCGGGCGAGTTGATGTACAGGTAGATGTCCTTCTCGGGGTTTTCGGCCGAGAGCAGCAGCAGCTGCGAGCAGATCGCGTTGGCGTTCTCGTCGCGGACCTCGGAGCCGAGCCAGATAATGCGCTCTTTCAGCAGGCGGTTGTAAATGTAGTTATCCTGGGCTGCCGGATCGACGGTAGCCATCCGGGGTGCCCCTGCTTGCTGTGACATGTGTACTTACCTCTCGCTGGCGACGGTGACGCCACTGGACGGCATCACTGAACTTTCCTACATGGACACTAACGGTTTTCGCGGCTGCTTTGTGCTCAGGCGCAGGGCTGTTCGCTGACGGCGCACGATTGCCCGGAAGGGTTCATTGCAGGCTTAAAAAGCCGCACCCCCGGATCAGTGATCCGGGGGTGCGGGCAGGAACTGCGGGAACCGTGGGTGCTAGAACTTCACGGCCGCGGGGTCGTCGTTCTTGGGCGCTTCGGCAGCTGCCGCGTCCTCGGTGGACTCGGCGGGTGCTTCGGCTGCGGCTGCCTCGTCGGTGGCGTCGGCTTCGAAGGAGGCCTCTTCGCCGCCGGGGCGGACGAAGTCGCTCAGGTCTACCTTGTTGCCCTCGGAGTCGGTGACCTCGGCCTGGCCCAGGACCACGGCGAGTGCCTTGCGGCGGCGCACCTCGGAAACCATCATGGGAACCTGGCCGCTCTGATCGATGATCTGCGCGAACTGGTTCGGATCCATGCCGTACTGGCCGGCGGTGGTGACGATGTAGTCGATCAGCTCGTTCTGAGTGACGTTGACTTCTTCCTTTTCGGCGATTGCGTCAAGGATGATCTCGTTCTGGAAGGCACGCTCCGTGTTGGCCTTGACCTCGGCGCGGTGTTCCTCGGTGTCGTGCTCGCCTTCGCCGTGGGAGTTCTCGGCGCTGAAGTGCTGCTCAAGCTGCTCTTCGACGACGGATTCCGGAACCGGCACCTCTACGAGCTCGACGAGCTTGTCCAGGACCTTGTCGCGGGCCTCTACGCCCTGCTCGACCGTCTTGGAGTCGGCGGCCTGCTTGGCGAGGTCCTCGCGGAGCTCCGCCAGAGTGTCGAACTCGGACGCCAGCTGGGCGAAGTCGTCGTTGGCCTCGGGAAGCTCGCGCTCCTTGACGGCCTTGACGACAACCTTGACCTGCGCGGCCTCGCCGGCGTGGTCGCCGCCCACGAGGGTGGTGTCGAAGATGGCGTCTTCGTCGGCGCTCAGGCCGGTGACGGCTTCGTCGAGGCCTTCGAGCATGGTACCGGCGCCGACCTGGTAGGACAGGCCTGACGCAGAGTCGACCTCGGCGCCGTCGATCGAGGCGGTGATGTCGATCGTGAGGAAGTCACCGTCGGTTGCGGGGCGGTCAACGGACTTGAGCGTGCCGAAGCGGCCGCGCAGCTCGTCGAGGGCCTTGTCTACGTCGGCGTCGGACGACTCGGCAGCCGCGACCTCGACCTTGATGCCGGAGTAGTCCGGGAGTTCGATTTCGGGGCGCACGTCGACCTCGGCGTGGAACTTCAGTTCGCCGTCGGTGGCGGACGGATCCGGCACCTCGGTGATTTCGACCTCGGGACGGCTCAGCGGGCGGATGCCGGTTTCCTGCACGGCAGCCTGGTACCAGCCGTTGAGGCCTTCGTTGATGGCCGTTTCCAGGACGTAGCCGCGGCCAACGCGCTGGTCAATGAGCTTGGAGGGGACTTTGCCCTTGCGGAACCCGGGAACCTGGATCTGCGAAGCAACAGTCTTGTATGCCTCTGCGATGCTGGGCTTCAATTCCTCAAAGGGGACCTCAACATTGAGCTTGACCCGCGTAGGGGTGAGGTTCTCGACAGCGCTCTTCACAGTCTAAGTACTCCTGGTTTTGGGGGATGGGGTTCTGCAACGCCACATATCTGGCAGTTGCTGCAGAGTCGGGGTGACAGGATTTGAACCTGCGACTTCCTGCTCCCAAAGCAGGCGCTCTAGCCAAGCTGAGCTACACCCCGTAAGTGCACAGAACAGTCTACGGTCATACTGTGCTGATTTGCACATTTGACACTGGGGGCCTGAATTGGGTTTAGTTGTATCCGGCTTCAACAGCCGCCCGGAAGTTTTGCTGAAGTTCCAGCAAATTCCCGGGGACGTAGCTTAATGGTAAAGCCTCAGTCTTCCAAACTGATTACGCGGGTTCGATTCCCGTCGTCCCCTCCAAATATGACGAAGCTCGAGCCCCTCCCCGGAGGGGCTTTTTTCGTGCCCACCCCCGTCATCGACTGCTCCGCAAGTGCCCTTCTCGCGGGTCAAAAGGGCACTTATGGAGCAACCGACACGAGCACGCGGTGCGTCGGCCGGTTCAGGCCCGCTGGCAGGCCGGGCACCAGTAGAGCTTCCGGGCGGCGTGTTCCGTCAGAGCCACGGCTGTGCCGCAGTCTCGGCAGTCCTGGCCCTGCCGGCGGTAGACAAAGTGCGATTCCTCGGGGTCGGGCAGCCTGTCACTCTGCCCCGCTCCATCGCTTTGTCCTGTCCAGTAGCTTGCCGGGGTGGTGATGATCCGGCCGTCGCGGACGCCGTCGGACATCATCGCGACGGTGTCGTCCCAGAGCAGCCCTGCGGATTCTGCCGGCAGGGCACTCCCGGGCAGCCAGGGGTCCAGCCGCTGCCGGAACAGCAGCTCGGCCCGGTAGACGTTGCCGACGCCGGCAATCACCTTCTGGTCCATCAGCAGCGTGGCCAGCGGGGTGCGCTTTTTCGCCAGAGCGGCGATGAAATCCTCCCGGTCCCCCGGAAGGTTCCGCAGCGGATCCGGGCCCAGCCGGGCCGTGACGGCGTCAGCCTCGGTTTCGGTCAGCGTCTCGCAGGTGGTTGCCCCGCGCAGGTCCGCCCAGCCGTGCGCGCTGGCCAGCCGGACCCGGACCGCGCCCACCGGAGCCGGCGGGCCCGCGTATACGGGATCCGCGCCGCCGTCACTGTAGACCTCCCGCTCCCCTATTTTCCGGGGCGCGCCAATGCTGGAGGCCCCGCGGAAGTCCGCGTCGCCGCCGAAGTCCCACGCGCCGTACAGCCCCAAATGGACGTGCAGAACCAGTCCGTGGTCGAAGCCGAGGAACAGGTGCTTCCCGTGCGCCACGGACCCGGTGAGGACGTGGCCGTCCAGCAGCGCTGCGCCCTGCACGAACCGTCCTTGCGGGCTGGACACGGCGAGCCGCTCCCCCGCGAAAACGTCCGCGAACTGCCGCGCCAGCCGGTGGACCGAATGCCCTTCCGGCACTACTCGACGACCTCGCCGGTGGTTTCGTAGGTGGCGATCTTGCCGATCCGGCGGACGTGGCGCTCGTCGTTGCTGAAGGGCTCGGTCAGGAAGGCCTCGATGATCTCGGTGGCCTCGTCGACGCTGTGCTGGCGGCCGCCCACGGCCACGACGTTGGCGTCGTTGTGCTCACGGGCCAGCTTTGCGGTGGAGAGGTTCCAGGCCAGGGCGGCCCGGACCCCCTTGACCTTGTTGGCCGCGATCTGCTCGCCGTTGCCGGAACCACCCAGGACGATGCCCAGCGCGGGGGTGCCGGCTTCCTGGTCGGCCACGATGGCGCGGGCGGCGTTGATGCAGAACGAGGGGTAGTCATCCAGAGCGTCGTAGACCTTCGGCCCATGGTCCACCACGTCGTAGCCCTTCGCGCGGAGGTAGGCCACCAGATGGGCACTGAGCTCCATGCCGGCGTGGTCGGTGGCGATGTGAACGCGCGGGAAATCCGGGGCAGTGGTCACGGCGTATCCGTTCTGTGGGGCGCCGGTGGACTCTCGGCGCTGCTGATCAGGGCTCGTCCAAGCCTACTAGGGCTATGCCGCCGGCGCCCCGCCGTTGCGGCGCGCACGGGCCGCCACGCGGGAGAGCACCTGCGCGACGTTGTCCGCCGTCGTCGCGCTGCCGCCGCTCACTGCCAGCCGGCGGCCGTCGGAGCGGTCGACGACGACGGCGGGGCCGCTGCTGACCAGCATCGCCGTCGTGGCGCCGTGGCTCCGGTAGCCCCAGCCGCCATAGTCGGCAGCCTTGACCTCTTTCGGCGTCGCCGAGTCGATGGCCGCCGCGGGAACATCCATGACCCGGACGAACCCGGCCGCGAACACCCGCAAGCCGCTCCGGTCTACGCGAATGCGGGCGAACAGGAACACGGCCGCCAGCAGTGCGACCGCCACGAGCAACGCGGCCAGCCACGGCACGGCAACGGTGAGCAGGGCCGCCGGGAACAGCGTGGCAATCCCGAGCATCACGAACACCGAGCTGCGGGCGTGGACCCAGAGGCTGACGGAATCGCCGGCCAGTTCGGGGTCCAGCTCCCGTTCCAGCGCGGCCTGCGCGGCCCGTTCGTCCTCGGTGGACCACCGCTCGTCCGCCTTGAAGACAAAGCCCATCACGACGCCGAGGCCCAGGGCCGCACCGCTGCCCATGGCCAGGACCGCCACGTCCACGCGGGACTCCCGCGCATCGGCCAGCCCCAGCTGGCCCACCAGCACGGCGGCGAGGACGGTGGTGACGAAGAGGCTTACCGCCAACCCGGCGCCCATCATGAACCGGCGCATCAGGGCCGGCCGGGACAGCGGCGCCGCCTGCAGCAGGACGGCCCAGCCGACCAGGACGATCATGGCCGCACCAACCCCCACCACGGCTCCAAAGGGCGCAAAATCGGCGGCGCCGGCGTCGGTCCAGCGGACGGCCAGCGGCTCGGGCAGGTCCGCGCGGATCAGCAGCGCGCACACCACGAAGGCGGCGGCCAGCATGAGCGGGAAACCCACGGCGAAACGCAGGGCCCTGGCGTCAACGGAATCCCGGATCTTTCGCATAAAGCCAACGCTACCCCTGCCGGGGCCGGTCGGAGGGGACGCGTTGTGACGTGGACAACTTGCCAACGCACCGCAACGTGAAAGAATAATTTCACAGTATCGTTTCCACCGTTCCCACCACTTCTGGAGGCACCTCTTGCCCGGTATGAACCTCACGCGCGCCGAAGCCCGCGAGCGCGCAGAACTGATCGCCGTCGACTCATACGACGTCAGCCTTGACCTGACCCGGGGCGAAAAGGTCTTCGGCTCCACCACCGCCGTGAAGTTCACGGCCAAGCCGGGGTCCTCGACCTTCATCGACGCCGTGACCCACACGGTGCACAACGTCACGCTCAACGGCCGCGAGCTGGATCCTGCGGAAGTCTCGGACGGGATCCGGATCCAGCTGCCGGACCTGGCCGCCGAGAACGAGCTCCTGGTGGTCGCGGACGCGCCCTACATGAACACGGGCGAGGGACTGCACCGCTTCGTGGACCCGGTGGACAACGAGGTCTACCTGTACACCCAGTTCGAGGTTCCGGATTCCCGGCGCATGTTCGCTGTCTTCGAGCAGCCCGACCTCAAGGCCAGCTTCACCTTCACGGTCACCGCGCCCTCCCACTGGGACGTCGTCTCCAACTCCCCCACCCCGGTGCCGGTGGAAACCATCCCCGGCGAGGACGGCGGCGCGCGCTCGGTCTGGGAGTTCGCCCCCACCCCGCGGCTCTCCTCCTACGTCACCGCCCTGATTGCCGGTCCGTACCAGTCGGTCCGCAGCGAAGTGAAGTCAGCGGACGGGAAAGTCACCCCGCTGGGCGTCTTCGCCCGCAAGTCCCTCATGCAGTACCTCGACGCGGACAACATCTTCGACCTCACCCGCCAGGGCTTCGAGTTCTTCGAGGCACAGTTCGGCTGCCCCTACCCGTTCGAGAAGTACGACCAGCTCTTCGTCCCGGAGTTCAACGCCGGGGCCATGGAGAACGCCGGGGCCGTGACCATCCTGGAGGGCTACGTCTTCCGCAGCAAGGTCACCGACGCCCAGGTGGAACGCCGCGCCATCACCGTGCTGCACGAGCTGGCCCACATGTGGTTCGGCGACCTCGTGACCATGCGCTGGTGGAACGACCTCTGGCTCAACGAGTCCTTCGCCGAGTACATGTCCCACCTCGCCGCCGTCGAGAACACGAAATTCGACCACGCCTGGACCACCTTCGCCTCGGTGGAAAAGTCCTGGGCCTACCGCCAGGACCAGCTGCCCACCACGCACCCGATCTTCGCCGAGATCAACGACCTGCAGGACGTGGAGGTGAACTTCGACGGCATCACCTACGCCAAGGGTGCCTCGGTGCTGCGGCAGCTGGTGGCCTGGGTGGGCCCGGAAGAGTTCATGGCCGGCGTCCGCGAGTACTTCCGCAAGCACTCCTGGCAGAACACCGAGCTCAGCGACCTGATGGTCGAGCTGGAAAAGGCCAGCGGCCGCGACCTGGACCACTGGGGACGGCTCTGGCTGGAGACCGCCGGCGTCAACACGCTCAAGCCGGAGCTGTCCGTCGGCGAGGACGGGAGCATTTCCTCGTTCGCCATCCTGCAGTCCGCCACCGAGGCGCAGCCGACCATCCGCCCGCACCGGCTCGCCGTCGGCTTCTACAACCTGGACGGCGCCGGGAAGCTGGAGCGCGTGCACCGCGAGGAGCTCGACGTCGACGGCGAGCGCACCGAGGTTCCCGCCCTGGCGGGCCTGGCGCAGCCGGACCTCATCCTGCTCAACGACGACGACCTCGCCTACGCCAAGGTCCGGCTGGACCCGAAGTCCCTCGCCACCGCCACGGCGCACCTGAAGGACTTCGGCCAGAGCCTCCCCCGGACGCTGGTCTGGGGTTCGGCCTGGGACGCGGCGCGCGACGGCGAAACCCCGGCCCGCGGCTACGTGGAACTGATCCTGGCCAACATCGCTGAGGAGTCCGATTCCTCCGTGATCCTGGTCCAGCTCCGGCAGCTCGCCACCACGCTGAACTTCTACGTGGCCGCAGAGCACAAGGACGCCACCGCGACGGCCGCGGCCGACCGGCTCTGGGAGCTCGCCTCCCGCGTCCCGGCCGGGTCCGACGCGCAGCTGCAGTTCGTGAAGTCCTACGCCCTGCTGGCCCGTAGCGCCGGGCAGCTGGACACCGTCGCCGGCCTGCTGGACGGCTCGCTGGAGCTGGCCGGCCTCACCGTGGACCAGGACCTGCGCTGGGAGCTGATCGCGTCCCTCGTGGCAGGCGGCCGGGCCGGGCAGGAGAAGATCGACGCCGAACTGGAGCACGACAACACCGCCACCGGACAAAACGCGGCGGCCCTTGCCAAGGCAGCCATCCCCACCGCCGAGGCCAAGGCCGCGGCCTGGGAATCGATCGTGGTCAAGGGCGAGCTGTCCAACGCGCTGCAGGGTTCGGCGGTTGCCGGCTTCACCCGCGTACTGGACACCGCGCTGCTGGAGCCCTACGCCGAAAAGTACTTCGAGGCCGTGCCGGGCATCGTCAAGGACCGCACCCACGCCCTGGCCCAGCAGATCGTCGTCGGGCTCTACCCGGCGCAGCTGACCACGCAGGCCACGGTGGACCGCACGGATGAGTTCCTGGCCTCGCTGCCGGAAGACAGCGCGGCGCTGCGACGGATGATGTTGGAAAACCGTGACGGCGTCGCCCGCGCCCTGCGCGCCCGTGCCGCGGACGTCTAGGCCCGGCGGAAACTAGCCCGCACTTCAGGACCAGCAGTTCAGGACCCCGGCACCGCTCTCGGCGGCGCCGGGGTCCTGCCGTTCCTGCGCCGTTAGACTGGCCGCATGAACCTCGACGAGCACCACTACGCCCTGACGGTTCGCTGGACCGGGAACCTGGGCAGCGGGACGTCCTCCTACCGGGGCTACTCGCGCGACCACGACGTCGAGATCCCCGGGCTGCCGGTCCTGAAGGGCTCTGCGGACCCCACGTTCCACGGCGACCGGGAGCGGTACAACCCGGAGCAGCTGCTGCTGGCGGCGCTCTCGCAGTGCCACATGCTGTCCTTTTTGCACGTCGCCGTGAAGCACGGCGTGGTGGTGACCGGCTATGAGGACCGTGCCGAGGGCGTGATGCGGACCAACCGCGACGGCAGCGGCCAGTTCGAATCGGTCACGCTCAAACCCCGGGTCACGACGGCGGCCCCGGTGGCCGGGGAACTTTTCGAGGAACTGCACCGCGGAGCGAACTCGGTGTGCTTCATCGCCCGGAGCGTCAACTTCCCGGTCCGGCACGAGGCCTCAGCCGCCGTGGAACCGGTTCCCGGTGCACCGGATCCGGCGGATCCGGCCGCAGATGCTCAGGCGGACTGAAACTCGGTCTGGAACTCGAGTAGCAGCCGGCCCTCGACGTCCGGGGTGAGCCCCGCCTGGCGCTCCCGGTGGAGTCCGCGGCGGCGCTCGTCCGCCAGCGTGTCCCGCAGCGTCCGGGTCCACGGCCGCAACTGCAGTCCCGCGGCGCGGGCCGCCGCGTTGCTGCGGGCCGCAAAGCCCTCGTGGCCGGGCGGGAGCCACAACGGAAGCGAGTCCGGACCGGCCCAGTAGTTCACCCCGCGTTCGGCGAGCCATTCGGCCGGGGCGGCCACCACCTCCGCAGCTCCCCCCGACAGCTGCCGTGACTCTTCGAGGTACTCGGCGAACGGCACCGGTTCGCCGACCGCGTTCAGCGCCCCGGTGACGCCGGCCTCCGCCGCCAGCAGCAGCCAGGCGGCGAGGTCCCGGACATCGATGATCTGGGTGGGATCCGCCGGAATGTCCGGAGCCAGCACCGGCCCCGCGTCCCGGGCGAAACGGGCGGGCCAGTAGCCGTACCGGTCCGAGCCATCCCCCGGCCCTCCGATCAGCCCGGCCCGGCAAAGGTGCGCCCGGTCCCCGGCTAGTTCCGTTGTCAGGCGTTCGATGGCCGACTTTGCCTCGCCGTAGCTCTCCATGGTCGCCTCGATTCCCGCCGCCAGCGGGGCGAGCACGGCGGCGTCCTCGGCCGTGCCCGGGACGGAAGGGTCCGCGTAGACCGAACAGCTCGAAACGAAGGTCCAGTGGCGGGCCGTTCCGGCCAAGGTTTCGAGTGCCTCCCGCGCCTGGCGGGGGTCCCGGGCGACGTCGATGACGGCGTCCCAGTCCCCAGCGCCGGCGGCGCCGGCGTAGGCGGCAGGGCCCAGCGAGCGGTCCGCTTTCAGCCAGCTGGCGCCCTCCGGCGGGGCCGACCGACTCCCGCGGGCCAGGCACATGACGTCGTGCCCGGCGGCGACGGCCTGCCGGGCGATTTCTGCTGACAGGAAGGCGGTGCCGCCGAGGACCAGGATGCGCATGGGGCCACGCTACGGCGCTAATGTGGAAGCTGAACAGAGTGTTATGCGCCCGGCGAACGCGGGCGCCCCTAAGGAGTAAACCCTGCTGATGTACAGCCTGACCACCGCCGAGCCCCTCACGCCGCCGGACATCTCGGCAGTCAACCTGCCGGGCGTCCTGATCAGCATCGGCGTTGGCGTCGCCACCTGGCTGGTGGCGTCCTTCGTGATCGCGGGCATCACGAAGCGGGTTGCCGCCGGAACCACGTTCTTCAAGAAACCGCATTTCCGCTGGGTGGCACCCGCGCTTCGTGCCCTGGACCATCAGCGGCGCGAGCAGCGCGCCAACACGATCGGTTCGCTGCTCAACAGCGTGGTCAGCGTGCTCGTCGTCGTCATCACGGTGATGTACGTCCTGCAGAACCTCAACGTGAACATCGCCCCATTGCTGACCAGTGTCGGCATCCTCGGCGTCGCGATCGGTTTCGGCGCCCAGCAGCTGATCCGCGATTTCCTGGCCGGCATCTTCATCACCATCGAGGACCAGTACGGTATCGGCGACATCATCGAAACGTCCGAAGTGGTGGGAACGGTCGAGTCCATGGGCCTGCGCATCACCCGGGTCAGGGCCGAGGACGGCACCGTCTGGTACCTGCGCAACGGCGAAATCCTGCGGGTGGGCAACCGTTCGCAGGGCAGCTACGTGGCGCCCGACAGCGGGCTGGCGGACGACGCCGGCTCCTCAACCCAGCAACAGGCCGGAGAATAAAATGTCGATCCCCATTTCCGGCGAACCCCGCCAGCCCAAGATGCTGATGCAGAACGATCCGTTCAGCCAGCCCGGTTACACCGACAACTTCTATGACGCCGTGGGCGGCCACGACACGTTCGTGAAGCTGATCGATGTGTTTTACGACGGCGTCGCGACCGACCCGCTGCTGCGCCCGATGTATCCGGAAGAGGACCTCGGGCCGGCCAAGCGGCGGTTCCTGATGTTCCTGGAACAGTACTGGGGCGGCCCCACCACGTACGGCGAGGAGCGCGGCCACCCGCGGCTGCGGATGCGGCACCAGCCGTTCCGCGTCACGCCCGAGGCGAAGGATGCCTGGCTGCACCACATGCGCACCGCCGTCGATGCGCTGGACCTGCCGCCGCTCTACGAGGGGACCCTCTGGGACTACATGGAGCGGGCCGCGCTCTCGATGGTCAACAGCCCTTCCGGGGCCTAGGACCGGACGTGGAAAGACCCCGGAGGCACTTGGGGGAATGCCTCCGGGGTCTTTCTGCGTCCAGAATACCCTGCCGGGTATGGGGCGGCAAGTATTCCGTCCCAGGACCGTCGCGGGGATTAGTAAGGTACTTCCCATGCCAATAATCCGCGACGAATGGCCCGGGGACCGCCCCGCCCTTGCAGCGCTCAGGGCCACATGGGCCGCGGAACAGGAGCCGGAACCGCAGGACGGTCACGGCTTCGAAGAGATCTACGGCTACTGGATGGACGCCAACCCGCGGAAGTTCTTTGTCGCCGAGGTGGACGGCCGACTGGTCGGGATGCTCAACCTCCTGGTCTTCGAGCGGATGCCCAAACCGGGGAAACCGCCCTCCTGCTGGGTCTACCTCGGCAACGTCTACGTGCTGCCGGATTTCCGGAACGCCGGCATCGGAGCACAGTTGGTCCAGGCGGCGGTTGAGTTCTCGCGGGGCCTCAACGCGGCCCGGATGGTGCTTTCGCCATCGCCTGCGTCCCGGAACTTCTACGCCCGGCTGGGGTTCCAGCCTGCCGAAGAACTCAGCGTCCTCCGGTTCTGACCGGGACGGCACCCCGGTCCGGCTAGGCTGACGATCATGGCGATCATTCATCAGGCTGAGCTGCAGCCCACAAAACTTGAACTCCTCCAAGGCTGGCTGCCGCGCCAACCCTGGTTCACGGGAACCGCCGCGGCGCTGGGGAAGGTGGGCGCCTTCCGGTTCGACGACCCGGAAGGCGAAGTTGGCATCGAGACGATCCTCGTCGCCGCTGACGGTAGCGTGTTCCAGGTGCCGCTGAGCTACCGGGGATCGCCTCTGCAAGGCGCCGAAGCGTCCTTGATCGGCACCATGCAGCACTCGGTCCTCGGCGAACGGTGGGTTTACGACGCCGTCGGCGATCCCTGCTACCTGGACGCCTTGGCTGCCGCCATTTTGACGGCCGAGCCCCAGGCGCAGCACTTTTTGGACGTCGATGGCAGGCTTGAGCCGATGCCGGAGTCCGTCCTCGTTGGCAGCACCGGGCCGCTACGTTCCGCGGCGCCGGCCCTCGGCCCCGGCACAGCCTCCAGCACGGACGCGGAAACAGTGGTCCGGACCGGAGCGCTGGAGCTGCTGGTCATCCGCCGGCTTCAACTGGCGGAACAGACCGCTGGCCCTGAGTCCCTCACCGCTACCTGGGCCGGACAGCGGATCCCGGTCAAACTCGCGTCCGTCACGGCGGACTGAGCAGGTAGTCCGCCAGCCGGCCGCCCCTCTGGACCTGGCGGCTCTAAAGTCCCGAGCCGGCGCGGACCAGGACGTGGCCGCGGGGGCTGCTGAGCCGGAACCAGCGGCCCGAACGGAAGAGGCTTTGTTCGCCGTCGGCCAGGAAGCCCAGGGTCAGCGCGGCGAACGCGGCCCCGGCGGGCAGTCCGCCGGCGTCGGGCAACTCCCGGCCCCAGACGGTCGCCCGGGCGTTGTTCACGATCAGGGCGCCGGGCTTGTCCGGGATGATGGCTGCGATCTCGGTGATGCCTGCCTCCGCGGCCTGCCGCAGGACAGTGTCCGGCAGCGCGCCGAGCGGCTCCCAGCCGGTGCGGGGTGCGCCGACGCCGGCCCACGATTCGGTGACGGCCATCGGCGGCACCGGGAGTTCGACGTCGTCGGCGCCCGCGCGGGCCAGACGGTCCAGCACGGCAGAGAGCGGGACGGTCACATCGAGCTCGGCCGGCGCTGCCAGCGCCACGGTCCGGAGCCCCAGGATGGTGGGGGTTGCCTCCCCCAGCAGCCGCGGCCGGAGCACGCAGACGTAGGCGGCCAGGACCGGCCCGGCAGCGTTCAACCGGATGGCGCCGTCGTCGATGGCCCGGGCGCGGGTGGCGAAGGTGCGCAGGTCGGCGAGGTCGCGGGGATCGGTGAACTGCAGGGGCTGGGTTAGGACGTCAGACACAATCTTGACTCTACCGGCTGTGCCTCTTTTGAGCCGTGCCGGGGTGCCGTCTAGAGTCAAACCATGACTGAAGCCGAAGCCGGATTACAGGCGATGCCCACCGAGGACCCCACCTCCTCGCTCATCCAACTCCTGAACCTCGGCGAGCTGGAGGGCGCGCGGACCGACGAGGACATCTTCATGGGCCCCTCACAGAAGCAGCCCCGGCAGCGCGTCTTCGGCGGCCAGGTGCTGGCCCAGTCCCTCGTGGCGGGCAGCCGCACTGTTCCGGACGGCCGCGGGGTCCACTCCATGCATGGCTATTTCCTCCGGCCGGGCGACGCCAACAAGCCCATCACCTTCGGCGTCCAGAGGTTGCGCGACGGCCGTTCCTTTTCCGCGCGCCGGGTCCACGCGTACCAGGAAGGCATGCCCATCCTGTCGATGATCGCGTCCTTCCAGGACGAGGATGAAGGAATCGAGCACCAGACCCAGATGCCCGCCGGGATTCCGGACCCGGAGTCGCTGCCGAGCACGGCTGACCTGCTGGGCAAGTACGACCACCCGGTGGCCCGCCACTGGGCCTACGAGCGCCCCTTCGACATCCGCCATGTGGATCCGGCCCTGTACGTCTCCGCGAAAGGCCCGAAGGAAGCCCGGAACGCGGTCTGGATGCGTACCTTCGGCCCGATGCCCGATGACCCGGAGATGCACCGCGCCGCACTGGCCTATGCCAGCGACTACACGCTGCTGGAATCCGTCCTGCGCAAGCACGGCATGAGCTGGATTACCCCGGGAATGTCCGTCGCCAGCCTCGACCACGCCATGTGGTGGCACCGGCCCGTCCGCGTGGACGAGTGGTTGCTCTACGTCCAGGAATCCCCCAGCGCCCAGGGTGCCCGCGGCCTGGCTACCGGCAAGATCTTCAGCCGCGACGGCCGGCACGTCGCGACGGTGGCCCAGGAAGGCATGATCCGGGTGCCGACCGACTTCAAGAACAAGGTCAAGGGCGCCGTCCAGACCAAGGTGCTGGAGCACCAGATGCGCAAGGCCGACCGCGGCTGACGCGGACACGCGAAAGGCCCGGCTCCCCGTGGGGAGCCGGGCCTTTCGCGTAGGCCCTGGCGGGACCGCCTTGCGGACTTAGTCGCGGGTCAGGCGGCGGTGCGTCACCCGGTGCGGCTTGGCCGCGTCGGGGCCGAGGCGCTCGATCTTGTTCTCCTCGTAGGATTCAAAGTTGCCCTCGAACCAGTACCACTTGGAGGGGTTCTCCTCGTCGCCTTCGTAGGCGAGGATGTGCGTGGCCACCCGGTCCAGGAACCAGCGGTCGTGCGAGACCACGACGGCGCAACCCGGGAATTCGAGCAGGGCGTTTTCGAGGCTGCTGAGAGTCTCGACGTCGAGGTCGTTGGTCGGTTCGTCGAGGAGCAGCAGGTTACCGCCCTGCTTGAGGGTGAGGGCCAGGTTCAGGCGGTTGCGCTCACCACCGGAAAGCACGCCGGCCTTCTTCTGCTGGTCCGGGCCCTTGAAGCCGAACGCGGCAACGTAGGCGCGGGACGGCATCTCGACCTGGCCGACCTGGATGAAGTCGAGGCCGTCGGAAACGACCTCCCACAGGGTCTTGTTCGGGTCGATTCCGCCACGGCTCTGGTCAGCGTAGGAGATCTTGACGGAGTCGCCGATCTTCAGTTCGCCGCCGTCGAGGGGCTCCAGCCCGACGATCGTCTTGAACAGGGTGGTCTTGCCGACACCGTTCGGGCCGATGACGCCGACGATGCCGTTGCGCGGCAGCGTGAAGGACAGGCCGTCGATCAGGGTGCGGTCCTCGAAGCCCTTCTGGAGGTTCTTGGCCTCCAGGACCAGGCCGCCCAGCCGCGGTCCCGGCGGGATCTGGATCTCTTCGAAGTCGAGCTTGCGGGTACGGTCCGCCTCGGCGGCCATTTCCTCGTAGCGTGCCAGACGGGCCTTGGACTTGGTCTGGCGGCCCTTGGCGTTGGAGCGGACCCACTCGAGTTCCTCGGAGAGGCGCTTGGCCTGCTTGGCGTCCTTCTTGCCCTGGACCTCCAGGCGGGCGCGCTTCTTCTCGAGGTACGTGGAGTAGTTGCCCTCATACGGGTACAGGTGGCCGCGGTCCACCTCGGCGATCCATTCGGCCACGTGGTCCAGGAAGTACCGGTCGTGGGTGACGGCGAGGACGGCGCCCGGGTAGGAGGAGAGGTGCTGTTCAAGCCACAGCACGCTCTCGGCGTCGAGGTGGTTGGTGGGCTCGTCAAGGAGCAGCAGGTCCGGCTTCTGCAGCAGGAGCTTGCAGAGGGCGACGCGTCGGCGCTCACCACCGGAGAGCAGCGTGACATCGGCGTCGGCCGGCGGGCAGCGCAGCGCATCCATGGCCTGCTCAAGCTGGGAGTCGAGATCCCAGGCGTCGGCAGCGTCGATGGCTTCCTGCAACTGGCCCATTTCCTCAAGGAGGGCGTCGTAGTCAGCGTCGGGGTTGGCCATCTCTTCGGAGATCTCGTTGAAGCGCTGGATCTTGCCGTAGATCTCGCCGACGCCTTCCTGGACGTTGCCCAGAACGGTCTTGTCCTCGTTCAGCGGCGGCTCCTGCAGCAGGATGCCGACGGTGTAGCCGGGGCTCAGCCGGGCCTCGCCGTTGGAGGGAGTGTCCAGGCCGGCCATGATCTTGAGAATGGTGGACTTACCGGCACCATTCGGGCCAACAACACCAATCTTGGCCCCCGGGAAGAAGGACATGCTCACGTCGTCGAGGATAAGTTTTTCGCCAACGGCCTTGCGGGCCTTGGTCATTGTGTAGATAAATTCCGCCATGCCTACAAATCTAGTGGCTTGACGCGGATAACTCACATTCCGGTCCCCGCCCAGCCGGCACCCCGGCACCGGGTCTCCGGGCGGCCTCTAGGCGGGTGAGCCCGCGAAACAGCGGCCATCCGCCAAGACGGGCAACACGGCCACCGCCACCGTACCGTTGCGCAGCTGGGCAACGACGCAGTCCCGGTCTTGCCGGACCGCAGCCTCCACAGCGTCAGCCTGCAGCCCGGTAGGGGTTCGGCTCGCCGTGACTTCGATGCCGTCCCGCGGGAATCCGGCTTCGACGAGGGCCGCCCGGATCTGTTCCGTTCCGGGCTCGGCCTCCCTGGCCAGCTTCGCCAAAGCCGCCTCAAGCCGGGCGGCGGCCGCGGAGGTGGCAGGGCGCGCTGTCGCTGCCGCGGAAGGGATCCGGGCGGGTGCGGGCCGGGCCGTGCCCGGCGGTGTTTCCGCGGAGAGGACGCCCCCCGGCGCTCCCCCATTGCCCCCAGCGGCCGCCGAACAACCCGCCGTTGATGCAAGCAGCAGGATAAGCGCCCCGAGCACCGGCAGCACCGCCTGGTCTTGAGAGTTCGTCCGGGCTCGCTTCACCCGGCAATTCTGCCATGGGCGGCCGTCCGGCGGCCTCAGGCGGCGGCCCCCTTCAATTCGCCGGTCTCTGCGTCAAAATCCTGCTCGTCGTCGTCCGACCCGGCATCGTCGGCCCCTGCATCGTCCGCGTCGGCGTCCACGCCGCGGTCGTCGTCATGGGCGTCGTGGCCGCTCCCGGTGCGTCCGGGGGCTGCGGCGTCCTGTCCGGGCACCGGGCCATTGGCGGCGGTGCGCGTGAAGTTGGCGGACCCCCACATCAGGTCGTGGCCGACAGACTCGGCGTCGATTTCTGCCACGTGATAAACGCGGCCGTCCTTTTCCCAGCTGCGCATCTTGAGCCGGCCCACGATGATGACGCGCTGGCCCTTTTTGATGCTGCAGCCCATGTTTCCGGCCAACTGGCGGTATCCCTGCACCGTGAACCAGTTGGTGTTTCCGTCCACCCATGCGTTTGCGGAGCGGTCAAAGCGCCGCTCCGTCGAGCCCAGCCGGAAGGAAGCGGTGGCGACCCCGCCCGGCGTCGTCGTGCTCCTGATCTCCGAGGCGACGAAGCCGCGGACCGTGATGCTGTCGTTCATTGGTCTGTCCTGTCTTGAGTAGTCGCTGTCCTGAACAAGCCCTGTCTTGAGTACGCTCGCTCGATTTGGTCTTGCCCCACCGAGCAGTTCCAGCTTCACGTGCGGGCGCGCCGGACGGCAGTGCGGGATTCCGCTATGTGGAAAACCTGGTCGGACAGGCACAGGCATTTGCGGGCACGCTTGACTGGCGGAGCGCGCGGGGCCCTGTAAACTTCTTGAGGCGTCCCCGGCAGTAGCCTGTCGGCACGCCGAACGTGCCCCAGTAGCTCAGGGGATAGAGCAGCGGCCTTCTAATCCGCCGGTCGGGGGTTCGATTCCCTCCTGGGGCACAACGTGCGGCCCTGGCCGCGGCTTATCCGCCGCCCAGGGCCGCACCCCTGCCGCCCCGAAGCCCGCTCTGACGCGAAGCCCGGCCCCTTCAGATCCATTTGTTGTGCCGGAAGGTCAGGTAAAGGGCCACGCCCATCACCAGCATCAGCCCGAGCGCCATCGGATACCCGAAAACCCAGTCGAGCTCCGGGATCAGGCGGAAGTTCATCCCGTAGATCGACGCGATCAACGTGGGCGCGAAGAGAATGGCGGCCCAGGACGAGATCCGCTTGGTCTGTTCGTTCTGGGCGATGCTCGACTCCGTGAGGAGCCGCATTTCATCGTTCTGTCGCTGCGCCACGAGGGCGGCGTTGACCGCGAGCGCGTTCTGGAGCAGGGCGCGGAACGCAGTGATCCGTTCACTCAGGCGCAGCACATGGTCCAGCACATCGCGGAAGTGGTCCTGCAGTTCCGGGCCCGGGACGTGGTTGGGGGCGCCGGCCCGGAGAGCCTGCAGGATGCCGGTGAGCGGCGCCGTGGCGCGCTGGAACATGATCACCTGCCGCGAGAGTTCGTAGATCCTGCGGGAGACTCCCGGATCTGCCGCGAACAGCTCGTCTTCAATCTCGTCGACGTCGTTCTCCAGGCCGGCGGCAACGGGCTCGTACTCATCGACCACCTGGTCGAGGATGGCGTACAGCACGGCATCCGGCCCAAGGGCCAGGAAGTCCGGCTGGGACTCCATCCGACGGCGCACCCGGGCCAGGTCCGGTGATTCCGCGTGGCGGACGGTGACCACAAAATCGGGACCGGTGAAAATATGGATCTCGCCGAACTGGACCTTCTCCACCTCATCCAGGTACCGGGCCGGGCGCAGCACCAGGAAGTGGGTGTCGCCGTAGTGTTCCAGCTTGGCGCGCTGATGGCCGGCGAGCGCGTCTTCCACCGCCAGATGGTTCAGGTCAAATTCCTCGGCCACCGAGCGAAGCTCCGCTGCGTCCGGACGGTAGAGCCCGATCCAGGCCATGCCCTGGCGCTGCCGCAACAGGAAATACGTCTCGTCCAGGTCCTCAGGGTCCGCGGTCCGGTACCCGTCCACGTAGACGGCGTTGTCGACGATCGTCACGGCCATGCCTCCTCGCCTGAACCGCCCGCTCCGGGCGCCCCTTTGGCTGTGACGCTATACCCCCGCCCGCCCGGTGCCAACAGCCTGCCTTCCTGCGTTTGCCGCGGCCCGACTGAGCCGCAACGCACCCCTAGGCTGCAAGCCTCCCGAGCCATGAGCACGCTTAGTATTGAGGTGACAGGCGGGGCACCAGGGAAAGCCTGAGCGACCCGCCCGCAATCGAAAGGTACGGCCGCCATGACCCAGACACCCCACGGATTCGATCCCCAGGATCCGCGCAACGCCGCTCCCGCGCAGTACCCGGTGACTTCTGAGGCCCCGTCCGGCTCCGTTGAGGGCTACCCCGCCGGCGGCACGGCAGACAGCACCGACCCCGGCGCCGGGGCCCCCGTCGACGCCATAGCCGTTCCGCGCGAAGAAGCTCCCCGTGCCGATACGCCGGAACCGACGGCCGCCGCACCGGAACCCCGCCGGGTCACCCGCGCGGGCATGGTGTGGACTGCGGTTGCCAGCGCGCTGGTGGTGCTGATCCTGCTGATCGTCTTCATCCTGCAAAACCAGGTCTATGTCCAGGTGAAGTTCTTCGGCCTGGAGGGCTCCGTCCCGCTCGGCGTTGCCCTCTTCATCGCGGCGGTCGGCGGCGGTGTGCTGGTCGCCATCGCCGGGGCGGCCCGCATCATCCAGCTGCGGCTCGCAACGCACCGCCAGCGCATCCGACTGGCTGGCCAGGCCACGCGGAGCCGCTGACCACCAGCGGGCGCGGCGCCGCCCGCCGGCCCTATGGCAGCGTCAATATGACCGGGCCCTCCGCGGTGATCGCCACGGTGTGCTCGCTGTGGGCGGCGCGGCGTCCGTTGGCCGATCGGAGGGTCCATTCGTCGTCGTCGTGGTAGTAGTCGCCGTTGCCGCCGAGGATCAGCATGGGTTCGATCGCGATGACCAGACCTTCGGTCAGCTTGATGCCCCGGCCCGGCCGGCCGTCGTTGGGCACGGGCGGCTCTGCGTGCATGGTCCGGCCAATGCCGTGGCCGCCGTGGTCGGCGAGCAGCCCGTAGCCGGCCCGGCGCGCGGCCCCGCCGATCGCGTACGCCACGTCGCCCATCTTGTTGCCGATCCGCGCCGCTTCAATGCCGCGGGCCAGCGCCTCGTCGGTGGCGTCGATCAGCGCCTGGTCCCCCGGGTCTGCCGTGCCCACAATGAAGCTGACGGCGGCATCCCCGCACCAGCCCGCCAGGAAGGCACCGCAGTCCACACTGAGCAGGTCGCCGTCCTCGAGCCGGTAGTCGTTGGGGATGCCATGCACCACGGCGTCGTTGACCGAGGTGCAGATCACGCCGGGGAAAGGGACGGAAGCCCAGCGGGGACGGTAGTTCAGGAATGCCGGCGTGGCGCCCGCCTCGGCCATCACTTGCGCGGCCACGCCGTCGAGCTCCTTGAGGGACACGCCGACGGCGGCAGCCTCGCGTACCTGCGCCAGCGCGTTAGCCACCACCCGTCCGGCCTCGCGCATCAGGGCGATCTCTTCGGGGCTCTTGATCATGGACATGGGGCTTCCTTCCGACGCGGGAGCAGGTGGCTCCGGCGGCTCAGATGACGGGCCGGGTGGTCACCGGTTCCGATGGCTTGCTGAACAGCTGTTTGGTTTTCGGGTCGAGGAAGATCAGGTACAGCGCGAACAGCAGGGCGATGATGGCAGCGGCGTTGCGGGCCAGGGCGAGCGCGAGGCCCAGGTCGTCGGTCTGCAGGTAGGGGAAGACTTCCAGCTGGTCCGAAATGGCGTAGACCATGAAGAAGGACACTATGAAGTACACCGCCTTGACCTGCCAGTCGTCCCGGATGCCGGTCACCGCAAAGAGCGGGATGAGCCAGACGACGTACCAGGACTGGATCATCGGTGCCAGGAAGACGACGGCGGCGAAGGCCAGGGTGAGCCGGCGCATCAGCCGGTCGAAGTCGCCGCGGAAGATCTGCCAGCCGACGATGCCGAGCGCCAGCAGCTTCCCGGCGTCATAAACCCACTTGGCCATCCCCCAGCCGTCCAGGCTGAAGGCGTTGAAGATCGAGGCGACAATGAGCCCCAGCAGGCCGACCGGTGCGTACCAGATCCAGATGCTGCCCGGGGCGGAGAGCCCGTTGATCCAGCCGAAGCCGAAGCCGTTTACCAGGCTCATCGCGTACAGCAGCGCCAGGCTGAGGCCGGCGGTGAGCGCCCAGAAGACGAACTTGCGCGGCCAGCTGGCGTTCTTGCCGGCCCACAGCAGGCCAATGAACGGCAGGAACACGATCGTGATGGGTTTGACCGAGATGGAAAGCGTGACCAGGACCAGGCCCAGCAGCACGCGTTTGGTGGCGCAGTAGTAGAGGCCGGCGAGGGCCAGGCCGATCATCAGGGCATCGTTGTGCACACTGGCGATGAAGTTGGTCAGGAACAGCGGGTTGGCGGCGGTGAGCCAGAGGGCACGGTGCGGGTTGACGCCGTGCAGCTCGGCCAGTTTCGGCACGTAGATCACGCAGAGCACGATTCCGAGCAGGGCCGCGAGCCGGAACAGCATGATGCTGGCCTCGGGGTGGACGTTCGTGGACCAGACCACGAACTGTTCGATCCAGAGGAAGAGCTGTCCGTACGGCACGGGAGCCTCGGTCCACATCTTGTCCGCGCCCAGCTGGAAGTAGTTCGACAGCGCCGAGATGCCGTTCTCGTAGGGGTTGAACCCTTCGACCATCAGCCGGCCCTGGCCGATATAGGCGTAGACATCGCGGCTGAACAAGGGGACGGAGAACATCATCGGCAGCCCCCACGCAGCCACCGCCAGCAGCGTCGCCTTGCGGGCCCCGGGGCCCCAGCTCCGCACGCGCTGCCCCAGCCGGAGCCAGGCGCGGACCAGGAGCATTCCGCCGACCGCCAGGAGCACAATGCTCAGCCCGACACCCACCGCCTCGGTCCGCATCCAGATGAACAAGGGTAGGCGCCGCAGTTCGGACACCGGAGCGAGCCAGCCGACGCCCAGCGAGCCGACCGCCATGAACACGGAGCCAAGGAATCCGGCAAGGATCGGCGACCTGGCATTATCCACATCGGCAACAACGGCCTTCGGAGACTGGCGGGAGGTACCGGCAGCCGTTTCCCCCGCCGCAGGTACAGGCGCCGTCATCTCAGGATCGTCCAATCTCTTGTGGGGCTCGTTTTGGCCCGCAACGGACCGACAAGCCGGCCATGGGGCACGCCGCGATGACGAAAATCTTCGACGGCCGCGTACCCGAAATCCTAGCACCGGACCGCTCAGCGGCGGCGGAACGGTAGGCTGGGCGGGTGCCTATATCTAATGAACGCATCGTGTGGATCGACTGCGAAATGACCGGCCTGGACTCCAAAAACGACGCCCTCATCGAGGTCGCGGCCCTGGTGACGGACTCGGAACTCAACATCCTCGGTGACGGCGTGGACGTCGTGATCAAGCCGGACGACGCCGCGCTGGCCCAAATGAACGACTTCGTGCGCGACATGCACACCCGGTCCGGGCTGCTGGCGGAACTCCCCCACGGCAAGACCATGGCCGAAGCCCAGGCCGCCGTGCTCGAGTACATCAAGAAGTGGGTGCCGGACCCGAAGAAGGCCCCGCTGGGCGGCAACTCGGTGGGCACCGACCGCGTGTTCCTGGTCCGCGACATGCCGGAACTGGTGGAGCACCTGCACTACCGCGTGATCGATGTCAGCACCATCAAGGAACTCTCCCGGCGCTGGTACGCCCGGGCGTACTTCCAGTCCCCCGCCAAGCTCGGCGGCCACCGTGCCCTAGGCGACATCAAGGATTCCATCGACGAGCTCCGCTACTACCGCGAGGCGGTCTTTGTGCCCGCACCGGGTCCGGACAGCGCCACGGCGCAGCGGATCGCGAAGTCGATCATGGCCCCTGCGGACGCCCCCGCCGACGCGCCGGCAGCAGCACCCGCGGAGTAATCTCCACCACGTTTAGGGAAAATTTCGTCGAATTCGAGGAAAGTGGCAAAACCACCCCCAAACAGCAGGTAAGCTATTTGTCGTTGCCTTTTCAGCCAGCCGGTTCGCCGGAAGGCATGGCGGGGCACATGGTGGGCGTAGCTCAGTTGGCAGAGCGCCTGGTTGTGGTCCAGGAGGTCGCGGGTTCAACCCCCGTCGCTCACCCTCACAAAGGACGGCAGAATTGTCCGACCTTTTCCAAAGGCCGCACCGGATATCCGGTGCGGCCTTTGTTGTCTGTCCAGTCTCGTCCGTGCGTGGAAGGAACCGCGATGAAGCGCCAGCTCTTTGAAGAAGACCACGAGATGTTCCGTGAGATGGCTGCGGAGTTCAACGCGCGGGCGGTGGCCCCGCACTACGGCCAGTGGGACCAGGACCACATGATGCCCCGTTCGCTCTGGACCGCGGCCGGCGAGCAGGGCCTGCTGGGGCTCGCCGTTCCCGAAGAATTCGGCGGCCTGGGCATGAACGACTACCGCTTCCGTGCCGTGCTGGACGAGGAGTTCGCCAAGAGCAACCACCTTGCCGTGGGGCTGGCCTTCCACCTGCACGATGACATGGTCCTCCCCCACCTGCTGGCCTACGGCTCCGACGATCTCAAAGCGCGCTGGCTGCCCGGCATGGTCTCCGGCGAGACGGTCACCTCGGTCGCCTGGACCGAGCCCGGCGCCGGATCGGACCTCCGCGGCATCCGCACCAAGGCCGTGCGCGACGGCGACGACTGGCTCATCACCGGCCAGAAGACCTTCATCGGCAACGGCATCTCCGGCGACGCGTCCCTGGTCCTGGCCCGCACCGACGGCAGCACCGGGCGGGGCGGCCGCGACTCCTTCTCGCTGTTCATGGTGCGCAAGTCCGAGGGCTACAACACCGGCAACCAGCTGGACAAAATGGGGCTGAAGGCCTCGGACACCGCTGAGCTGTTCTTCGACAACGTCCGGGTACCGCACGCCGACCTGGTCGGCGAAGAAGGCAAGGGGCTGCAGTACGCCGCCGAGCAGCTCCCCCAGGGCCGGCTGGCCATCGCCGTCGCCAGTTCCGCCGTCGTCCGCGCCGTCTACGAGGCGACCGTGACGTACACAAAGGACCGTAACGCGTTCGGCGAGCGGATCATCGATTTCCAGAACAGCCGCTTCGAACTGGCCGACATCCTCACCGAGGTCGAGGTCACTGAAACCTACGTGGACCAGGCCATCCGGGCCTTCAACGCGGGTGAACTCGACGCCGCCTCGGCGGCGCGGGCCAAGCTCTGGGCCTCCGAACGGGCCAAGTCCGTCACCGACCGGTGCCTGCAGCTGCATGGCGGCTACGGCTACATCCTGGAGTACCCGGTGGCGCAGGCCTTCCTCGCGGCACGGTTGCTCACGATCTTCGGCGGCACGAACGAAATCATGCGCGACGTCGTCGGCCGCACCATCGCCGGCTGACCGTCGCAGCACCAGCAGCCAACAGCACTAAAGGAACTTTTTCGACATGACAGTCCTACCCATCACGATCTGGGGCGAACCCGTGCTGCACCGCCGGGCCGCCGAAGTTGAGGTCTTCGACGACGAACTCCGCACCCTGATCGCGGACATGTTCGAGACCAATGACGCCGCCAACGGCGTCGGCCTGGCCGCGCCCCAGGTCGGTGTGGGCAAGCGGCTTTTCGTGTACAAGTACGCCAACGACGACGGCGCCCCGCCCTCCGGCGTCGTCGTCAACCCGGTGCTGACCCTCTCCAAAGTCTCCGGGGCGCTGCCGGACCCGGACGAGGAAGAGGAAGGCTGCCTGTCCTTCCCGGGCGGGCAGTACCCGCTCAAACGCGCCGAATGGGCCCGGGTGCAGGGCTTCGACGGCGACGGCAAACCCGTCGAGTTCGAGGCAACGGGCTGGTTCGCGCGCGTGATCCAGCACGAGTACGACCACCTGGACGGCAAGCTGTACGTCAATCGGCTGATCGACCGCTACGCCCGTAAGGCGATGAAGCAGGCCAAGAAGAGCGGCTGGGGCGTCCCCGGTTTGACCTGGATGCCGGGTGTGGACCCGGATCCCTTCGGCCACTAGCCCCGGCGGGCTAGTCCTCGTTCGGACTGCGCCCGCAGGCGCGGAGTCTCCCCACCTTTGACGCCAACACGCAGGAAATCGCCGCGAATTTCGCGGGACGCGCCGGCGGCCGCCCCCAAAAGTGGGGAATTTCCGCCGTGGAGTTACGCCCCGGCGGGCTAGTCCTCGTTCGGTTTCAGCAGCTGGGCGGCATGGTCGGGGACGTAGCGGAACAAGTCCCGCGGCGGCCGGGTGTAATTGACGGCGCGCGGCCTCTGCGGGAGGGTAACCGGCTCCGTCCTGACTTCGGTGTAGTCGATGCTGGAGAGCAGGTGGGCGATCATGTTGATCCGGGCCCGGCGTTTGTCCTCTGCCTCCACCACAAACCACGGCGATTCCGCGGTATCCGTCTGCATGAACATGTCGTCCTTGGCCCGCGAGTAGTCCTCCCAGCGCAGGATCGCCTCCCGATCCATCGGCGAGAGCTTCCATTGACGCAGCGGATCCTCCAGCCGGGACCTGAACCGCCGTTCCTGCTCCGCGTGGCTGATCGAGAACCAGTATTTGAACAGCAGGATCCCGTCCTGGATCAGCAGCCGTTCAAAGACCGGGCACTGGGACATAAAGCGTTTGTGTTCCGCGGGCGTGCAGAATCCCATCACCCGTTCGACGCCGGCGCGGTTGTACCAGGAGCGGTCCATCAGCACGATTTCCCCGGCCGCTGGCAGGTGCTGGACGTAGCGCTGGAAGTACCATTCACCGCGCTCCCGCTCGGTCGGTGCCGGCAGCGCCACGATCCGGGCAACGCGGGGATTCAGGTACTCGGTGACCCGCTTGATGGCGCTGCCCTTGCCGGCGGCGTCGCGCCCTTCGAAGATCACCAGCACCCGCGCTCCCGTGCTGCGGACCCATTCCTGCAACGCAACCAGCTCCGCCTGAAGCCGCGCCAGTTCCGCGGCGTAGACGCCCAGCGGCAGCCGCCCGGGCTGCCCCGGTTCCTCCCCCGGTCCGCCCTTCCGGCGCGTGGGCTCCCGCCCGGCGCTACCCTTGCCGGCACTGCCCTTGACGGCACTGCCTTTGACGGCGCCTGCCTTGCGATGTGCCATGGTTCCCGTCCCAGTAATGGCGGCTGAATTCCAGCCTCCTGTCCTGCCGCGCCCATTCTTGCGGAGCGCCCCACTGCCCACAAGGGGATCTAGGCCCGGGGACAGTGTGAACGCCGTGCTCTTATGCTTGGCCCCATGGAAGCCACCACGCCGGCACAGCCCATCCTCACGGTGACCGTGAATCCAGCATTGGACATCAGCACCACCACCGGGGTGGTCACCAGCGGTCATAAGCTCCGTTGCGGACCCAGCCGCCTGGATCCGGGCGGCGGCGGCGTGAACGTGGCCCGGGTGGTCCAACGGCTCGGCGGACGTCCCCTGGCCATCTACACGGCGGGCGGCCCCACGGGTGAGGCCTACCGGAGACTGATCGAAGCGGAGCGGCTCCCCACACTGGTGGTTCCGATCCAGGGCAGCACCCGGCAGGACTTCACTGTCGATGAGACCTCCACCGGCAAGCAGTTCCGCTTTGTCCTGCAGGGACCCGAGCTGAATGAACCCGAGTGGCGGCTGTGCCTGGCGCTCGTGGCGGATTCCATCCAGCCCGGCGGGTACGTGGTGGCCAGCGGCAGCCTGCCCCCCGGTGTACCGGATAACTTCTACGCCGAGGTGGCCAGGCTCGCGCGCGAGCAGAATGCGCGCTGCGTCGTCGACGCCTCCGGGCCTGCCCTGGCCGCTGCCCTGTCCGAGGGGGTCTTCCTGGTCAAACCAAGCCGGCGGGAGCTTGGGCTGCATTTCGGCACGACCCTGGAGACCGAGCAAAGCGAGCTCGACGCCGCCATGGCGCTGGTGGCCGACGGATCCGCCGAACATGTCGCGCTGACCCTGGGCGGCCAGGGAGCAGTCCTGGCGTCCCAGGGCGGCACGCTCCGGCTGGCCGTGCCGCCGGTACGGGTGCAGAGCACGGTCGGTGCCGGCGACAGTTTCCTGGCAGCCTTCGTGCTCCGGCTGGCGCAGGGGCGCACGCTGGCTGATGCGTTCCGTTCGGCGGTCGCTGCCGGCAGCGCGACTGTCACCACACGCGCCACCGAGCTCTGCCACCGGGCCGACGTCGAGCGGCTCGAAGCAGAACTCGCGGAACAAGCCGCCCGGGCCTAGCCGGGAAACCGGCACTCCGCTGGCATGATGTGGCGCATGGGGGAAACCGAAACAAGCTCAAGACCGAGGCCGCGCACCTTCAAGGAGCCATCCGGCCGGGTGGTATCGCTCCTGGTCTGGGGAGGCAGCGCTGCCGGCATGGGCTGGCTGATGCTCGCGGGAAGGGGCGGGGCTGCCGTGGCGGCCGCGCCGTGGCTGGCTGCCGCGGCCCTGCTGGTCTATCTGACGCAGTGGCAGCCGAGGCTGATCGTGGGAGCCGACAAGTTTGACGTGGTCAACGGGCTCCGACGGCACCGGATCCCGTTCGCCGCCGTGGACGACGTCGAGGTCCGCTACTCCGTCACGGTGAGGGCTGCCGGTAGGAAGTATGTCAGCTGGGGTGCCCCGACGCCGCCCAGCGCCTTTGGCACCGGGTTCGAACAGGCCCGGGACTGGAAGGAACGCCCCTTCGGGATGCTGCCGTCCAATGAGCGCATGGGCCAGCCTCCGACGTCGGGCGGACGGGATGCGATTGTCCGGGCCTGGCAGGATGCCAGGCAGCCGGGCGCAACCAGCGGCCCCGGCCAGAGTTCGGCCGAGCGCACGGTCGTGTCCGAGTGGAACGTCCCGATGCTGGTCGTGGGGCTGGTCGTGGCCTGCTGGTGCCTCGTCTCATTGCTGTTCTGACTGCCGGACGGCCTGTGTCCTAAGGCATCACCTTGTAAAGCTCAATGACGGTCTCTTCCGGCGGGGATGTGAAGCCGCCCTCGATGCCGGCCTGCATTTTGGGCATCAGGATGCCGTCACGGAATTTCTCCCAGCTCTCCTGGGAATCGTGGACCGCCATGATTGTCCATCCACCGGCCGATGCGCCGCCGGCATGAAAGACCTGCCCCTCCGGCAAGCGGCCTTCGCCGGGATGAACCGCGGCAATGGACGCCTCGTACTGTTCCTTGGTTCCTCCCGGAAAAAAGTGCACAACTCCGTAGGCCATTTCTACTCCTCGAGTGGTGGGCCGTAGCTGACGATTCCAGTCCTAGACCTGGCAGTGTCGGGTGTCAATGAGCCGGGAATCGTTCCGCTCCCAACAGCGCAGACAGCAGCGCGAATCAGCCCGGACATCAGCGCGGCACGATGGTCTGCTGCCCCGGGCAGGCACCGAGAACCCGTTTCATCGCGTCCTTTTCGGCCGGCGTTACCCACAGCCCGTAGGCGGCCTTCACCGAGATTTGCCGGGCGACGTAGTGGCAGCGGAACGCCTTGTTCGGCGGCAGCCAGGTGGCGGCGTCGGACGCGCTCTTGTCCTGGTTGGCCTGCCCGTCCACGGCAATGAGGTTCAGCGGATCGTTGGCGAGGTGCTGGCGCTGCAGCGGACTCAGCTGCTGGGCCCCCTTTTGCCAGGCGTCCCCCAGCGCCACGACGTGGTCGATCTGCACGGCTTTGCTGGACGCCGCACCGCGCTGGAAGGCGATGGTCCGCCCGGTGTAGGGCTCCTGGAAGGTCCCGGATCCGACCCGGCAGCGGGAGCCTTCGGTGAACATGGCGCCGGCCAGGTCTCGGCGGAGGATGTCGTTGCGGGTGTCACAGCCGTTACGGTCGACGTCGAGCCACGCCTGGCCAAAGGCACTGCGGTTGTAGTTGCCGCTGGCTGCGCGGCCCTTGACCGGCAGCACCGACAGGAGGTCCACGGCGAGACCGGACGGCACGGCCCGAACCGGCGCGACCGGTTTCATCCAACCCGCCGCCAGCACGGGAGCCTCGGTGGGCCCCGCCACCCTCGGCTCTGCGATCGCAAATTGGCCGGCGGTGAAGAACCAGCCGAGGCCAGCCAGCAACGCCAGCATCGTGGCGCCCAGCAATGCCCAGGCCTGGCGCGACCGGCGCCGGGCGCGCCTGAAGTCGCGCCAGGTGACGGTCACGGAAGTTCCGGGGAGGGATGGGGCTGCTGCACCTCATCAGCCTAGGCCGGGGCACCGACAGCGGCCCGGTTGTCCACAGTGTGCAGGACAGGACAGGCTATGCCCCGGGGCTGGCGGCCGGACGGCCGCCGGCTGGTCAGTGCCGAGCGGTCACTGTTCCTTGGTGACCCGGCGGAGGTCCTCCTCGGCGAGATTCAGCAGCGCTTCCAACTGGCTGACCCGCGCGTCGTCGATCTCGCCGGCCTCGCGTTTGGCTCGGGCGTCGTCGAGGAGGCGCTTGGCTTCCTTGGCGTTCCGCCGGGCTACGTCGAGGGCATGTTCCAGGGTGGTTTCGTGCTCCACAGCCGAGTTCTGTTCCATGGCTCCATTGTGGTTCCCTTTCCCGGCCGATTCCAGCGAACCGGCCGGGAAGGTCCAAAGTGGGGCTACCCGACCTCGACCGGCAGCCCGGCAGCTTCGAGGGTCGCGGCCGCGTCCTTGGCCGGGAACGACGGCGGGTTCACGCCGGCCATTTCCTCCATCACACGGACCACCTGGCAGCTGTAACCGAATTCGTTGTCGTACCAGACGTAGAGGACAAGGTTCTTCTCGTTGCTGATGGTGGCGAGGCCATCGACGATGCCGGCGCGGCGGGAGCCGACGAAGTCGGTGGAGACAACCTCCGGCGAATCGATGTAGTCGACCTGCTTGCGCAGCTCCGAGTGCAGCGACATCTCGCGCAGGTAGTCGTTGACCTCATCCTTGGTGGTGCCGTTTTCCAGGCTCAGGTTCAGGATGGCCAGGGAGACATCCGGGGTGGGAACGCGGATGGAGCTGCCGGTCAGTTTGCCCAGGAGCTCGGGCAGGGCCTTGGCGACAGCCTTGGCGGCACCGGTCTCAGTGATGACCATGTTCAGCGCGGCGGAGCGGCCGCGGCGGTCACCCTTGTGGAAGTTGTCGATCAGGTTCTGGTCGTTGGTGAAGGAGTGGACCGTCTCTACGTGGCCGTGCACGACGCCGTAGCGGTCGTTGATCGCCTTTAGTACCGGCGTGATGGCGTTGGTGGTGCAGGACGCCGCCGAAACAATCTTGTCCGAATCCGTGATGGTGGCGTGGTTGATGCCGTGCACGATGTTTTTCAGCTCGCCCTTGCCCGGGGCGGTGAGCAGAACGCGGGAAACGCCCTTGCTCTGCAGGTGCTGGGAGAGGCCCTCGGCGTCGCGCCAGCGGCCGGTGTTGTCGACCACCAGTGCATCGTGGATGCCGTAGGCGGTGTAGTCCACCGTGGCCGGGTTGTCCGAGTAGATGACCTGGATCTGGACGCCGTTGGCAGTGATGGTGTCGTTCTCGAGGTCCACCTTGATGGTGCCTTCGAAGGACCCGTGCACCGAGTCGCGGCGCAGCAGGCTGGCGCGCTTGGTGAGGTCGTTGTCCGACCCGCGGCGCACCACGATCGCGCGCAGCCGCAGGCCGTGCCCGCCGCCGGCCTTCTCGATCAGGAGGCGGGCCAGGAGCCGGCCGATGCGGCCAAAGCCGTAGAGGACGACGTCGGTGCTGGTGCGGTCGTCGCCGCCGCGCTTGCCGACCACTTCGGCCAGCTCCTCGCGCAGGAAGTCGTCCAGGCTGATGCCGTTGCCTTCTACGCGGTACTTTTCGGTCAGGCGGGCAATGTCGATGGCTGCCGCGCCGAGGTCCAGCTTGGTGAGGGCGTCGAGCAGGGGCGCGGTCTCTTCGAGGCGCAGCTCTTCCTTGCTCATCCGGCGGGCAAAACGGTGCGCCTTGAGGATGTTCATGGTGGACTTATTGATCAGGCTCCGGCCGTGGATGGACGTCACCACGTTGTTTTCGCGGTACAGCCGGCCGATCACCGGAATCATGGCCTCGGCGAGCGCCTCCCGGCCCATCCACGTATCAAGACAAGAATCTGACGTCTGGCTCACAGAACTACCTTCCTAAAATCCACCACATACGTCCTCGTATGCGGAAGTCGGCTGCCGGCGGATCTCCGGAACCTGGACGCGGCGGGGATTCGGTCCACCCCGGGCGCCTGCATGGAGCGCAAAGAAAAAGCCACCGGCGGCGAACGCAGACCCGGTGGCAGAACATCTACGTTCGCTATCCATTCTAGAGCGGGGCGCCGGTCCAGGGGGCCGGAGGCGGCGTGAAATCACTCACACGAGCGGGGTCCGCCGCGTCACGCAGCCCTTGACGTAGGATGTCCAGATGGGACTCATAGTTGCACTACTTGTCATCTGGCTCATTCTTTCGATCCTGGGCTTCGTCGTGAAGGGCCTGCTTTGGCTGGCCGTCATCGGCCTGGTCCTGTTCGTCGCCACGGCGGCGTGGGGCTGGGTGAAGCGGAAGGCCAAGGCCTGATCCGAAACCTACACCTCGATCCAAACGGCAAGGACCGGCACCACACGGTGCCGGTCCTTTTCGTTTGGTTGGATGGGTTGACCGATACGCCGGGTTCTGTGTTCCCGCGCTGTTGCCGGCGCGGGAGTAGCGGCCATCCATCTACGGACGCCGTTGCCGACGCCCTCCAGCGGCCTACCCGGACACTCGGGCGGGCAGCCCTCAAACGTGTCCTGTCTGGCCTTGCTCCGGGTGGGGTTTACCTAGCCTTCCCGGTCACCCGGGAAGCTGGTGGTCTCTTACACCACCGTTTCACCCTTACCTGCTCCCCCGACCGTGCGGACACGGCCCTGGGGCAGGCGGTCTATTCTCTGTGGCACTGGCCTGCGGGTTACCCCGAGTGGGCGTTACCCACCACCCTGCCCTGCGGAGCCCGGACGTTCCTCGAGCCACTTGCGTGACGCGCGGCCGCCTGGTCAACCCATCCGGTTCTCATTCTACGGGCTGCCCCCGCAGGCTCACCGCACCGGCGCCTTTTGGGCCTGCCGGTGGGAGAATGAAAGCAGCAACCCCGCCAGGCAAGGAAGCGATTCGGATGGATTTCACCGCCGTCGTCATTTGGCTGATCATCGCCGCGCTCGTGCTCATCCTGGCCCGGGCCTCGATCCGGATTGTGCGCCAGTATGAGCAGGGCGTGCTGTTCCGGCTGGGCCGGGTGATCGGAGTCCGGATGCCCGGGCTGCGCTTTATCATCCCGGTGATCGACCGGCTGCAGCTGGTCAGCCTGCGGATCGTGACCATGCCGATCCAGTCGCAGGGCATCATCACCCAGGACAACGTCAGCGTGGATATCTCCGCGGTGGCCTACTACCGGGTGATCGACGCCGTGAAGTCGGTGGTGGCGATCGAAAATGTGGCTGCCGCGATCAACCAGATCGCCCAGACGACGCTCCGCAAGGTGGTCGGCCGGCACAGCCTGGACCAGACCCTGTCCGAAACGGAACACATCAACAGCGACATCCGCGAAATCCTGGACGCACTCACCCTGGAGTGGGGCGTCGAAGTCACGCTCGTGGAGCTGAAGGACATCCAGCTTCCCGAAAGCATGAAGCGCGCCATGGCCCGGCAGGCGGAGGCCGAGCGGGAGAAGTGGGCCAAGATCATTGCCGCCGAGGGCGAGTCGATCGCGGCGGCGGCGCTCGGTGAGGCTTCTGACATGATGATGGCGCATCCGCTGGCCCTGCAGCTGCGGAACCTGCAGTCCCTCGTCGAGATTGCGGTGGACAAGAACTCCACCGTGGTCTTCCCGGCGCCGCTGATGAGCACCATCGGCGAGCTGTCCGCGTTCCTGGCCCGGGAGACCAAGGCCGCCCAGGCAGCGGTAGCGGCGCCGGCCCAGGCCGCCGGCCCCACCCCCGTGGCGGCCACGGCGCCTCCCCCTGTCCCGGCGGCGCCAACGAAGGTAGCCTGACCTCATGGAACTGTTGCTCCTTGCCGTCGGCGCCGGACTGCTGGTCGTCGCGACCGTCGTGCGTGACATCCTGACCCGCCGGAAGCACGCGCGGCTGGGCAGCGACCCGGAATCCGAGCGGGCACGGCGGGACATCCAGCGGGCCAAGACAGTCGGCCAGTCGAATTTCGTGGGCCTCGACAACACCGGACACCGGCGCTAGCCCGACGCCGGGCCGCGCGCGGCTGCAGCCGCCTGGCCGCCGGTAGGATCGTACGGTGCTAATTCTGCTGCCGCCCTCCGAAGGCAAGACCCCCGCGACCGGCGGTGACGCCGTCGACGCGGCTTCGCTCAGCTTCCCCGGCCTCAACGCCTACCGCGCAAAGGTGCTCGAGGCGCTCGGCACCGTCAGCGCGCACGAGGACGCCCTGGCGCTGCTGGGCGTCGGCGCCTCGCTGAAGGCCGACGTCGAACGCAACACCCGCTTGCACGCCGAGCCTGCCGCGCCCGCCCACCAGGTGTATTCCGGCGTCCTCTACGACGCCCTGGACTACCGCTCGCTGACTCCGGCGCAGCGGAAGAAGGCGGACGCAAACGTGCTGGTGATCTCCGCGCTCTGGGGCGCGATCCGGTTTGCGGACCGGGTGCCGGCGTACCGGCTATCGATGGGCACGTCCCTGCCCGACGTCGGACGGCTGGCCTCGTTCTGGAAGCCGCAGCTGACTGAGGCCCTGGCCGCCGCAACGGACGGCGAGCTGCTGGTCGACTGCCGCTCCAGCACCTACGCCGCGGCCTGGGCTCCCCCGCCCGAGCGGACCGTGGCGGTGAACGTCTTCACGGAGGTCAACGGCGTCCGAAAGGTGGTAAGCCACTTCGCCAAGCACACCCGCGGGGAGCTTGCCCGGCACCTGCTGGCCCGCCGCGGCAAGACCCCGCAGACCCCGGCGCAGCTGCACAAGGCCGCCGCCGAGAAATGGTCCGCGGAGCTGGTCCAGGGCACGGCCCGGAAGCCGCACACCCTCAACCTCATCCTGCCCAACTAGCTGGCAGTTGTTGTCGTTTAGACGCCTCTAAACGACAACAACTGCGAGTCACTTGGGGGCTAGGCCCACTCGGCGGAGCGGACCAGGATGCACCCGGAATCCGGGCAGAAGACGATGTCGTCCTCGGCTGCGGCCTTGATCTCGGCGAGGTCACCGGGGCTCAGCTGCATGCCGGATCCTTCGGAGGTGCCGTGGAAGAGCCGGGCCGCGCCGACGCCGCGCTTGGCGAGCGTCTTCTCGTAGACGGCGAGCATTCCCGCGTCCAGTCCCTCGGCGAACTCGGCGCGCTGGCCGCGCACCACGGTCATCTCCGCGGCCACTTCGGCGAGCTGTTCGTCCAGTTCGGCGCGGATGGTGCCAAAGGAACCCTGGATATCGTCAACGATCTGCTGCTGGCTGGCCTGGCGCAGGCGCAGCGAATCCAGCCGCTCCAGGACCTCGAGTTCAACGTCCTCAAGATCCGAGCGGCGTTTGTTCAGGGACGCGATGTCGCGCTGCAGGGCCACGAGGTCCTTGGACAGCCCGGTGCCGCTGTTGAGCCTGGCCTCGTCGCGTTCGATCCGGGAGGCGACCTGCTCGACGTCGGCCTCGGCGCGCTTGAGTTCCAGTTCGGCGTCGTGCACCGCCACCTTCGCGGTCCCGAGTTCTCCGTTGGCCACACTGAGGGCAGCCTCCAGGTCGGTGATCCGGGAGTCGCTTTCAAGGCTGCGGCGGCGGTTGGACAGGGACTTGAGCCTGGCATCGAGTCCCTGCAATTCGAGCAACTTCAACTGTTCCGCCGGTGCTGCCTTGGCCACTATTTCCTCCGCTTGTTCACTTACCGGCCGGAGCCGGGCACCGTACCGGCGCTCCCTAGACTCTAGCGCCTAGCGTGCTCCCCGGCCTCGCTACGCTCACCCGGGGCCCCTCGCACGCCAGGCTTAGCCCGGAGTCAGAATGAAGTCCCAGGGGTCGCTGTTGGTGCTGCTGACCCGGATCTCAATGTCGTGGCCCTGGTCGGTCAGCACATTCCCCAAGGCCTCGGCGGCCGCCGGCAGCCACAGCCACTCGCTCGCAAAGTGCGAGACGTCGATCAGGTACGGCCGGTCATTGACGGCAGCCTCGCGGGCCTCCGACGCCGGATGGTGGCGCAGGTCCGCGGTCAGGTAGACGTCGGCGTTGCTCGCGCGGACCTCGTTGAACAGCGAGTCGCCCGCGCCGCCGCACAGGGCCACACGTCGCACCAGGCCGTCCCGGTCGCCGGAAACACGGACGCCGCCGGCCACGGAGGGAAGGATGCCGAAGACCCGCGCGGCGAAGTCCCCCAGCGTCTGCACGTCGGCGAGGTCCCCGACCCGGCCGATCCCTTCCTCCGGAAGGCCGTTCGCGGCGGGCGTCAGCGGCACCACGTCCTGCAGGCCCAGCGCGTCGGCCAGTACGTCGGAGACGCCTCCGACGGCGGAATCACCGTTGGTGTGCACTGTCAGCAGTGCGGTCCCTGACTCGATCAGCCGGTGCACCGCCTTGCCCTTGGGGGTGTTGGCGGCAACGGAGGTGACGCCCTTGAGCAGCAGAGGATGGTGCGTAATGAGCAGTTCGGCGCCCCAGGCGACGGCTTCCTCGATGACTTCGAGGGTGGGGTCCACGGCGAAGAGAATCCTGCTCACCTCGGCGGACGGGTGCCCGGCCACCAGGCCTACCTCGTCCCACTCCTCCGCCAGCGATTCGGGCCAGAGCTCCTCGACGGCCAGCAGGATCATGCCCAGCGTGGCGGCCTCGCCGGGGCGGGTAGCTTCGTCGGGCTGCGCTGAAACGTCGGTGTTCTCAGGTTCCATAACCTCATTTTTACCCTATCCGCGGTGCCAGCCACCCCTGCCGGGAGTCCCGGATGCTGGCGGAATGCCGGGTTCGGGAATGATCCGGGCCCTTCGTCCATTGAACAGGACATGAGAACTTTCGTCCTCGGCGGGGGCTGCTTCTGGTGCCTCGACGCCGTCTATCAAAAGACCAAGGGTGTCAGCTCGGTCGTCTCCGGCTACACCGGAGGCCACGACCGCAACCCCGACTACTACAGCGTGTGCTCCGGCACCACCGGCCATGCCGAGGTGGTGGCGGTGACCTTCGACGAGGAGGTGATCCCGGCCGAGGTCATCCTGGACATGTTCTTCGCCCTGCACGATCCCACGACGCTGAACCGGCAGGGTTACGACGTCGGCACCCAGTACCGGTCCTCGATGTTCTACGAGACCACCGAGGAGAAGATCCTTTTCGAGGAAGCGATCGGCCGGAACCAGGAGCTGTGGTCGGACCCGATCGTCACCGAGGTGAGCCGCCTGCCGGTCTTCCACGTGGCGGAGGATTTCCACCAGGACTACTACGCGAAGTACCCCGAACAGGGCTACTGCCAGGTGATCATCAACCCGAAGCTGGCGAAGGCCAGGATATATTACTCTGCATGGCTTAATGCTTAGCTAGGGCCTGAGCGCCCTCGTTACGCTGACCTTAGAATTCCTCCTCACAGATAGGCACACCTACCCATGGCACGGATCTATGACGATGTTACCCAGCTGGTCGGCGGCACCCCGCTGGTCCGCCTCAACCGGCTGAGCGAAGGCCTGGACGCCACGGTGGCGGTCAAGCTGGAGTTCTACAACCCGGCCAACAGCGTCAAGGACCGGATCGGCGTCGCCATCATCGACGCCGCGGAGAAGTCCGGTGCACTCAAGCCCGGCGGGACCATCGTCGAGGGAACCTCCGGCAACACGGGCATCGCCCTGGCCATGGTCGGCGCCGCCCGCGGCTACAAGGTCATCCTCACCATGCCCGAGACCATGTCCACCGAACGCCGCGTCATGCTCCGCGCCTACGGCGCAGAAATTGTGCTGACCCCCGGTTCCGAGGGCATGCGCGGAGCCGTGGAGAAGGCCCAGGAGATCGTCGCCAACACGGAGAACTCCATCTGGGCGCAGCAGTTCGCCAACGAGGCCAACCCCGAGGTGCACCGCCGCACCACCGCCGAGGAAATCTGGTCGGACACCGACGGCAAGGTGGACATCTTCGTCGCCGGCGTCGGCACCGGCGGAACCGTCACCGGTGTCGGCCAGGTACTCAAGGAGCGCAAGCCCGACGTGCAGATCATCGCCGTCGAGCCCAAGGACTCCCCCATCCTCAACGGCGGCGCCCCGGGCCCGCACAAGATTCAGGGCCTCGGCGCCAACTTCGTGCCGGAAATCCTGGACACCAACGTCTATGACGAGGTCATTGACGCCACCCTGGAGGACTCGGTCCGCGTGGCCCGCGAGCTGGGCGTCAAGGAAGGCATCCTCGGCGGCATCTCCTCCGGCGCGATCGTCTGGGCGGCCCTGGAGCTCGCGAAGCGCCCGGAGAACGCCGGTAAGCTGATTGTTGCCATTGTCTGCGACTTCGGGGAGCGCTACATCTCCACCGTGCTGTACGACGACATCCGCGGCTAAGCCCAGCCCTGTCCCAAGATTTCGTAGAAAGGTCTTTGTGAGCTTCTTCGCAAGACTGAAGGAAGACCTCGACGCCGCCCGGTCCCACGACCCGGCGGCGCGCGGTTCTTTCGAAAACTTCTTTGCCTACTCCGGCCTGCACGCGATCTGGGCGCACCGCCTGACGCACCGGCTCTGGCAGAACCCTTCGCTGCGCTTCCCTGCGCGGCTGATCTCCCAGCTGGCCCGCTTCCTGACCGGCATCGAGATCCACCCCGGCGCCACGATCGGCCGCCGCTTCTTCATCGACCATGGCATGGGCGTTGTGATCGGCGAAACCGCCGAGATCGGCGAGGATGTCATGATCTACCACGGTGTCACGCTCGGCGGCCGTTCGCTCGCAAAGATCAAGCGGCACCCCACCATCGAGGACCGCGTCGTCATCGGCGCCGGAGCCAAGGTCTTGGGCCCCATCACGATCGGCCGGGACAGCGCCATCGGCGCCAACGCCGTCGTAGTCAAGGACGCCCCGGCCGAATCGATCCTGACCGGAGTGCCCGCCACCTGGCGGCACCGCGACGCCCAGCGCGAAACCAAACCCGCCGTCGACCCGGCCGAGTACCTGATCGAGTACCGCATCTAAGGCACGCAGTCATAAAGACAGCGGCCGGCGGCCCCAAAACGGGGCCGCCGGCCGCTGTCGATTAACCGGTCTGGATTAGTGCGTGTCCACTGCCGAGATCTCGGACTTGTCCTCGCCCCAGAGGGTGTGGAAGGTGCCCTCGGTGTCGATGCGGCCGTAGGTGTGTGCACCGAAGAGGTCGCGCTGGCCCTGGATCACGGCGGCCGGGAGGCGCTTGCGCCGCAGGCCGTCGTAGTACGCCAGCGAGGAGGAGAACACCGGCACCGGGATGCCCAGCTGCACCGCGGTGGCCACCACGCGCCGCCAGGCCGGGAGGACCTCGGCGATCGCCTTGGTGAAGGCCGGCGCGAACAGCAGGTTCGCCGGCTTCTCGTCCGCGGCGTAGGCCTTGGTGATCTCCTTCAGCAGCTCTGCGCGGATGATGCAGCCGCCGCGCCACAGCGAGGCGATCTCGTCCAGCTTGAGGTCCCAACCGTATTCCTTGGCGGCGGAGGTGAGCATGTCCAGGCCCTGCGCGTAGGAGACCAGCTTGGAGGCGTACAGTGCCTGCCGGACGTCCTCGACGAAAGTCTCGGGGACCTCGACGGCGGCCTCGCCGCCGGCCAGCAGTTCCTGGGCCAGCTTGCGCTGCTCCGCCTGCGAGGACAACGCGCGGGCGAAGACCGATTCGGCGATGCCGGAAGTCGGGGAACCCAGTTCAAGGGCGGAGATGACCGTCCAGCGGCCGGTGCCCTTCTGGCCGGCGGCATCCACCACGACGTCGACGAACGGCTTGCCGGTCTTGGCATCGACGTGGCCGAGGACTTCGGCGGAGATTTCGATCAGGAAGGAAGCGAGCTCGCCCTTGTTCCATTCGGCGAAAATCTTTGCCTGCTCGGCCGGCTCAATGCCCGCGCCGGAGCGCAGCAGGTCGAAGGCCTCGCCTATGACCTGCATGTCGGCGTATTCGATGCCGTTGTGCACCATCTTGACGATGTGGCCGGCGCCGTCGGTGCCGATCCAGGCGCAGCAGGGCTGGCCGTCGACGTGGGCTGCGATCTTTTCCAGCAGCGGGCCGAGCGCCTCGTAGGACTCCTTGGAGCCGCCGGGCATGATCGAGGGGCCGTTGAGCGCGCCTTCCTCGCCGCCGGAGACGCCGATGCCGACGAAGTGGAGGTCCTTCTTCGCGAGGGCGGCCTCGCGGCGGCGGGTGTCCTCGTAGTGCGAGTTGCCGGCATCGATGATGATGTCGCCGGCCTCCAGCAGCGGCTCGAGCTGTTCGATCACGGAGTCCACCGGCTTGCCGGCCTTGACCATGATCAGCACGCGGCGCGGCTTCTCCAGCGAGTCAACGAGTTCCTGCAGCGTTTCGGTGCGGACGAAGTCGCCGTCCTGGCCGTGCTTTTCGAGGAGCGCGTCGGTTTTCTCCACGGAACGGTTGTGCAGGGCAACGGTGAAGCCGTTACGGGCCAGGTTCCGGGCCAGGTTGGCCCCCATCACCGCAAGGCCGGTGACACCGATGTGTGCTGACATCAAAACTCCAATTCATTCTGTGCATCGAGTGCAGTTCGTCCCGCAGTTGCTGCGGAACACGCTTCTTGGGATCAGTGGCTGTCAATAAACCATATGTATTTCCGCTGACTGCAGGAAAGCAGCGCCCACGTGGCGGAATACGGCGCGTCACAAACAGTCTATGATTTTCGGCGGCCACTGCGCCTGTAGCCCCGGGATTGCGGCCTGCGCCACTATGCTTACGACTATGTCGACCAGCCTGCATCACCGCGCCATCGAGCATCTGGGAGCCCGCATCGTCGCCGGCGAGCTCCCCGCCGGCCATGTCATGCTGGCCGAGCACCTCGAGGATGAGCTGAAGGTCTCCCGCTCGGTGGTCCGCGAGGCGGTGCGCGTGCTGCAGTCCCTGGGGCTGGTCGAGACCATCAAACGTGTCGGCATCCGGGTGCTCCCCGCCAGCCGCTGGAATCCCTTCGATCCGCTCGTGATCCGCTGGCGCCTGGCCGGCGAGGGCCGCGGCGCCCAGCTGCGCTCCCTGGCCGAGCTGCGCACCGCGGTGGAGCCGGTGGCCGCCGAACTGGCGGCCGGCAACGCCCCGGATGAACTCCGCAGCCGGCTGGTGGAAATCTCCCACGCCATGCGGGAGGCGGGCGTGGCCGGCGACGTGCCTCGGTTCCTCGAGCTGGACATCCAGTTCCATTCCCTGCTGTTGACCGGTTCCGGCAACGAGATGTTCGCCAACATGGTGGGCCAGGTGGCCGAGACGCTGACCGGCCGCACCGTCCACGGTCTGATGCCGGACCATCCGAGGGCCTCCGCGCTGCAGTGGCACGTGGACGTGGCGGAGGCGATTGCGGCCGGCGACGGCGTGGCCGCCCGCGAGGCCTCCAACAAGATCATGCGCGAGACAATCGCGGACATGGAACCCAGCTGGAAGGACCAGCCCCGCGTCTTCGTCCCGGTCCAGCCCCGCTAGTCCGCCCGCACGGCAGCGGCACGGCTTCCGATAGACAGTCGCGGGGCCCGGATTAGTCCCGTCGATGGTCAAATTCAACCGCTAGGCGTTTCACATTTGGACGCATTCACGGTATATTTCTAACAAGCCTTCCACCGCGGCATCCCCCAATAGTCGCGGTGGAAGGCTTTTCCATTGCCCGGAGGCTTTTCCATTGCCCTCAGGCTTTTCCATTGCGCGGAAGCTTTTGCCGCGGGTGAGCGCTGGTCCGGCGGCGTCCGCCACCGCGTCCCGGAGCCGCCAGCCTCCGCCGAGGCCGTCCCGGATGATTTCCATCGTAGTTAGGGCCGATCCGCTGTTCCGGCCCAGCCTGGCCTGGACCTGCCACACCTCGACATCGACCCGGCTCAGTCCCTTCGGCATCCGGCGCTCGGCCTCCCACCAGCTCACGCGCTCAAACCACCGCACGGGTTCCGCGCCAACCACCCATTCGCGGCCACCGCGGACCACGGCCCGCGGATGTCCGTCAGGGCCGGTTTTTACGATCACATGTTCCATGCCGGTGACGGTACGGACAGGCACCGACATTTTGGTGCAGTCCGGACTTGGATGGCCGACAGCGCATGGGCAGCGGGGCCGCGCTCCACTACCAGGCGTTTGCGGATTCGAACTCCGTCTGGTGCTGCTCCTTGCAGTAAGGGACCCGGGAATCCGGAACAGGAATCCCGCATAGCCGGCATTTTGTAGCCCAAAACCTGGCAAAAAAAGAACGTAAACCTAACAAGTCGCCCCCCAAATAAGTAAGATAACAATATCACTTAGCTTATTATCGGTTCGGAATCCCCCACTCCCTGCTCGGCCGGGGCGCCCCCTGCCGACCCCCGCGGCGAGCAGTGGCCCTCGGGGCCAGCAGCGTAGCGCCCGCGCGTTGCCAACCGATATGTGAGCACACAGATAGTTCCGGCTACTTTTAGGCGCGGGAATAGTGCAGGACACAGCACATGGAGAGCAAAAAACCCCGCCGCGGCGGGCGTTTAGGCCTGCCGCGACGGGGTTTTCCTTGGTGGGTCCTACCGGGATCGAACCGATGACATCCACGGTGTAAACGTGGCGCTCTACCAGCTGAGCTAAAGACCCAAGATGCTGTTTCCGCACTTCAGTGCGTCCACCAACGAACAATGACTCTACCCGAAACGGCGCCGGAAACGCCAATCGTCCGCCGGGCCGGAACGCCTCACAGTGAGGGGAGCTCCGCGGCGAGCCAGGTCAGCGATTCGCTGACGCCTGCCTCCAGCTTGATGGTGGCCAGGTCATCGCCGCGGGTCTGCCCACGATTGATGATCACCACCGCCTTGCCCTGCTTGGCGGCGTGCCGGACGAACCGCAGTCCGCTCATCACGGTCAGGGAGGAACCGGCCACCAGCAGGGCCGCGGCGTCGTCCACCATGGCGTAGGAGCGCTCAACCCGGTCCTTGGGCACGTTCTCGCCAAAGTAGACAAAGTCGGGTTTCAGTGTGCCGCCGCAGGCCGGGCAGTTGGCGACGACGAAACCCGCGATCAGCTCCGAATCTTCCACGGTGGCGTCGGCGTCGGGGGCCATTTCCACGACACCGGCGGCGAGTGCTTCCGTCAGGAAGTCAGGGTTGAGTTCCTCCAGCACGCCGGCCAGCAACGAGCGGCTGTAGCGGCGATGGCAGGCCAGGCAGACCACCCGGTCGAAGCGGCCATGCAGGTCCACCACGTTGACGCTCCCGGCGTCCTCGTGCAGCCGGTCCACGTTCTGGGTGATCAGGCCGGTGAGGAGCCCGCGGTGCTCGAGTCGGGCGGCGGCCGCATGGCCGTCGTTAGGATCGGCGCGGCGCAGATGGGACCAGCCGATGTGGTTCCGCGCCCAGTAGCGACGGCGGTTCTCGGGGTCGCCAATGAATTCCTGGTAGGTCATGGGCGCCCGCGGAGCCGCCCCGGGGCCCCGGTAATCCGGGATGCCCGAATCCGTGCTGAGCCCGGCGCCGGTGAGCAACGCGAAGCGCTCCCCCGCGAGGACGCCGTGGATTTCCCGCAGGACCTCGAGTTCGCTCCGCGCCGGTTCGGCGGCAACGACCGGCGGCAGGCTGGCAAAGCCAGTCATGCCGACGCCGGGTCGCCGCTGCCGCATCGCGCCTGTCCCCGTCAGTTCCCTGCGAGCCCCGCCAGGGCGGCGCGGTACTCGGTGAAATCCCGGGCCTGGCCGCGGGGGTTCACCACGACGTAGCGGACCGTTCCGTGGGCGTCGATGATGAAGGTGCCGCGCTTGGCCATGCCGCTGTCGGGGTCAAAGACGCCATAGCGCTCGGCCACGGCACCGTGCGGCCAGAAGTCCGCAAGGAGGTCGAAGGAGTAACCCTCCTTTTCCGCGTAGGCGCGCTGCGCGAACTTGCTGTCCACCGAAACCCCCAGCACGGCGGCGTCGGCGTCCTCGAAGAGCGCAAGGTTGTCCCGGATTTCGCAAAGTTCGCCCGTACAAATGCCGGAGAACGCGAACGGGAAGAACACGAGGACCACATTGCGTCCGCGCAGTTCCGACAGCCGGACCGGCTCACCGAACTGGTTGACCAGCTCAAAGTCGGGGGCGGGCTGGCCGACCGCCGGCACGGCGGTTGCCAGCGCCACTCCTGCGCCGGGTTGGGTCACTTGTTTTTCCGCGTGACCAGCCGGGTGGCGCTCCACTCCTTGGAGACGCCAGCGGACGTGGTGTAGTGCAGGCCTGCGGTGGGCGCGGCATCCTGGATGTCGGCCGGTGAGACGTAGCCCACCCGGCCGTTCTTCGGGGTGAGCACCCAGACCACGCCGCCCTCGGTCAGAGTGGTGCGCGAGCCGACCAGGGTGTCAACGAGGTCCCCGTCGTCGGACCGCCACCAGAGGATCACGGCGTCGACCACCTCATGGTCGTCCTCGTCGAAGAGTTCCGAGCCGGTGAGGTCCTCGATGTCGTCGCGCAAGTCGAAGTCGACGTCGTCGTCATAACCGAATTCTTGAATCAGATCTCCATTTTTGAAACCCAATTTTTCCGCCACATTTACCGAAGTGGCGGCGTCGGCCTCGCTCACGTGGTGCTCCTATGCTGTTTGTACTTCTTGGTGTACTGCTTGGTGGACCCAATGGTGCTAGTGATTTCCATTACTACAAGCCAACACCCTTTGGGCCTTTGCTTCAAGCTGCTAACGCCGCGATCCGCCATATTCTGCGTCACACCGGCCGTTCCGCGGGCCCCGGAGGGGGTCCACGTCACAGAACCAGTATGCCCGTGAAATACGGCGGTGGCCCCATAGGACAGCTACGCATCCGCGGACTGACACGGCTAGAGTGGCTGATGACGACTTTGCCTGCGCGGACAACCGACCGCTAATACAGGCAGGCATGGTTGTGATTGGACCTAGCCCGGCGTACAGGACCGGGCTGCTGTTACCGATATGTCGCACACGTCGCGTTCACGCCAGGCAGTTACCCTGCCGGAGCTGAGGGTGCCGATGAATGCGCTCAAAGAGAGGTTGGACGTGGCTGCAGGAGAAGATACCTCCCATATCCTCAGCGGGTTGACTAACCAGCTGCCTGATCGTGATCCGGAAGAGACCGCCGAATGGCTGGAGTCCCTGGACACCCTGATTCAGGAACAGGGCACCGAGCGTGCCCAATACATCATGCGGAGCCTGCTCCAGCGGGCCGGCGCGCAGAGCGTGGGCGTGCCGATGGTGACCACCACCGACTACGTCAACACCATCCCGGTGGACCAGGAAGCGCCGTTCCCCGGCGATGAAGAGATCGAACGCAAGTACCGCGCCTGGTTGCGCTGGAACGCCGCCGTCATGGTGCACCGCTCCCAGCGTCCCGAGATCGGCGTCGGTGGCCACATTTCCACCTACGCCGGTGCGGCGACCCTCTACGAGGTCGGCTTCAACCACTTCTTCCGCGGCAAGGACCACCCCGGCGGCGGCGACCAGGTCTTCTTCCAGGGCCACGCCTCCCCCGGCATGTACGCCCGCGCTTTCATGGAAGGCCGGCTGACCGAGGAGGACCTGGACGGCTTCCGCCAGGAGAAGTCCAAGGAGGGCCACGCCCTCTCCAGCTACCCGCACCCGCGCCTCATGCCGGAGTTCTGGGAGTTCCCCACCGTGTCCATGGGCATCGGCCCGATGAACGCCATCTACCAGGCGCAGTCGAACCGCTACCTGCACAACCGCGGCATCAAGGACACCTCGGACCAGCAGGTCTGGGCGTTCCTGGGCGACGGCGAAATGGACGAGCCGGAGTCCCGCGGCCTGCTGCAGCTCGCCGCGAACGACAAGCTGGACAACCTCAACTTCGTCATCAACTGCAACCTGCAGCGCCTCGACGGCCCGGTCCGCGGCAACGGCAAGATCATGCAGGAGCTCGAGGCGTTCTTCCGCGGCGCCGGCTGGAACGTCATCAAGGTCGTCTGGGGCCGCGAGTGGGACAACCTGCTCGCCAAGGACGAAGACGGCTCGCTCGTGAAGATCATGAATGAGACGGTCGACGGCGACTACCAGACGTACAAGGCCGAATCCGGCGGATTCGTCCGTGAGCACTTCTTCGGCAAGACCCCGCAGACCAAGGACATGGTCGCGGACATGACGGACCAGGAGATCTGGAACCTCAAGCGCGGCGGCCACGACTACAACAAGGTCTACGCCGCGTACAAGGCCGCCACCGAGTTCAAGGGCAAGCCGACGGTCATCCTGGCCCACACGGTCAAGGGCTACGGCCTGGGCACCCACTTCGAGGGCCGCAACGCGACCCACCAGATGAAGAAGCTCACGCTGGCGGACCTGAAGGCCTTCCGCGACCACCTGCGCATTCCGGTCACGGACGAGCAGCTCGAGGCCGACCCGTACCAGCCGCCGTACTACCACCCCGGCGCCGACGCCCCGGAGATCCAGTACCTGATGGAACGCCGCCGCGCCCTCGGCGGGTTCGTCCCCGAACGCCGCTCCAAGCACACCGACGTCACCCTGCCGGGCGACAAGGCGTACGAGGTCGCCAACCGCGGTTCCGGCAAGCAGCAGGCCGCCACCACCATGGCGTTCGTCCGGCTGCTCAAGGACCTGATGCGGGACAAGGACTTCGGCTCCCGGATCGTGCCGATCATCCCCGATGAGGCACGCACCTTCGGCATGGACGCGTTCTTCCCGACGGCGAAGATCTACAACCCGAACGGCCAGAACTACCTGTCCGTGGACCGCGACCTCGTCCTGGCCTACAAGGAATCCATTGCCGGCCAGATCGTGCACGCCGGCATCAACGAGGCCGGTTCGGTCGCCGCCTTCACCGCGGCGGGCACGTCCTACGCCACGCACGGCGAACCGCTGATCCCGATCTATGTTTTCTACTCGATGTTCGGTTTCCAGCGCACCGGCGACTCCTTCTGGGCCGCCGCCGACCAGATGACCCGCGGGTTCATCATCGGCGCGACCGCCGGACGGACCACGCTGACCGGCGAGGGCCTGCAGCACGCCGACGGCCACTCCCCGATCCTTGCCTCGACCAACCCGGCCGTCGTCACCTACGACCCGGCCTACGGTTACGAGATCGGCGTCATCATGCGTGATGGCCTGCACCGGATGTATGGTCCGGGCCCGGCGGACAACGACCCGGCCCGGAACCTGATGTACTACATCACGGTTTACAACGAGCCGATCGTCCAGCCGCCGGCACCCGCCGAACTCGACGTCGAGGGCATCATCAAGGGCATCTACCTGCTGGCACCGGCCAAGATCGACGGCCCGCGCACGCAGATCCTGGCCTCCGGTGTGTCCGTCCCCTGGGCCCTCGAAGCCCAGCGGCTCCTCGCCGAGGACTGGGGCGTCTCCGCCGATGTCTGGTCCGTGACCTCCTGGACCGAACTGCGCCGCGACGCCATGGCCGCCGAGGAAGACGCCTTCCTCAACCCGGGTCAGCCGGCCCGCGTCCCGTTCGTCACCGAACAGCTCGCCGGCGCCACCGGCCCGATCGTGGCGGTCTCGGACTACATGAAGGCCGTTCCGGACCAGATCCGCCAGTTCATCCCGAACGAGTTCGCCTCGCTCGGCGCTGACGGCTTCGGCTTCTCGGACACCCGCGCCGCCGCTCGCCGCTTCTTCAAGAACGACATCCACTCGATCGTGGTCCGTTCCCTGCAGATGCTGGCCCGCCGCGGCGAGGTCGACGCCCAGGCCCCGGCCCAGGCAATCGAGAAGTACCGCCTGCTCAACGTCAACGCCGGCACCACCGGCAACGCGGGCGGCGACTCTTAGTCTCCAAAGCGAACGCACGACGGCGGTTCCCACCTTCGGGTGGGGGCCGCCGTCGGGCGTTTAAGCCTGTGACGCAGCCCAAAGGGACTTGTAGCCTTTGCACAAATGGAGCTTGGACGGCGGGCACCGTATGCTCGATGCATGGCAGAGCCCACCACCACTCCCGCAAAACGCAAGCCGTCCGTGCGGGCGCTCACCCCGGAGAAGGCCGAGACGCTGAAGAAGCTCCGGGCCAGCGTGGGCCAGCTGTCCACCACGACCCTGCGGCAGCTGGAGAAATCACTGCCCTGGTACAGCCGGCTGAACTCCGATGAGCGCTCCGCCCTGGGCATGGTCGCGCAGAACGGCATTGCCGCTTTTGTCACCTGGTTCGAGCGGCCCAGCTCTCCGTCCTGGATCCTCTCCGATGTCTTTGGCACCGCCCCCACCGAGCTGACCCGCTCGATCAGCCTGCAGAAGGCGCTGCAGCTGATCCGGATCGTCGTGGAGGTGGTCGAGGAGCAGGTGCCGATCATCGCCCCGGAAGCCGACCAGGCCGGCCTGCGCGAGGCCGTGCTGCGCTACTCCCGCGAGGTGGCCTTCGCCGCGGCCGACGTCTACGCCCGCGCCGCCGAGACCCGCGGTTCCTGGGACACCCGGCTGGAGGCGCTGATTGTCGACGCGATCCTGCGCGGCGAAAACACCGACGCGCTGCGCTCCCGGATCGCCGCCTTGGGCTGGAAAGCCCAGGAACGCTTCACCGTGATGGTGGGGAATTCCCCGTCGGAACCCAGCGCCAGCTACGTCAGCGAACTCCGCCGCACGGCCGGGCGCTTCGCCGAGGACGCCCTCGTCGGGATCCAGGGCGACCGGCTGATCCTGATCCTGGGCGGCGTGCAGGACCGCGAAACGGCCTGCCAGAAACTCAGCGAGCTCTTCGCCCCGGGGCCGGTGGTCTACGGCGCCGAGGCCGGATCCCTGCTGGAGGCCAGCAGCTCCGCTCAGTCCGCCTTCGCCGGCCTGACCGCAGCCAAGGCGTGGCCCTCCGCGCCGCGTCCCGTGGCTGCCGATGACCTCCTGCCCGAGCGCGTGATCTCCGGTGACGACGCGGCCCGGCGTTCCCTGGTCAAGAACATTTACCGGCCGCTGGTCGCGGCGTCCAACGGCCTCGTGGAGACCCTCGGGACCTACCTCGAACTCGGCCACTCGCTTGAAGCGACCGCCCGCGAGCTTTTCGTCCACGCCAACACCGTGCGCTACCGGCTCAAGCGTGTCTGCGACGTCACGGGCTGGGATCCGTTGATCCCCCGGGAGGCTTTTGTGCTCCAGGCGGCGCTCGTGGTGGGCCGGCTCTCGGCCCCGCCCAGGCCCTCCGCGGAACGCCAGCCGTCGCGCAACAACTCCTGACCCGTTGTAGACTTCCTACAATCTGACCCAGTGAGCTTGGTGCATGAGAGTACCGATGAATCACGCGGCAATTTGGAAAGCTGGATACGTGCTTGCAATCGTTTGCCCTGGACAGGGCTCCCAGACCCCTGGTTTTCTAGCCCCCTGGCTGGAATTGCCTCCCGTCGCAGGCCATTTGGCCTCCCTTAGCGAAATAGCAGGTATCGACCTCACCGCCCACGGAACCACCTCCGATGAGGAGACCATCAAGGACACCGCCGTCGCGCAGCCCCTGATCGTCGCCGCCGGACTCGTGGCCGCCAAGTCGCTCTTCGACGTCGAACTGGGCACCCTCCCGGTCATCCTCGCCGGACACTCGGTCGGCGAAATCACCGCCTCCGCCCTGGCCGGTGTCCTGACCGAGACCGAAGCGATGACCTTTGTCCGCGAACGCGCCAACGGCATGGCCGCGGCCGCCGCGGCCACCCCCACCGGCATGAGCGCAGTCGTGGGCGGGGACCCCGCCGAAGTCCTGGCCGCGATCGAGGCCTGCGGCCTCACCCCGGCCAACGTCAACGGCGCCGGCCAGACCGTCGCGGCCGGCACCCTGGAGCAGCTGAAGGCCCTCGCCGACAATCCCCCGGCCAAGGCCCGAGTGATCCCGCTGAAAGTCGCCGGCGCGTTCCACACCTCGCACATGTCCCCCGCGGTCGCCGCGCTGAAGGCCCTCCGGCCCTCGCTGCACCCGCGGAACCCGCAGGTCCCGCTGCTGTCCAACTTCGACGGCGCGGAGGTCACCGACGGCGGTGCCGCCGTCGACAGCCTGATTGCCCAGGTCTCCCGCCCGGTCCGCTGGGATCTCTGCATGGAGACCCTCGTGAAGCGCGGCGTGACCGGAGTGATCGAACTGGCCCCGGCCGGGACGCTGGCCGGCCTGGCCAAGCGCGGCATGCCCGGCGTGAAGACCGTCACCGTCAAGACCCCGGATGACCTTTCCGCCGCCTTGGCCCTATTCGCAGAACTGGAGGGAGGGGAATGAGCGCTCCTACTCTGAAGCAGGCTCCCCTGCAGGAAAACACCCGGGTGATGGGCGTCGGCGCGTACCGGCCCAGCGTGATCGTCACCAACGAGGACGTTTGCCAGTGGATCGACTCCTCGGACGAGTGGATCCGGCAGCGCACCGGCATCATCACGCGCCACCGGGCCCCCGCCGACGTCAGCGTGATCGACATGGCCGAGGGCGCGTCCCGCGAGGCCCTGGAAAAGGCCGGCATTGAGGCCTCCGAGCTCGGCGCGGTAATCGTCTCCACCGTCACCCACCCGTATGCGACGCCCTCGGCCGCCGCAAGCCTGGCCGACCGTCTCGGCGCCACCCCGGCACCGGCGTTCGACATCTCCGCCGCCTGCGCCGGCTACTGCTACGGCATCGCCCAGGCCGACGCGCTGGTCCGCTCCGGCGCGGCCAAGTACGTGCTCGTGGTCGGTGCGGAGAAACTCTCCGACGTCATCGACAACACCGAGCGCACCATCTCCTTCCTGCTCGGCGACGGCGCCGGCGCCGTCGTCATCGGACCCTCAGACACCCCGGGCATCGGCCCCTCGGTATGGGGTTCGGACGGCAGCAAGTGGGACGCCATCGGCATGACCCACTCGATGCTGGACATCCGCGACTTCGCCGCCGCCGGCAAGCGTGACACCGCCCTCAGCGAGGGCGAGGCCGCCGTCACCGAGGCGGCCCTGTGGCCCACGCTGCGGCAGGACGGCCAGACGGTGTTCCGTTGGGCGGTCTGGGAAATGGCCAAGGTGGCCCAGCAGGCCCTCGACGCCGCCGGGATCAAGGCCGAGGACCTCGCGGCCTTCATCCCGCACCAGGCCAACATGCGGATCATCGATGAGATGGCCAAGAAGCTCAAGCTTCCGGAGACCGTCAAGGTCGCCCGGGATATCGCCGAAGCAGGCAACACCTCGGCAGCCTCCATCCCCCTCGCCACCCACCGCTTGCTTCAGGAAAACCCTGAATTGAGCGGCGGACTGGCACTGCAGATCGGGTTCGGAGCCGGACTTGTCTTCGGCGCCCAGGTGATTGTGCTTCCGTAGGCGGCCACCGCACTTCCCAAGCTGAACGCATTCCTCAACAGCACGGATTCCCAACCAAGCCGAACCCTCGGTTTGAATCATTTCGCCCGACGTTCCCGGCACAACCACCGGAAGCCGACGGCAACAACAAGAAAAGGAGCCATCAATGGCTAACAACGAAGAGATCCTGGCCGGCCTGGCCGAAATCGTCAACGAAGAGACCGGCCTGGCCCCCGAGGCTGTCGAGCTGGACAAGTCCTTCACCGAGGACCTGGACATCGACTCCATCTCCATGATGACCATCGTGGTCAACGCCGAGGAAAAGTTTGGCGTGCGCATCCCGGACGAAGAGGTCAAGAACCTCAAGACCGTCGGCGACGCTGTCAGCTTCATCGCCAACGCCCAGGCCTAATTCCGCCTGCGCCTTGGCTCCGGCCGGTAACCGGCCGGAGCTTGTGGCCGGCAACGGCCGGGCTTGTGGCCGGTCCGGGACGCTTCGACAGCGTCCCGGACCGGAACACCACAGTTCAATCCCTGATTTCTGCATGACCACCGAGTTTTCCCTACGCAGGCCCCGGCCGCCTTCACCAGGTTCCGGATACGGCAGGCGCACCGACAGAGAGTGATCCCATGGCACGCAAAGTAGTCATTACCGGTCTGGGTGCCACCACACCCATTGGCGGCGATGTCCCCACGATGTGGAAGAACGCGCTGAAGGGCGTCTCCGGCGCGCACACGCTTGAGGACGACTGGGTGGCCAAGTACGAGCTGCCCGTGCACTTCGCTGCTCGGGCCTCCAACCCCGCCACCGAGGTCCTGAGCCGCGTCGAGGCCAAGCGCATGGACCCGTCGACGCAGTTCGCCGTCGTCGCCTCCCGCGAGGCATGGGCCGACGCCGGCATCACCGACATCGATCATGACCGCCTGGCCGTCGCCTTCGCCACCGGCATCGGCGGCGTCTGGACCCTCCTGGACGCCTGGGACACCCTGCGCGAAAAGGGGCCCCGCCGTGTCCTCCCCATGACCGTCCCCATGCTGATGCCCAACGGCCCCGCCGCGGCCGTCAGCCTGGACCTCGGCGCCCGTGCCGGCGCCCACACCCCCGTCTCCGCCTGCGCGTCCGGCACCGAAGCCGTGCACATGGGCCTGGACCTGATCCGCTCCGGCAAGGCCGACGTCGTCGTCTGCGGCGGCGCCGAAGCCGCCATCCACCCGATGCCGATCGCCGCGTTCGCCTCGATGCAGGCGCTGTCCCGCCGCAACGACGATCCCGAGCATGCCTCGCGCCCCTACGACCGCGACCGCGACGGCTTCGTGATGGGCGAAGGCGCCGGCGCTCTGGTGCTCGAGGCCGAGGAGCACGCCCTCGCCCGCGGCGCCCGAATCTACGCCGAACTCGCCGGCACCTCGGTAACCGCCGACGCGTACCACATCACGGCCCCGGACCCGGAGGGCCTCGGCGCCACCCGCGCCCTGAAGGCAGCCATGTTCGACGGCCGCATCCAGGCCGAGGACGTGGTGCACGTCAATGCGCACGCCACCTCCACCCCGGTCGGCGATAAGCCCGAGTACACCGCCCTCAAGGCCGCCCTCGGCAGCCACGTGGATAACGTGGCCGTCTCCGCCACCAAGTCGCAGATGGGCCACCTGCTGGGTGCCTCCGGCGCGGTGGAGGCCGTACTGACCGTCATGGCCGTATACGACCGCAAGGCGCCCGTGACGATCAACCTCGAGAACCAGGATCCGGAGATCCCGCTCGACATCGTCACCTCCGAGCGCGCCTTGCCCGGCGGCAGCATCGTGGCACTGAGCAACTCGTTCGGCTTCGGCGGCCACAACGCCGTCATCGCCGTCCGCAGCGTCTAACCCGCCGGGGCCCGCTCAACTGGGCCTCCACGCCGAAATGACAGATGGCGGCAATGTTCCTGGTGAACATTGCCGCCATCTGTCATTTGGCGTTGCTATGGAGTGTGGTGCGGTACGTCCAGGGTCGTGGGAAGAGCCCCAGAGTGGCTAGCCGACCTGGTGAAGCCAGCGTACGGGGGCGCCTTCGGCGGCGTGCCGGAAGGGTTCGAGTTCCTCGTCCCAGGCCTCGCCGAGGGCCAGCGAGAGCTCATGGTAGACCGCGGAAGGGTCGCCGGCGCCGGATTCGTAGGCGTAGCGGATGCGGTCCTCGGAGACCATGATGTTGCCGTGCACGTCCGTGACGGCGTGGAAGATGCCGAGTTCCGGGGTGTGCGACCAGCGGCCGCCGTCGACGCCCTGGCTGGGCTCCTCGGTGACCTCGTAGCGCAGGTGAGCCCAGCCGCGGAGCGCAGACGCCAACTGAGCCCCCGTGCCCGGTGTTCCGGTCCACGACAGCTCGGCCCGGAACATTCCGGGCGCAGCGGGCTGGGCAGTCCACTCGAGGTCCGTGCGCTTGTCCACGACAGACCCAATGGCCCACTCAACGTGGGGGCACAGGGCGGTCGGGGCCGAGTGTACGAACAGGACACCGCGGGTTAGTGCAACAGACATTCCATCCTCCATAGCTATAGGTACGTCTTCCCCAACGACCTCTGCCTGGATGCCTGTCTGCTGCGTGGATCCGCGTGCGGGGCTCTTGGCCCCTGCCAGACTATTCAGTTTCTTCAAAACAACAATATGCAAAAAATATGTCCGGTTCTCAGGTGGTAAATCGATGCTTTAGCGGTTCAAGCACCACTTGAAAGTTGCCGGGCGTGAGTCTCATTGTGCCGTACCCCGCCTAATTACGCCAGTGCAATTCGGCGCGTCGCTCCCGGCGAGTCGTTCCGGCTTTGCTAATGGTCCACAGGTGCCCTTGACACGCCCCGGAGGGGCCCCCGGGAGCCCTGATGGCCCAGGTCGCGGCGCCGTGCCGGACGGCGGCCGGTCAAGCCCGCGGATGCGCCTGCTGGTAGCTTTTCCGGAGCCGGTCTACGGAGACGTGGGTGTAGATCTGGGTGGTTGCCAGGCTGCTGTGCCCCAGGATTTCCTGCACCGCGCGGAGGTCCGCCCCGCCGTCGAGCAGGTGGGTTGCCGCCGAGTGCCGCAGTGCGTGCGGACCCGTGGCCGAGGTGTCCCCCAGCCCGTCCAGCAGCCCCTTGACGACGCTACGGACCTGCCGCTGGTCCACCCGCTTTCCGCGCGCCCCGAGGAAGAGCGCGGGGCCGGAGCCGTCCGCCGCCAGGGCCGGGCGTCCACGGCGCAGCCAGTCGTCGACGGCGACCGCGGCCGGGAGGCCGTAGGGAACCGTCCGCTCCTTGTTGCCCTTGCCGAGCACCCGCAGGGTCCGGCGGTCCGGGTCGAGATCGTCGATGTCCAGGCCGGCCAGCTCGCCGACGCGGACGCCCGTGGCGTAGAGCAGCTCCAGCATGGCGCGGTTGCGCAGGGCCAGCGGCTCCCCTTCCGCGGCGGCCGACTCGGCTCCGGCCACCAGCCGCTGCACCTGCCCCTGCTGCAGCACGCCGGGCAGGGACTTCTCCCGTTTCGGGGCCTTCAGCCGCAGGGCGGGGTCGGCGGCGATGAGCTCCTCGCGGACGGCCCACGCGGTGAAGGCCCGCGCGGTGGCCGCGCGCCGGGCCAGCGTGGCTCGTGACATCCCGGCTTCGCTCTGGGTGCCAAGCCAGCGCCGCAGTGTGCCGAGTTCCAGGTGTGCCAGATCCTCCGCGCCCTCCGAGACCGCATGCGCCAACAGGCTTCCGACGTCGGAAAGGTAGGCGCGGACGGTGTGGGCGGAGCGGCCCCGCTCAGCCTCCAGATACCGGCCGAAGCCGTGGGCGGCCGCAGCGAGCGCTGGGGGAAGTTGCTGTGTTGACACCCTCCCACTCTCCCAGCAATTTGGCCGGCGCCAGCGCAGTCCGGCGGCGCGCCGCCAACGCCCGCGTGCTTGCTCCGCACCATGCTGGAAGTCGCGGCGCGGGGCGGCATGGCGTTTTGCCCCCGGGCGGTGATGCGCCACCGAGCTGGTGCATCGCGTCAGCCCGCCTTGGCGGAGCGTTTCCAGCCGCCACGGTGTGATTCGGCCAGGCCCAGCAGTCCGAGCCGCCCAAGACCAGCCCTGACCGATTCCGGGCTCAGCCCGGCGACCACGGAAAGCTTCTCAATAGTGCTGGTGATCCGCAGCGGAAGGGCGTCCAGGAGAATGAGGTCTTCGAGGGTCAGCCCGTCGTGGGCCTCCGCCCGGCCCGCCTTGGCCTCCGGCAGCGCCTCGCCGCTCGGCGAGGCCAGTTCCGCGATCTCGGCCGCGTCCGTGACGCACACTGCGCCGCCTTCGCGCAGCAACCGGTGGCAGCCGGCCGAGTTGGCACTGTGCACCGAGCCCGGCACCGCGCCGACCGCCCTGCCCAGGGTCTCGGCATGGTGGGCGGTGTTGAGCGCCCCGGATCTCCACCGGGCTTCGACCACCACCGTGACGGCGGCCAGCGCAGCGATGAGCCTGTTGCGTTGCAGGAAGCGGTACCGTGTGGGGGCAGAACCCGGCGGGACCTCGGCCAGCACGGCGCCCTGGTTGGCCACCGCACGGAGCAGATCCTCATTGCCCGCGGGGTAGAACCGGTCCACTCCCCCTGCCATGACGGCGATAGTTGGCAGGCCCGCGGCGGCCCCGGCCAGGGCGGCCCGATGGGCGTGGGCGTCAATCCCGTAGGCTCCGCCGGAGATGATCGTGAAGCCCCGCTGGGCCAGCCCATAAGCGAGGTCACCCGTTACTGCAGAGCCGTAGGCTGTGCTGTCGCGGGAGCCCACCAGCGCAATGGCTTTGTGAACTCGCGGCAACTCCTGTTCCACGCCCCGCCACCAGAGGCAGAGCGGCTCCTGCAGCCCCAGGTCCGCGAGCTGGCCGGGCCACGAGTTGTCCGCCGGGATAATCAGGCGGCCGCCGAGGCGTTGCATGGTCGCCAGGTCGCGCTCCGGCGCCAGGTCGGGTACCCGCGGTGCCCAGCGCTTCAGTGCCATGCCCAGGCCGGTCCAGCCGCCGCCGGCGCCGTTCTGCTCTAGCACCTGGGACAGTTCCTGCTCCAGCCTCGGGCCGGCCGGCAGTTGCCCGGTGGCGATCCGCAGCGCATCCTCGGCGCCGGCAACCCGGACGAGCGCCAGGCCGGCGGCGTCCTGGGGTTCCAGAAGCCTGGACAGCGCCGCCCGGGCGGTCCTTTCGTTCTGTGTCATGGTGCTGCTCTCTCCTCTTCCGGTGCTGCTGTGGTGCTGATAGCGGGGCGTGGCGGGATGGGACAGCTCGGCGCCGTCACGCGGCAGCCGACGCGGATTGCCGAAGATTGAGCGCTTGACCGATGTCATCCGCGTCCGGCCCGTCGCGGCCGGAGAGATCCGCAAGGGTCCACGCCAGACGCAGCACCCGGTCATAGCCGCGGGCCGTCAGGGCGCCGCGTTCCAGCGCATGGTCGAGGATCCGCGTTGTCGGTCCCGAGAGCCGCAGGGGGCCGCGGAGCACCCGTCCGGGAACCTGCGAGTTCGTTTCCAGTCCGAGCGGCCGGAGCCGGTCCAGCTGGCGCTCCCGGGCGGCGCGCACCCTGGCGGCGATGTCGGCTGTGGCCTCTTCGGCCCGGGGCTGGCCGAAGTCTGCGAGTGCGACGCGCTCGACCTCCAGCTGGATGTCGACCCGGTCCAGCAGCGGCCCCGACATCCTAGCGAGATAACGGCGCCGCATCATCGGGGTGCAGGTGCAATTCACGCCCTTTCCGGAGGCTTTGCCGCAGGGACAGGGGTTGGCAGCGAGGACCAGCTGGAACCGGGCCGGGTAGGCAGCGGTGCCCGCCGAGCGGTGGATGACCAGTTCGCCGCTTTCGAGTGGCTGCCGGAGTGCGTCGAGGACCCGGCGCTCGTATTCGGGGGCTTCATCGAGAAACAACACGCCACGGTGAGCCCTGGACGCCGCGCCGGGCCGAGGCAATCCGGATCCTCCGCCGATAATGGCAGCCGCGGTGGCGGTGTGGTGCGGATTCTCGTAGGGCGGCCGCCGCAGCAGCGTGACGGAAGCCGAGGTGAGCGAACTGAGGGAATGAATGGCCGTCACCTCCATGGCTTCCCGGTCACCGAGATCAGGGAGCAACCCGGGCAGGCGCTCTGCCAGCATGGTCTTGCCTGCCCCGGGCGGGCCGGTGAACAGCACGTGATGCGCTCCGGCGGCGGCCACTTCCAGGGCCCGGCGCCCGTCAGACTGGCCGGAGACGTCGCACATATCCGGTGCCAGGCCGGCCGGGGCCATCCCGTCGACGTCGTCGGCATCCGCGGTGTCCGGCTCGAAGTCCAGGGCAAGGTCCTGCGGGTCGGCGCCGAAATCGAACGCCAGCCTGGCCAGGGTCCGGTAGCCGCGGACCCTGGCGCCGGGCACCAGCTCTGCTTCGGCGGCGTTGGCTTGGGCCACCACAACGTCGGGATACCCCGCCTGAACAGCCGCCATCACGGCCGGCAGAATGCCGCGGACCGGACGCAGCCGCCCGTCCAGGCCAAGTTCGGCGATGAAGACATGGCGTCCGGTGGAGCGCACGTCGTTGGCGGCCAGCAGCACCGCCATGGCGATGGAGAGGTCGAATCCGGAGCCGCGCTTGGGCAGCGACGCCGGAATGAGGTTCGCGGTGATCTTCCGGCGGCTGAGCGGGATCCCGGAGTTTTGCGCCGCAGACCGGATCCGTTCCTTGGCCTCATTCAGCGAGGCGTCCGGCAGGCCGAGGATCACGAACGCGGGCAGGGTCTGGCCGATGTCGGCCTCGACCTCGACGATGTAGCCGTTCAGGCCGACCAGCGCCACCGAATAGGTCCGTCCCAGCGCCATCTACCCCACCCCTCTGAGGTGTTCGATGGCCGGGGAACCGGTCCCGTCGTCGACCACGGCGATGACGTCTACGCGGCGCAGCGGCATCCGCAGCTCATGGTCCCGGCACCAGGCCGAGGCCAGCCGGTGCAGCCGGGCGAGCTTGTCCACGCCCACGGCTTCGAACGGGTGCCCGTAGGCGAGGGATCTTCGGGTCTTGACCTCGGCGATGACCAGGGCGTCGCCGTCGAGCGCGACGATATCGATTTCACCCTCGGGGCAACGCCAGTTGCGGTCAACAATCCGCATCCCCTGGGCTTCGATAAAGCCGGCGGCGAGTTCCTCGCCGCGCCGGCCCAGCATGTCCTTAGCTCTCATGCCTCCAGCGTGGATCGCAGGGCGGCCAGCACGCGGACAAAAATTCGGCTATGTGGGTAACTTCAGGTCACGCGAGGCAGGAATCAGTTGCCCAGGCCCTCGACCTTGGGCAGGGCGAGCTCCTCGCTGCGCGGGAGTTCCTCGACGTTGACGTCTTTGAAAGTGATGACGCGGACGCTCTTGACGAACCGGGCGGAGCGGTAGACATCCCACACCCAGGCGTCCTGCAGGGTCAGGTCGAAGTAGACCTCGCCGTCGGCGCTGCGCGCTTGCAGGTCCACGTGGTTGGCCAGGTAGAAACGCCGTTCGGTCTCGACCACATAGCTGAACAGCCCGACGACGTCGCGGTATTCGCGGTAGAGCTGTAGCTCCATGTCGGTCTCATAGTTTTCAAGGTCCTCGGCACTCATGGTTCCATCTTGCACCATCGGGCGCCGGGCGCGCGCCACCGCTCAGTCGCCGAGCAGTTGCCAGCTCACCCGGTGGTACGGCGTGGGGCCGGCGGCGCGGAGGGCCTCCTTGTGCGCAGCGGTGCCGTAGCCCTTGTTCTCGTTCCAGCCGAACGCCGGGTACTCGGTGTGCAGGACAGCCATCTGCCGGTCACGTTCGACCTTGGCCAGCACGGATGCGGCGGCCACGCTGAGGCACTGCATGTCGGCCTTGACCAGGGTGTGGACCGGCGCGTCACAGCCCGGCTCCTCGGGGCCCTCGTCGAACAGCGAGGCCTGCGCCACGGGTGAGAGCCAGTTGTGGCTGCCGTCCAGGAGCACCACGTCCGGTGTCACACCGGCGGCCAGCACCGCGAACCAGGCACGGTTGCCGGCGAGCCGGAGCGCGCCGATGATCCCCAGCGCGTCGATTTCCGCCGCGCTGGCGTGCCCCACGGCCGAGGCGACGCTCCAGCTGCGCACCAGCGGTTCGAGCCGTTCCCGGTCCGCGACCTTGAGCAGCTTACTGTCCCGCACGTCGGCGAGCAGCTTCTGCTTATGCAGGTCCACGACGGCGATTCCGACGCTGACGGGTCCGGCCAGGGCACCACGTCCCACCTCGTCGATCCCGGCGAGCAGCCGCGCGCCGGAGCCACGGAAGCGGCGCTCGTAGTCGAGGGTTGGAGCTTCGGACACTGCTGTCCCTACTTCTTCACCGGAGCCGGGACGCCGCGGAACACGTCCGGATAGTTGTCCAGCGACGTGATCCGGTTCAACGGCCACGCGATCACGGCCGCCTTGCCTTCGATGTCGGCCACGTCGATGAAGCCGCCGTTGCTTTCCATGTGGGCGCGCGAGTCGGCGGAGTGGTTCCGGTTGTCGCCCATGACCCAGACCTTGCCGGCAGGGACGACGACGTCGAAGTCGCGCACCTGCGGGACCTCGGCGCTGTTGACGTATTTCTCGTTCAGGGGAGCCCCGTTGACGGTGAGCCGGCCGCTGCCGTCGCAGCAGACGACGTGGTCGCCCGGCAGGCCGATGACGCGCTTGACCAGGTGCTGCTCGGAGTTGTCGGGGAGCAGGCCCACAAACGTCAGCGCATCCTGGACACCGGTCAACGGACCGGCCGGCTTCACGGCGCTCGGGACAAGCCATCCCTTGGTGTCCCGGAACACCACGACGTCCCCGCGCTCCAAGGCGATCGGCTCCGGCACCAGCAAGTTGACGAAGATCCGGTCGTTGACGTCCAGCGTGTTCATCATGGACTCGGACGGAATATAGAAAGCCCGGAACAGGAAGGTCTTGATCAGGAAAGACAGTACGACGGCGATCACCACCACCGTGGCGATCTCCTTAAGCCAGAGAAGCATCGGGTTGCGGCCCTGGCGGGCTTTAGCCTTTCGGGCACGCGCCGACGACGGTCCGGCATGTGAGGGACCGGCCAATGGGGCGCCCTCGGCCCGCTCGGGCTGCGCGGGCTGTGGGGGCGCCGAGTGCACCGGTTCAGCGTGCACCGATTCAGCGGGCACCGGCCGAGTGTCCGGCGCGTGTTCGGGCCTCGGCGCGGCGGGCAGCCGCGTCGTCGGGTGTTCGGCGCCGGGGATGGGCGAGGAGGTCACTCGGGGCTCGTCGTGCCCCCGCGGATCAGGAGTCCGGGGTCCGGTCTCGGGCATCTACTGTCCGTTCTTCATCGTCGTGGCGGCCTCGTTGGGCCGCGGAATTGCTGCAAATCTATCAAGCGGCCAGATGATCTGTACCGGGCGGCCGATCACGCGCTCCAGGGGGACCATACCGCCTCCCGGCGCGCCCAGCAGGCTGCGCGAATCGGCCGATTTCGAACGGTGGTCTCCCATCAGCCAGAGCCTGCCGTCCGGGACAATCACGTCGAACTTCAACTTACTCGCCGCGTCGCCTTCATACAGATAGCGTTCCTCAAGTTGCTGGCCGTTAACTGTGAGCCGGCCGTCCGCGCCGCAGCACACCACGCGGTCGCCAGGTAGCCCGATGACGCGCTTGACATAGGTGGTGTCGCTGCCGGTCAGGCCCAGCCAGTGGCCAGCGCCGGTCAGGACGTCAGCCGCAGGTCCTTTGCCGCTGCTGAGCGGGGCAAAAGAGCCGCGGCCGTCGAAGACCACGACGTCGCCGCGGCGGACCGGGTCGAACGCGAAGTCGGTGCGGGACACCAGGATCCTGTCACCGTCGCGGAGCAGCGGCTCCATCGACGCGGAGGGGATGAAGTAGACATCCAGCCACAGTGACCGGACCAGGCCGCTGATTGCCACGGCCAGCACCAGGCCCAGAAGCGCAAAACGCCAGCCCAGTTTCCTGGGCCGGCGTCTTGTCTGTTCCATGATCCGTGTCCTCTAACGCTTTTCTAATTGAACGGCGCAGTGGGGACGGTTCCGGCAAACACCGGAGCCCTCCGTGGACCCGCTGGAAAGTCCGAAGGACTTACTTGGCGGTCTGGAAGTCGCGCTTTTCCTTGATCTTCGCAGCCTTACCGCGCAGTGCACGCATGTAGTAAAGCTTGGCGCGGCGCACGTCACCCTTGGAGACGAGCTCGATCTTGTCGATGATCGGGGAGTGTACCGGGAAGGTACGCTCCACGCCGACGCCGAAGGAGACCTTACGGACGGTGAAGGTTTCGCGGACGCCGTCGCCCTGGCGGCCCAGGACGAAGCCCTGGAAGACCTGGACACGGGAGTTCTTGCCTTCGATGATGTTCACGTGCACCTTGATGGTGTCACCTGCGCGGAACTCGGGAACATCGTTGCGCAGCGAGGCTGCATCTACGGAATCGAGGATATGCATTGATCCACTCCTGGTGAACGCCACAGGTCATTCACGTTGGGTCACGGCGGCCAAGCCCGGGTGCTGTGCGCACCGGAAATTCCCGCCGAAAGTTTTGTCGTTCCGGCTCCGTCAGGAATTGACGGGGCCGGGGTGCCGCGCTGTTGGTGACGCTCCCCCTGTGGCAGGTTCGCACCCAGCCGGCACAAGGACTAATTTTGCCACATTCCGGCACGTTTTGGTGAATTGGCGGAGCGAATGGGCTTCGCGAATCGGCTCAGCTCAGGCGTCGGGGCGGCGCCGGAGCCGGCCGTCCACGACGTCGTAGCCCAGTTCCCCGAACGCGGTGCGGTCCGCGCGCGGCAGCTTGCCGGCGTCGAACGCGTCGAGCAGGTCCGGCCGGCGTTCGGCGGTGCGCCGGTACTGTTCGTGACGCCGCCACTGCGCGATCTTGCCGTGGTTGCCGCTCAGCAGCACGGGCGGAACCTCGCGGTCCCGCCAGCTGGAGGGCTTGGTGTACACGGGGTACTCGAGCAGGCCGTCGGAGTGGGATTCCTCCACGAGCGATTCGGGGTTTCCGACGACGCCGGGCAGCAGCCGCCCCACGGCTTCGACCATGGCCAGCACGGCCACCTCCCCGCCGTTCAGCACGTAGTCACCGAGGCTCATGGGCCGGACGGTGAAGTGTTCCGCAGCCCACTCCAGGACCCGTTCGTCGATACCCTCGTAGCGTCCGCAGGCAAAGACGAGCTGCTCTTCTTCCGCGAGTTCGTGGGCAATCGCCTGGCTGAAGCGCTCCCCCGCCGGCGACGGGACGATCAGTACGGGCTTCCGGACGGCCTCCGCCCCAGGCGCTTTCGGGCCGGCCTCGGCAATGGCGGTCAGGGCCTGGGCCCACGGTTCGGGCTTCATCACCATGCCGGCCCCGCCGCCATACGGGGTGTCGTCCACGGTGCGGTGCCGGTCCGTGGTGAAGTCGCGGAGGTCGTGGACGTTGAGGTCCAGCAGCCCGTCCTGGCGGGCCTTTCCGATCAGCGAGAGTTCCAGCGGTGCCAGGTATTCGGGGAAGATGCTGACGACGTCGATCCGCATCTTAGGCGTTGTCCCCCGCGCCACGTTCGGCGTCGCTGGCTCCCTCGGCGTCGGCGTCTGTTTCGGTGCCGCCGTCGTCGGGGGTCCCGCCGGCCTCGGTGTTGACCTCGAAAAGGCCGGCTGGCGGGGTGACGAGGACGTACTTGTCCGCGACGATAACCTCAGGCACGATCTGCTCCACGAACGGGATCAGGATTTCCTTGCCGTCCCGGTCAGTCACCACGAGCAGGTCCTGGACCGGCATGGTGTGCAGACCGGAGACCTTGCCGACCACCTGGTCGCCGATGCGGACGTCCAGGCCCACCAGCTCGTGCTCGTACCAGCCCTCGTCGTCGTCCTCGTCCAGTTCTTCGGTCTCGACGTAGAGCTTGGCTCCGCGGAGGGCTTCCGCCTCGTTGCGGGTCTCCACCTCCTCGAACGCCAGCAGCAGGATGTCCTTGTTCCAGCGGGCGCTCTCCACAGTCAGCGGCCCGGCCGACGCCGGTTCCACCACGAACTGGGTGCCGGGAACAAAGCGGTCACCGGGGGCGTCCGTCAGCACCTGGACAGTCACTTCGCCGCGGATGCCATGGGGCTTGCCGATTCGTGCCACCTGAAGCTGCATCTGTTCCTCTGTTCGGGTTCTCGTAAAGTCTGGGATTTGTTGGTGCATTTGCTGCGCAAAACAGTCCGGCCCCTCCACCATAAGCTGGTGAAGGGGCCGGACTAAAGACAAATAATGCTGGTCGCGCTACCGGCGGCGGTCGGTGTCGACGACGTCGACCCTGACCGGCTCGCCGTCGGCCAGCGCCGCCACCACAGTGCGCAAAGCGCGTGCGGTGCGGCCCTGGCGTCCGATCACCCGTCCCAGATCGTCCTGATGAACGCGCACCTCGAGGGTGTCCCCGCGGCGGTTGTTCTTCGCACTGACCTTGACGTCCTCGGGGCTGTCAACAATCCCGCGGACCAGGTGTTCGAGCGCTTCTGCCAGCAATTTACTCAGCCTCGGTGGTCTCTGCTTCGGCGTCGGCGGGAGCCTCGGCTGCGTCGTCCTTCTTAGCCTTCTTGGTGATAGCTTCCGGGATGATCACGGAACCCTTTTCCGGGGTGACGAAGGCTTCCTTGGGAGCCTTGGTCTTCAAGGTGCCCTCCTGGCCCGGGAGACCCTTGAACTTCTGCCAGTCACCGGTGATCTTCAGGATCGCGGCAACCTGCTCGGACGGCTGTGCGCCGACGCCGAGCCAGTACTGGGCACGGTCCGTGTCGACCTCGATGTACGAGGGCTCTTCGGTCGGGTGGTACTTGCCGATCTCTTCGATGGCACGGCCATCACGCTTGGAGCGTGCGTCCATGACGACGATGCGGTAGTACGGTGCGCGCATCTTGCCGAAGCGCTTAAGGCGAATCTTTACGGCCACTTTTGTGGTCACTCCTGTTTCTGAAACGGGGTCGAGCCCGGCGTTCTGCACCCGTGGGGCGGGCCGTACTAGGGGGTTCTAAAAGGACAAGATCCGGACGCGGAGAGAGGGGCCACGCAGATCGAGTACCTGTTCATTGTGCCAGATCACCGCGCGGATTTCGACTTGACACCCTAGGGCTGCGTGTCCGGGCACTTTTTCGAGCCGTCGGCTTGGGCGCGTCAGGAGGTCCAGACGTAGAGCCCGGCCTTGGTGGCGGGGTCGACGCCGGCAGCGAGTTCGGCGAGCTGGCGGACATAGCGGGCGGCCTGGTCGGCACCGAAGGGCATGTCCTCCTCCGCGGCCCAGCCTTCGGCGACGTCCGCGAGGACATCACCCTCGCCCTCGGTCTCGTAGCTGAGCAACTCGGCCAGGGCACGGACCATGGCGGCCGGCACGCCCAGCAGGGAGTCGCTGGCCACGTCCACCATGGCCAGCTCATAGTCGGCCCCGGCGGCATGCACGGCAGTCCCGGCCAGGTCACCCAGGCGTTCGACTTCGAAGTCGCTGGTGTCCGGAATCCGGACCGCGCCGGGGGCGACCGCGGCGCCGCCGTCGAGGGCCGCTGCACGCTTGAGGGCGGCGTCATGGGTGGCGACGAAGATTTCAGTAAATCCCAAGGAAGTGCTCCTGATGAGGGTTGGCGGCGCTGGCCGCGTTTTTGGCGTCGCTTTCAGCCTATCCGCTCCAGCCCGGCCGCGCCCGGACCGGACATGCCCTGCCCCGGCCGCGAGCAATGGACATAATCCCACTATGTCCATCCCTGGCCGCGGCGGATGGACATGCCCGGCGTCCCGATCGGCGGACGGACATGACCGGGCGACCCCATGCCGCGCCCTGCCTCGCGCACTCCCGCCAGCGGAAATGCCCACCCCTGGCCGCGAGCAATGGACATAATCCCACTATGTCCATTCCCCGACGCGCACACAGGACATGTCCGCGGACCCTGCCGTCGAAAGTTGGACATGCCCGGAGTGGGCTTCGAGGATTGGACATGTCCAACGCTGGCGCTGCAGGCTGGGCATGTCCGGATGATCAGCGGACGGCGACGCGGATGCTGTTGCGCCACGGATCCTCGAAGCGCAGCTCGGCTCCGGTGTGGTGCGACTGGACGCCCGCGGTCTTGAGGCGGTCGGCGAGGGCGCCGACGTCGTCGCCGGACGGTACTTCAACCAGCACTTCGCCGAGGCCGAGGGTGTCACGGCGGGGGCCGGCGCCGCGGCTGTTCCAAACGTTCATGGCCATGTGGTGGTGGTAGCCGCCGGCTGAGACGAAGAGCGCCTGGCCGTGCCAGCCCGCGGTCTTCTCAAAGCCGAGGGTGCCGACGTAGAAGTCGTGCGCGGACTGCACGTCGCCGACCTGCAGGTGGACGTGCCCGACGCCGGCGTCGGCCTCGCGCTGCCCGGCGAGCGACGCCTCGGTGAGGTGCTGCTCGAGGTAGCGCTGCGGCGGCAGGGCCAGGCTGTCCATCACGACGTTCTTGCCGTCCCAGGACCAGGCTTCGCGGGGGCGGTCCCAGTAGAGCTCGATACCGTTGCCCTCCGGGTCATTGAAGTAGAAGGCCTCGCTGACAAGGTGGTCGGCGCTGCCGGTGAAGGATTGCGGCTCATACTGCGCGGCGGACGCGACGGTGGCGGCCAGCGAGGGCTGGTCCTCAAAGAGAAGGGCGGTGTGGAAGAGGCCGGCTTCGCCGCGGGAGGGCAGGTTCAGCCCGGGTGCCGGTGCCAGGTGGACCAGCGGCTTGAGCTTGCGTCCGAGGTAGAGCCCGCCGTCCTGCTCGGCAACGATGTCGAGGCCGAGGGCGCGCTGGTAGTAGTCCGTCATCAGCTTCATGTCGCCGACCTTGAGCATCACGGTGCCCATGGTGAGTTCGGCAGGAAGGAGATCCTGGGTGCTGGCTTCTACGGTCATTGAAACGCTCCGGTGGTTCTGTGGCCCCCGACCTTCGGCGACCCTCGTAGAGTTAAATTACTTGAAGCTTCAATTTATTCCTAATGGCCGGGGATGCTCCCCTGTACCAGTTCGCCGCGGAGCACGATGCCCCTGAGCTCGCGCAGGGTGCCGAGATTCCCGCGCGGATCCTCGGCGCAGACCAGGACGTCGGCACTGGCACCTTCTGTGATCGCGTCGGCTCCGAGCCAGTCGCGGGCGGCCCAGGCCCCTGCGTCGAGGGCGGCGCCGGCGGGGAGCCCGGCGCCGTGCAGGGCCTCAAGTTCGTCGACGATGCGCCCGTGCTTGATCACACTCCCCGCGTCCGTCCCGGCGTAGATGGGGACCCCGGCCTCATACGCCTCGAGGATCCGTTCGGCGCGGCGTTCCCAGAGCCCCAGCATGTGCGCCGCGTAGCGGGGGAACTTTGCCTTGGCCTGGGCCGCGATGTCCGGGAAAGTGGCGATGTTGATCAGGGTGGGGACAATCGGGACACCCTGTTCGACGAAGCGCGGCAAGTGCCGGGGAAGCAGCCCGGTTCCGTGTTCGATGCAGTCGATGCCGGCGTCGAGCATGTCATCGAGGGTGTCCTCCGCGAAGCAGTGCGCCGTGACGCGGGCGCCTTCGTCGTGGGCGGCCCGGACCGCGTCCCTGACGCTCCGGGCCGGGAAACTCGTAGCGAGGTCGCCGGCGTCGCGGTCGATCCAGTCCCCCACCAGCTTGACCCAGCCGTCCCCCGCGCGGGCCTGCTTGCGTACGGCCTCCACGAGGTCCTCGGGTTCCACCTCGACGGCGAAGCCCCGCAGGTACCGCCGCGTCCTGGCGATGTGCCGCCCGGCGCGGAGAATGCGTGGCAGCTCGCGCCGTTGCTGGATCCAGCGGGTGTCATGAACGGCGCCGGCGTCGCGGACCAGCAGGGTACCGGCGTCGCGATCGGTCAGGGCCTGCCGCTCGGCAACGTCCTCGGGAACATCCCCGCCGGGTCCGAGCCCGATATGGCAGTGCGCATCGACCAGCCCGGGGATCACCCAACCGTCCAGGACCAGGTCCGGCGCGGCCGCGGGGCGCCGGAAGGTCAGGCGGCCGTCCACGGCCCACAGCCCGCGCCGCTCTTGGTCGGCTCCGGTGAGGACCGGGCCGCTGAACTCGATGATGCCGCTCATGGCCTAAAGCCTAATCCGCATCGCGATCCGCGGGCCAAGCCCGCCCAGCCCCCCAGCCCCTCGACGGCTTCCCGTCGGGCTGTGGTAGCTTCGTCTACGACCACACGGGTGCCCTTGCAGGGGCTGAGATCGGGCTGACGCAGCCTGCGACCGTTGAACCTGTCCGGGTAATGCCGGCGAAGGAAGTGAGTATCTCTTTGAGCGCAACAAATCCACAGCAGAGCCCTGCCCAGAATGGGAACAGCGCCGCAGCAGCTACCGTGACGCAGTCCCTGAAGTCGCATGCCCTCGCGTACGTCGAGGACGGCGGGATCCGCGTCCCGGTAACCGAAATCGCCCTGGCACCGTCCCCTGGCGGCGTCGGGAATCCTCCGTTCCGGGTCTACCGCACCGCGGGCCCGGGCAGCGACCCGGTGGTGGGACTCGCCGCTTTCCGCCGTGACTGGATCGCCGGGCGCGCGGACACGGAGCCGTACAGCGGCCGGGAACGCACTCTGCTCGACGACGGCAAGTCCGCGGTCAGGCGCGGCGCCGCCTCGGCTGAATGGCGGGGCGCACCGCCCGAGCCGCGTCGCGCCGTCGAAGGCCGAACGGTTACCCAGATGCATTATGCGCGGCACGGCATCGTGACACCGGAGATGCGTTTCGTCGCGCTGCGGGAGAACTGCGACGTCGAGCTTGTCCGCGGCGAAGTCGCCGCCGGCCGGGCCATCATCCCAAGCAACATCAACCACCCGGAGTCCGAGCCGATGATCATCGGGAAGGCGTTCCTGGTGAAGATCAACGCGAACATCGGCAACTCCGCGGTAAGCAGTTCCATCGCCGAGGAGGTCGACAAGCTCCAATGGGCCACGCAATGGGGGGCGGACACGGTGATGGACCTTTCGACCGGGGACGACATCCATACGACCCGCGAATGGATCATCCGCAACTCGCCCGTCCCCATCGGCACCGTCCCGATCTATCAGGCACTGGAGAAGGTGAACGGCGAAGCAAACGCCCTGACCTGGGAGATCTTCCGTGACACGGTGATCGAACAGTGCGAGCAGGGCGTCGACTACATGACGATCCACGCCGGGGTGCTGCTGCGGTACGTCCCGTTGACCGCCAACCGGGTCACCGGCATCGTGTCCCGCGGAGGTTCCATCATGGCTGGGTGGTGCCTCGCACACCACCAGGAGAACTTTCTCTACACGCATTTCGACGAGTTGTGCGAAATTTTCGCCCGCTACGACGTCGCCTTCTCACTCGGCGACGGCCTGCGGCCGGGGTCGACGGCGGACGCCAACGACGCTGCCCAGTTCGCCGAACTGGACACCCTGGCGGAGCTCACGCAACGGGCCTGGGACTTCGATGTCCAGGTCATGGTGGAGGGCCCGGGACACGTGCCGTTCCACCTCGTCCGGGAAAACGTGGAGCGCCAGCAGGAACTCTGCAAGGGCGCGCCCTTCTACACGCTGGGGCCGCTGGTCACGGATATCGCACCGGGCTATGACCACATCACCTCGGCGATCGGCGCCACCGAGATCGCCCGCTACGGGACCGCCATGCTGTGCTACGTCACGCCGAAGGAGCACCTCGGCCTGCCCAACAAGGACGACGTGAAGACCGGCGTGATCACCTACAAGATCGCCGCCCACGCCGCCGATCTTGCCAAGGGCCACCCCGGAGCGCACGAACGCGACGATGCCCTATCCAAGGCCCGGTTTGAATTCCGTTGGCGGGACCAGTTCGCGCTGTCCCTGGACCCGGTGACGGCTGAGGCATTCCACGACGAGACTTTGCCGGCGGAGCCGGCTAAGACAGCCCATTTCTGTTCGATGTGCGGGCCGAAGTTCTGCTCCATGCGGATCAGCCAGGACATCCGGGACGAGTACGGTTCGGCGGATTCCCGGGCAGCCTTGGCACAGCTGGCGGACGGAATGCGGAGGAAAAGCGACGAATTTCTGGCGGCCGGAGGCAAGGTCTACCTGCCCGAGCCCACCGTGGGCGCACAGTCAGCGGTACAGGCCTAGGCACAGGCACAGCCCTAGGCCGCGGCCGGGCGCCTGCCCTGCGGGGTAGGCGTCCGGCCGGCCACTCCTACGAGGCGTGGGCGTGCCGGCTGCGGTTGACGTCGGCGATGAACGTGCGGATGGCGCGGTCGCCCTCTTTTGAGTCCTGCGGCCGGTGCCCTCCGGGTGCGGTGCGGTGCAGGGCGCCCGTCTCCCTCAGGTAGCCGGCGATTTCCTCGTAGAGCGGCTCCCAGCCACCGGTAAGGACCAGGGTGGGCACGCCGGGAACGATGTGCAGCGGCGCTTCCCACGGCGGTGCCTGCAGCCGCAGCCGGCGCGCCGCCCGGAGGGCCTCCGGCGTCATGGCTCCCGGGGCGCCGGCGGCGAAGGCACGGCGGACGAATTCCCGCTGGAAGTCGTCGTCGCTGAGGCTGTGCCGGACGTCGAAGAGCGGCTGCATGAGCGCCCGGTGCGCAGCGCTGGCCGGGAGCTCCGCGGTCAAGGACAGGCAGGCCGGCTCCACCAGGGTCAGCGACTGCACCAGGTCGGGGCGTTCGACGGCCGCCATCATCGCCGCGATCGCACCCTGCGAATGGGCCACCACGTGGCCGCCGGCAGCGCCGCGGCCGTCGTCGGCCAGGGCCCGCAGCACAATTGCGGCGTCGGCGGCGAAGTCCGTCTCCTGCGGCTCGGCGACGGCGTCAAAGCCGTGCCGCCGCAGGAACAAGGCGTCGTAGCTCAGCGCCATGCCGTGCTGCTTCGGCCACGCCGCGGCGCCAAAACTGCCGGCCCCGTGGACGAAAACTACGCGCTGCTTGAACATGCCCTAAGCCTATGGCACCGGTCCGTCATCGAAGCCGACGACATCCTGCACGCCGGCATCCTGGCCACCGAGATGCGGCCGGCGCCAAGGTGGCTTCCGCTACTTGCTGCCGCCGAGGAACTTGTCGAAACCCTTGGGCAGGTTCAGCTGGGACGGGTCGAATTCCCCGCCCTGCTGGCCGAAGGCCGCACCGGTGGGCACAGCCTTGGGGCCAGCGGCGCGCCGTGCCTCCGCGTCCTTGAGCTCCTGAGCGGCCTTGGCCGGGTTGCCGGAGCGGGCCTTCTTCTTCGGTGCGTTCTTGGCCCCCTTGCGGGCTCCGCCGCCGCCCATGCCGGGCATCCCCGGCATCCCCGGCATACCTCCGCCGGCGGCCATCTTCTTCATCATCTTCTGTGCCTGCGCGAAGCGTTCCAGCAGGCCGTTGACCTCGGAGACGTGCACGCCGGAACCGCGGGCGATGCGGGCGCGGCGGGAGCCGTTGATGATCTTCGGGGCCACCCGCTCGTGCGGGGTCATGGACCGGACAACCGCCTCGACCCGGTCAATCTCACGCTCGTCGAACTGCTCCAGCTGCTGCCGGATGTTCTGCGCGCCCGGCATCATCATGAGCATTTTCTTCATCGAGCCCATGTTGCGGATCTGCTGCATCTGGGCGAGGAAGTCCTCGAGGGTGAAGTCTTCCTGGTCGGCGAACTTCTTCGCCATCCGGGCCGCTTCGTCCTTGTCCCAGGACTTCTCGGCCTGTTCGATCAGGGTGAGCACGTCGCCCATGTCGAGGATGCGCGAGGCCATCCGGTCCGGGTGGAAGAGCTCGAAGTCGTCCAGGCCTTCGCCGGTGGACGCAAACATGACCGGCTTCCCGGTGACCGACGCGACGGACAGCGCGGCACCGCCGCGGGCGTCGCCGTCGAGCTTGGAGAGCACGATGCCGGTGAAGTTGACGCCTTCATCGAAGGCCATCGCCGTGTTGACGGCGTCCTGGCCGATCATCGAGTCGATCACGAACAGGACTTCGTTGGGGACGATGGCCCGGCGGATCTGGCGGGCCTGTTCCATCATTTCGGCGTCGACGCCAAGCCGGCCGGCAGTGTCCACGATCACGACGTCGTGCAGCGTGCGCTTGGCTTCCTCGACGCCGGCACGGGCGACGGCGACCGGGTCACCGGCAGGGTGGTCCAGCTCGGAGGAGGTGGCCCCCGGGTGCGGGGCAAAGACGGGAACGCCGGCGCGCTGGCCGACAACCTGCAGCTGCGTCACGGCATTGGGGCGCTGCAGGTCGCAGGCGACCAGCATGGGGCTGTGGCCCTGCGCCTTGAGGAACTTGGAAAGCTTGCCGGCGAGGGTGGTCTTACCGGCACCCTGGAGGCCGGCGAGCATGATGATGGTCGGCCCGGTCTTGGCCAGCCGGATCCGGCGGGTCTCGCCGCCGAGGATCTCGACGAGTTCCTCGTTGACGATCTTCACGATCTGCTGGCTCGGGTTCAGCGCACCGGAGACCTCGACGCCGAGGGCCCGCTCGCGCACGCGGGCGGTGAACTCCCTGACCACCGGGACGGCAACGTCGGCGTCCAGCAGGGCACGCCGGATCTCGCGGACCGTGGCGTCAACGTCCGCCTCGGTGAGGCGGCCCTTGCCACGGAGGTTCTTGAAGGTTGCTGTCAACCGGTCAGAGAGTGAATTGAACACGCGCCGTGCACTTCTTTCAGTGGATCTACAGCTGGCGGCCAGTGCGGCACGCCAGAGTCGTGACTGTTTCGCCGGAACGAACTGCCTCGACAACGGGACTCGACTATCTAGGGTACCAAGACCCGCCTTCAAGATGGCATGCTGGCTTAGGTGACCAGTCAACCAACAGTAAAAACCCTGCTCATCCTCGGCGCCTCGGGCGACCTTACCGGCAGGCTGCTGCTGCCGGGGCTGGCCCGGCTGGTGGCGAGGGGCCACGCATCCGGCCTCACCCTGGTGGGCGCGGGCTCGGACGACTGGACTTCGGAACAGTGGCTGGAACGCCTTGAGACCTCCTTCGCCGACGCCAACTCCCAGGCCGACTCCAGCGGCAAGCGGGAGCTGAAACGGATCCGCGAAAGCACCAGCTACCACCAGCTGGACGTCACCGCCGAAGGGCAGCTGGCCAGCCTCTTGGCCACGCTGGAAGGACCGGTGGCTGTCTATTTCGCCCTGCCGCCGAAGATCAGCCAGCTGGCCTGCGAAGCCCTGACCCCGGAGCAGGTCCCCGCCGGGACCCGGCTGGTGATGGAGAAGCCGTTCGGGTCCAGCGAAGAATCGGCACGGGACCTGAACAAGACCCTGGCTGCACTGGTCCCGGAGGACCACATCCACCGGGTGGATCACTTTCTGGGCAAGGCCACGGTACTGAACATCCTGGGCCTGCGCTTTGCGAACACCTTCCTGGAGCCGGTGTGGAACCGGGGCTACGTCGAGAAGGTGGAGATCATCTTCGATGAGGACCTCGCGCTGGAAGGCCGGGCCCGCTACTACGACGGCGCCGGCGCCCTGCGCGACATGATCCAGAGCCACCTGCTGCAAATCATGGCCCTGATGGCAATAGAACCGCCCGCCTCGGTGGACGAGCGGGACCTGCGCGACGCCGTCGCCACGCTCCTGCGGGCCAGCAGCATCAAGGCGCCGTACGCCAAGAACACCCGCCGCGCCCGGTACACGGCAGGCTCCATCGACGGCCGGAAGGTCCCGGACTACGCCAAGGAAGAGGGCGTGGACGCGTCCCGCAACACCGAGACCCTTGCCGAGGTGCAGGTGGACATCGACAACTGGCGCTGGCAGGGCGTGCCGTTCATCCTCCGCTCAGGCAAGGCGCTGGGCGCCATGCGCAAGGAAGCCGTGGTCACGTTCCGGCCGGTGCCGCACCTGCCCAAGGGCTTCACCGGGGTGGACTCCCCCAACCAGCTGCGCATCGGCTTCGGCCCGGACACGCTGCAGTTCGACGTCGACGTGAACGGCCCCGGCAACGTGCTCAGCCTGGACCGGGCCACCCTGAAGGCGGAACTCAGCGCCTCCGAGCTGCTCCCCTACGGTGAAGTGCTTGAAGGGGTGCTCACCGGCGACCCGCTGCTGTCCGTGCGCGGTGACACCGCGGAAGACTGCTGGCGCATCCTCGAACCCGTGCTCAAGGCCTGGGCCCGGGACAGCGTCCCGCTGGAGGAATATGCCGCCGGCACGCCCGGTCCGGAGGGCTGGCCGTCGTAAGGCAGGCGGCGCCCGACGTCGGGCGCTCCCGCAGGCGCTAGCGGCCCCAACGCACGCAACAAAAAATGCGGGCCGGGCACCTTTCCAGGTGCCCGGCCCGCCGTCGCAACCCCCGATCGCGGTCCGCTCGCGCGGCAGCGGCTGGAGGGCTGCAGCCTAGATGGCTGCCGCGCCGCGTTCACCGGTTCGGACGCGGACCGCCTCGAACACGTCCATCGTCCAGACCTTCCCGTCGCCGGCCCGGCCGGTGTTCGAGCTGGCGATGATGACGTCCAGGATGTCGTCCGCCTGTTCGTCGGTGGCCAGGACCTCGACCCGGATCTTGGGCAGCAGGTCCACGTTGTACTCGGCGCCGCGGTACACCTCGGTGTAGCCGCGCTGCCGGCCGTAGCCGCTGGCCGCGCTGACCGTGAGGCCCTGCACGCCGTAGGCCTCCAGGCCTTCCCTGATGGTGTCGAGCTTTTCCGGACGGACGATTGCGGTAATCAGTTTCATGCTTCCACGCTTTCCTTGCCAGCTGCGGACTTCTTGCCGTTCGACTTGACGTCCACGGCCTCGGCTGCCGGTACTTCAGCACTGTCGCCCAGCGACTTGCCGGTGATCAGTTCGTGCAGCGGCTGGAAGCTTCCGCCGTGGCCGCCGACGCCGAACTCGTAGGCAGTCTCGGCGTGCAGGCTCAGGTCCACACCCACGACTTCCTGCTCCTGGGACACCCGGAAGCCCATCAGCTTGTGGATCGGGAAGGCGATGATGAAGGTCATGATTGCGGTGAAGGCTACGGCGAGCAGCGCTGCGAGAACCTGCGCCACGAGCTGCGTCGTGCCGCCGCCGTAGAACAGACCCGCGGTGCCCTGGGCCGGGGTGGCCAGGAAGCCGATCGCCACGGTGCCGACGACACCCGAAACCAGGTGCACGCCGACGACGTCGAGCGAGTCGTCGTAGCCGAACTTGAACTTCAGGCCGACGGCGAGGGCCGAGGCCACACCGGCGACGACGCCCAGGGCGATCGCGCCGAGCGGGGAGACGTTGGCGCAGGCCGGGGTGATCGCGACCAGGCCGGCCACCACACCGGAAGCGGCGCCCAGGGAGGTCGGGTGGCCGTCGCGGAAGCGTTCGACAGCGAGCCAGCCGAGCATCGCGGCGGCCGGAGCAGCGAGGGTGTTGATCCAGATCAGGCCGGCCTGCTCAACCGTGGCGGCGGCACCGGCGTTGAAGCCGAACCAGCCGAACCAAAGGATTGCGGCGCCCAGCATGACGAACGGGACATTGTGGGGGCGGTGGTTCGGGTCCTTGCCGAAGCCCTTGCGGTTGCCAATGATCAGAACCAGGATGAGCCCGGCGACGCCGGCGTTGATGTGCACCACGGTTCCGCCGGCGAAGTCGATCACCGGGGCAAAAGTCTGGCCGAACCAGCCGTCCTTGGAGAAGAGGCCCCCGCCCCAGACCATGAAGGCCAGCGGCGCGTAGACGAGGGTGGCCCAGATGGGGGTGAAGATGACCCATGCGGAGAACTTGGCCCGGTCAGCGACCGCGCCGGAGATCAGTGCCACCGTGATGATGGCGAAGGTCGCCGCGTAGCCCACCTTGAGCAGGTCCGCCGGCTCCGTGAAGTTGTGCAACCCGAAGTGGCTGAAAGGGTTAGCGAAGATCTGGAAGAAGTTGTCGGTGTTGCTCGTAGCCATCGAAGCGCCCCACAGGACCCACATGATGCCAACGGTTCCAATGGCAACGAAGCTCATCATCATCATGTTCAAAGCCGACTTGGCGCGTGTCATGCCGCCATAGAAGAATGCCAGGCCCGGGGTCATGAACAGCACGAGGGCTGATGCGACCAGGAGCCAAACGAGACCTGCGGTGAGTTCCATGGTCTGCGTCCTCTCTTGCTCTTAGGTGCGGACTTGTCCGCCAGTCCAACGCATTTTTGCGTTCTAAGAAAAGTTTGCAGTTGCCGTGTTTCACCGGCTGAGGATTTACATTGCCGGGTTGTTACAAGAACCTCCCGGAAGTAAATGGTGCGTCTCGCGCTTGTTACGGTTATGTTTCACGCGTTCCATCACGCCCCTGCCTGCCCTTGGGCATCAGAAGCAGCACCGAAAGCAGCACCATGAGCAAAGCGTCCCGTTCCGCCAACGGAATCCGGCCCCCTGCCGGACTCCGCCGCCCCGGCGGCCCCCGCCTGCCCCGGGACATCAAGGTGATGCTGGTTGCCGCCTTCCTCATCGCGCTGGGCTTTGGCCTCGTCGCGCCGGTGCTCCCCCAGTTCGCCACCACTTTCGACGTCGGCGCCACAGCGGCGGCCGTGATTGTCAGTATCTTCGCGTTCATGCGGCTCGTCTTCGCTCCGGCCGGCGGGGCGCTGATCGTGCGGCTGGGCGAACGGCCGGTGTACGTGGCCGGGCTGCTGATCGTGGCGGCGTCCACGGCGGCCTGCGCCTTCGCCCAGGACTACTGGCAACTGCTGGTCTTCCGCGGACTGGGCGGCGTGGGATCGGTGATGTTCACGGTGGCGTCGATGGCCCTCGTGGTGCGGCTGGCGCCCCCGGAAAGCCGGGGGCGCGTCTCGGGTGCCTACGCCTCGGCCTTCCTGATCGGCAACGTGTGCGGCCCGATCGTCGGCGGGCTGCTGGCCAGCTTCGGACTTCGGGTGCCGTTCCTGGCCTACGCGGCCGCGCTGGTGCTCGCCGCCGCCGTCGTGCAGACCCAGCTCAGCCATGTCCCGGCAGGTTCCCGTGAGGCGGGTGCGGCGGCCCCGGCCATGCTGCTCCGGGAAGCGCTGAGGGACAGCGCCTACCGGGCCGGGCTGGCCTCCAGCTTCGCCAACGGCTGGGCCACCTTCGGCGTCCGGATGGCCACCGTGCCGCTTTTCGCCGTCGCGGCGCTCGGAGCGGGGTCCTCGTCCGCGGGCTGGGCGCTGGCCGTGTTCGCCGCCGGCAACGCCGCGGCGCTGACCTTTTCCGGGCGGCTCGCGGACAATCTGGGCCGGAAGCCGATGATGCTCGCCGGGCTCGTCGTCACCGGCCTCGCCACCGCCGCCATCGGCTTCACTCACGAGCTGCCCTGGTTCCTGCTGGCCTCGACCGTCGCCGGCATCGGGTCCGGCCTGCTCGGGCCCGCGCAGCAGGCGGCGATTGCCGACGTCGTGGGCAACGAGCGCTCCGGCGGCCGGGTGCTTGCCGTGTTCCAGATGACCGCGGACAGCGGCGCGATCGTGGGGCCCGTGATCGCGGGGCTGCTGGCGGACCGGCTGGGCTACGGCTGGGCGTTCGGCGTGACCGGCGGGGTGCTGCTCGCGGCGGCCGCGGGCTGGCTGCTGGCCCGGGAGACCTTCCAGCGCACCCCCGCCCGGGGCTAGCCGAGATGCCCCGGACCGACCACCCGGCACTCGATGCGGAACCAGTCTCCCGCAGACGCCGCCCTTCCCGAAAAATCACACGCCTCCTCGCGACAATTGCGGTCCTTGCCGCCGTCGCGCTCGTTGCCGGCATGCCCACCGTGTCGTCGAACCCCAGTGCGACATCGGAACCCAATGCGACGTCGGAAAAGGCCGAACCCACGCCCCGGGACAGCCCTCGGCAGCCTGCTCAGAAGGACAAGAGCACAGACGCCACCTTCTACAAGCAGATCCCGCCCCCGCCGGGCTCCCCCTTGATGAAAGTGGCTCCGCTGACGCTGGCGGTAACGGACGCGCCGGTCGGAACGAGGCTGAACAAGGGCACCGTCGGAATTTCCCTGGAAGCGACCGACCTCGCGGATCCCGCTTTGGGCGCGGAGAATGCCTCGATGGTGAAGCTCCTCAAAGGCTCGGACGGCACCGTCCTGCGGTTTGGAGGTAACTCCGTTGACCGTCGATTCTTCTGGACGTCCTCAGGCGAAGCACTGCCAAAGAACTACAAAGGAGACAAAGCCCACCCGGCCAAGGTAGTCACGCCGGCCGACCTGCAGCGGGTGGCGGCCCTCCTGAATGCGACCAATGCCAGGATCAGCCTCACGGTGGACCTGGGACACTACAACCCCCGGCGGGCAGCGGACATGATCAAGAACGCGTCCCGGATCTTCGGCCCGCGGCTGCTGAGCTTTACCGTCGGGAACGAACCGAACGGGTTTGCCGCCACGAAACTGCGGCCGGCCAGCTACGGCGTCGAGCAGTACGTCGCTCAGCTCAAAGCCTATGCAAAAGCCATACATGCGGTCGCCCCCGGCGTCACCATTTCGGGGCCCGGCGTCTACGACCAGAAATGGTGGAAGCCCTTTGTCGACGCCAAGCTGCCGCAGAAGAAAGTCCTGTCTTTCCACAACTACCGGCTCTCCAGCTGCAAGGACACGAAGTCTCCGGACTTCCCCACAATCTCCAACCTTCTGGGACGGCTCAACCGCCAGCGCGCCGCAACTTACCAGGAGAGTGCCCTTAAGGTGGCCAAAGCCGCCCGAATAGAGACCTGGCTCGCGGAGACGGGCATGTCAGCCTGCCCAGGGTCCAACCAGACCACCAAGACGCATGCGGCGGCGCTGTGGGCCGCGGACTACGCGCTCAATGCCGCCCGCCTGGGCGTCACCCGGCTGGGCTTCCACAGTTCCCTGTCGACCTGCAAGGGTGGGCCTCCCATGTCCGTTTTGTGCAGCGGCGGAACCTACCTCAAGCCCAACGGCCAGATGGTCCCTCGCGCGAACTACTTCGGGATGGCGATGGTCGCTGACCTGGCGCCAGGGAAGTTCCTGCAACTCGGGAGCAAGGGCGGAGGCTTGACCAACAGTTATGCACTGCGCAACGCGGACGGAAGCACCACTGTGGTCATCGTCAACGAAAACGACCCCGCGAAGTACGGCCAGACCGAAGTTTCGCTGAAGCTGCCCGGCCGTGCCCGACGCGGAACCATGACACAGCTCAGCGGGCCCCGCTTGAACGCGCAGGACAGCACGGTGATCGACGGGGCCAAGGATTCGCCGGTCCCGGCCGCCAAGCGTCTGACGGTGCCGGGCTTCGCCTACGGCTCGGCTACGCAGAAGTTAAAGCTGACGGCCGGCACCGTCACGGTGCTGAACTTCAGCTACTGACCGGACGCTACGGATTAACCCAAACTAGCTCGCACCAGTTGTCGTTTTGAGCGCTGAAAACGACAACAAGTGCGAGCTAGTTGGACTGCTGAGTTGCTAGTTCAGCAGCGCGTCCACGAAGCTTTCGGCGTCGAAGGGCGCCAGGTCGTCCGCGCCCTCGCCGAGGCCGATCAGTTTGACCGGCACCCCGAGCGACTTCTGGATCGCGACGACGATGCCGCCCTTGGCCGTGCCGTCCAGCTTGGTCAGCACGATGCCGGTGATGTTCACGACCTCGGCGAAGACGCGGGCCTGGTTCAGTCCGTTCTGGCCGGTGGTCGCGTCCAGGACCAGGAGCACCTCGTCCACCTCTGCGAGCTTTTCGATCACGCGCTTGACCTTGCCGAGCTCGTCCATCAGGCCGACCTTGTTCTGCAGCCGGCCCGCGGTGTCGATCATGACGACGTCGACTTCCTGGTCGATGCCGGCTTTGACCGCCTCGTAGGCGACGGACGCCGGGTCCGCCCCGTCGATGTCGGACTTGACCGTGGGGACGCCGACGCGCTGGCCCCAGGTGGCGAGCTGCTCAGCCGCGGCGGCACGGAAGGTGTCGGCGGCACCAAGCAGCACGTCCTTGTCCTCGGCAACAAGCACGCGGGCGAGCTTGCCGACCGTGGTGGTCTTACCCACGCCGTTGACGCCGACCACCATCATCACGGCGGGCTTGTCCGCGTGCCGCTCGACGTTCAGGCTGCGGTCCATCGTGGGGTCCACGAGCTTGATGAGTTCCTCGCGCAGCAGGGCCTTGACCTGCTCGGGCGAACGGGTACCGAGCACCTTGACACGTTCGCGGAGGGCGTCCACGAGCTGCATCGTCGGTTCCGTACCGAGGTCCGCCAGCAGCAGGGTCTCCTCGACCTCGTCCCAGACGTTTTCGTCGATTTTGTCCGCGGAGAGCAGGGCGAGCAGGCCCTTGCCGAGGATGTTGTTGGACTTGACCAGGCGTTCGCGCAGCCGGGTCAGGCGGCCTGCCACCGGCAGCGGGGTCTCGACCGGAACGGTCTCGAGACCCGCGACGTTGTCCGGCACCTCGACGGTTTCGAGGCCTTCGAGGTCGACGGCGTCCGGCGCCGTGGCCCCGCGGGGCGGAGCGGGACGGTCCTCCAGCAGCGTGCCGCCGCCGGTACCCTGCACGGGGTCGTTCGCGTCGCGCTGCGACGGGTAGTTGGTGATGTTCTTCCGGGTCTTCATGAGCACCGGAATCAGCGCACCGAGGACCACCAGGGCAACGAGGATGGGCAGGATGATGGGGAGGATGTCGTTCACTCCCCTAGCTTCTCACAAACCCCAAACGCCCCGGTTGCAGCCCCGGCTCCGTCCGGAGCAGGCCTTCAGGCGCCCGGACCTCAGACCTCGGCCCCCAGCCGCTGGCTGATCACGGTGGAGACGCCGTCGCCGCGCATCGTGACGCCGTAGAGTGCGTCCGCGACCTCCATGGTGCGTTTCTGGTGCGTGATGACGATCAGCTGGCTGGACTCGCGCAGTTCCTCGAAGATGGTGATCAGGCGGCCCAGGTTGGTGTCGTCCAGGGCGGCCTCCACCTCGTCCATGACGTAGAACGGCGAGGGCCGGGCCTTGAAGATCGCCACCAGCAGGGCCACCGCCGTCAGCGACCGTTCACCGCCGGACAGCAGGGAAAGCCGCTTGATCTTCTTGCCGGCGGGGCGCGCCTCCACCTCGATGCCGGTGGTGAGCATGTCCGAGGGGTCGGTCAGCACCAGCCGGCCTTCGCCGCCCGGGAATAGCCGGGCGAAGACGCGGACGAACTGCGCCGCGGTGTCCTCGAAGGCCTCGGCGAAGACCTTCTGCACGCGTTCGTCGACTTCCTTGATGATGTCCAGCAGGTCCTTGCGGCTGGACTTGAGGTCCTCCAGCTGCGTGCTCAGGAACTGGTGGCGCTCCTCGAGGGCCGCGAACTCCTCCAGCGCGAGCGGGTTGACCCGGCCCAGGGCGGAGAGGTCGCGTTCGGCCTTGCGGAGCCGCTTTTCCTGCTCCTCGCGGACGAAGGGTTTGCCGTCGACGATCTCGTGTCCGTCCTCGTCCACGGGGGCGCGGAGGGCCGCCCACTTGTCCGCCGACTCGCCGGCCGGCAGCGGTACGGGCTGGTCGGGGCCGAAGTCGGCGACCAGCTGGTCCGCGGTCAGTCCGAGTTCCTCGACGCTGCGCAGCTCAAGGGCTTCGATCCGCAGGCGCTGCTGCGCGCGGGCCAGTTCGTCCCGGTGCACAGAGTCGGTCAGCTCAGCCAGTTCACGGGCGAGGGCGTCGTTGCCGGCGCGGACCGCGGACAGTTCACGCTCCATATGCTCGCGGCGCTCCTCGGCGCGGTCGCGTTCGCGGCGGGCCAGTTCCACCGACACGTCGATGAAGCCGATCACTCGCCCGACGGCTGCGGCCACGGCTGCGGCGCGGCCGGCCTGGAGCCGGCGGCGGCGGGCCCGTTCGGCGGCCTCCTCGCGGGCGCGGCGTTCGGTGGCGGCGGCCCGTTCCAGCGACGCGGCCCGGTTGCGGAGGGCGGTCAGTTGCTCCTCCGCGCTGCGCAGCGTGAGGCGGGCCTCCATTTCAGCCGCGCGGGCCGCGGACGCCGCGAGGGCGAGGGCATCGCGGTGTTCCGGCGAGGGCTCGTCCTCGGTGGGTGCCTCCTGGGCCGCGGCCAGCCGGGCGGCGACAGCTTCCAGCGACTCCTGCTCCGCCTGGATGTTCGCCTCCGCCCGGGCCAGCGACGCGGCGAGGCGTTCGCTTTCCCCGACGGCGCTGCGCAGCACCGAGTTCAGGTGGCCCAGCCGTTCGGCCACGGCGGCCAGCCGGGCGTCCGAGTCGTGCAGCTTTTCAAGGGCGGCGTCGGCGCGGTCCTGGGCGGCGGCGCGGCGGGATTCGGCGGCGGCCAGGGCGAAGCGGTTGCGTTCCAGCCCGGCCGCCACGCCGGCGAGCCGGGCGGCGGCGTCGTCGACGGCGGCCTGGACTTCCAGCAGCGACGGCGCCGTGGCGGAGCCGCCGCTGACGCTCAGTGCAGTGAACACGTCCCCGGTGCGGGTCACCGCAGTCAGTTCCGGCCGGGCGGCTATGAGCCGGGCCGCGGCGTCGAGGTCCTCGACGACAGCGGTGCCTTCGAGCAACTGTCCCAGCGGCAGGCCGGTGCCGCCGTCGGAGCCGCCGGCCGGGCTGACGAGTCCGGCGGCCCAGCGGGCCCCCGCGGGCAGTTCTCCCTCCGGGGCTTTCGCGGCTGTCCCGGATCCGTCGGCGAGCAGCAGTGCGGCGCGGCCGGCGTCGTCGTCCTTCAGCAGCTGCACGGCCGCGGCGGCCGCGGCGGCGTCGCGGACAACGACGGCGTCGGAGCAGCTGCCCAGCGCGGCGGCGATGGCGGCCTCGTAGCCGGTCTCCACGCTCAGCATGCCCGCGAGCGGACCCAGCACGCCGGGCAGCCCCGCGGCAACCACATGTTCGGAGCCGTCCTTGCGGTTCAGGCCAAGCTGCAGGGCGTCCCGGCGGGCCACGAGGGCGTCGCGTTCCCGCTCGCCTTCGCGTTCGGCGGCCTTGAGGGCGTCGATTTCGGCTACGACGGCGTCGAGGGCGTCGCTTGCGGCTTCGTATTCGGCGTCGAGGGTTTCCTCGCCGTCCTCGACGCCGGCCACCTGGGATTCGAGGGCGGTGAACTCGCTTTGGGCGAGGCGGCGCCGTTCCTCACCGGACTTCTGCGATTCCCTCAGCCGGCCGAGTTCGGCCTGGGCGGATTCGACCCGGGACCTCGCGGCACCCACCTGGCCGGCGAGCCGGGCAAGGCCCTCGCGGCGGTCGGCGGCGGCCCGGAGCAGGGTGGCGAGGCGTTTGTCCTCCGCCGCGGCTGCGCTTTCGGCGTCCTGCTTGGCGGCGGTGGCGGCGTCGAGGGCGGTTCGCTGCTCGACAATCTGCTCTTCAAGCCCGGCCTGTTCCGCGCGGACCCGGGCTGCCTGCTTGTCGAGTTGCTCGGGGTCGCGGCCGGTGTCCGGGGCCGCATCGGAGGTCCCGAGCAAGCGGCGGCGTTCCTCGGCGAGCGATCCGAGGGAGCGCAGCCGTTCGCGTCCGGAGGAGAGCTGGTACCAGTTGTCCCGGGCGGCGTTGAGCTTTGGCGTGGCCTCTGCGGCGAGCTGCTCCAAGCCGGCCTGGCGCTGGCGGCCGCTTTCGAGTTCCCGTTCGACGACGCCGCGGCGGGCCTTCAGCGCGCTCTCATCCGCGACGTCCTGGGCCAGCACCGACTGCAGCTGGACCAGGTCGTCGGCCAGGAGCCGGGAGCGGGCGTCGCGGACCTCGAACTGGACGGTCTGGGCGCGGCGGGCCACCTCGGCCTGCTTGCCCAGCGGGGTGAGCTGGCGCCGGATTTCCCCGGTGAGGTCGCTGAGCCGGGCGAGATTGGCCTGCATGGCTTCGAGTTTGCGGACCGTCTTTTCCTTGCGGCGGCGGTGCTTGAGGATGCCGGCGGCCTCCTCGATGAAGCCGCGCCGGTCCTCCGGAGTGGCGTGCAGGACCTTGTCCAGCTGCCCCTGCCCGACGATGACGTGCATCTCACGGCCCAGGCCGGAGTCGGAGAGCAGTTCCTGGATGTCCAGCAGCCGGCAGCTTGCGCCGTTGATGGCATATTCCGAGCCGCCGGTGCGGAACAGCGTGCGGGAGATCGTGACTTCGCTGTAGTCGATCGGCAGCGCGCCGTCGCTGTTGTCGATGGTCAGCGAGACGTGGGCGCGCCCCAGCGGCGGCCGGCCGGAGGTTCCGGCGAAAATGACGTCTTCCATCTTGCCGCCGCGGAGCGTCTTGGCCCCTTGTTCGCCCATCACCCAGGACAGTGCGTCGACCACGTTGGACTTGCCCGAGCCGTTGGGTCCGACCACGGCGGTGACGCCGGGTTCGAATTCAAACGTCGTCGCGGAGGCGAACGACTTGAATCCGCGGACGGTCAGGCTTTTGAGATGCAAGGTGTTTCGGGTCTCCTGTATGGCGGACGCGGGGGTGTTTCCTGCCCTAAATCTACTGGCACCACAACGAATTCAGCGGATTTACGCTGCCTTCCGGGTTACCAGCGTCCGTTCCGCGGCCGCGGCTGGCAGACCGGGCAGGTGTAGGAGGAGCGGTTCATGAACTGTTCGCGCTTCATCAGGCTCACGATGCCCGCCTCCGCGCAGCGCCGGCATTCCCGGCCCTCGCGGCCGTAGGCGTTCAGGGACCGCTCGAAGTAGCCGGAGGCGCCGTTGACGTTGACGTAGAGCGAATCGAAGCTGGTTCCGCCGGCGGCGAGGGCGTCCGTCATGACCTGCCGGGCCGCGTCGAGCACCCGCAGCGCCTCGGACCGGCGGAGGGTATCCGTGGGCCGGGCGTAGTGCAATTTGGCCAGCCAGAGCGCCTCGTCCGCGTAGATGTTGCCGATCCCGGAAACCAGCGCCTGGTCCAGGAGCGCCCGCTTGAGGCCGGTCTTGCGTGCCCGGATCCGCCGGTAGAAGACGTCGAAGGAAAAGTGCGGGTCCAGCGGGTCCCGGGCAATGTGCGAGGCTTCCTCGGCGATCAGTGGCAACGGCGTCTCCGCGAGGCCGCCGGGACCGCCGTCGGGCGTCGGGATCAGCGCGGTGAGGAACAGCCCGCCGAAGATGCGCTGGTCCACGAAGCGCAGCTGTTCGGGCATGCCTGCTGCGGGACTGAGCCTCAGCCGGATCTTCAGGTGCTTCTCGTCCGCGACGGCGGCCTCCTGCATCAGGAGCTGCCCGGACATGCCCAGGTGGGCCATCAGCGCGACGGCGGGGGCAGGCCCTGCAGCCGCGCCTTCGCTGCCCGGGGCCGCACTGCCGGCACCCGCGGGGGTGTCCGCCAGCGGCAGCCACAGGAACTTTCCGCGACGGACGACGTCGAGTACCCGGGCACCTTCAAGGTTTCCGGCAAAGTCCTCGACGCCAAGCGCGTGCCGGCGGATGGAGCGCGGATCCAGCACCTCCACGGAAATGATGGTCCGGCCGCGCACCCAGTTCACCAGGCCGCGCCGGACCACCTCGACCTCGGGCAGTTCAGGCAAGGGTGGCGCCTAGCTGCCGGTCTGGGTCTTGAACGGCGCGGCGTCGGCCGGTGCCTCGGCCGGCGCGTCCGAGGCCTCGGCCTGAGCGGCGTCCGCGGTCCGGGCGGGAGCGGGGGCGGAGAGCCGGCGCCAGGCGTCAGCGGCTGCTTCCTGTTCGGCTTCCTTCTTGGAATTTCCCGAGCCGGTGCCGTAGTCGTTGCCACCGATCCGCAGCACGGCCTGGAAGGACCGCGCATGGTCCGGGCCGGAGCCCTCCACGGCATAGTTGATCGTGCCTAGCTGCCGGCTGGCCGCGAGCTCCTGGATGCTGGTCTTCCAGTCCGTGCCGGCGCCCAGCGCGGCAGCGTCCTGGAGCAGCGGGCCGACCAGCCGCATGACGAGCTGGCGCGCGGTCTCCAGGTCGTTGGACAGGTAGGTGGCGCCGATCAGCGCCTCCATGGTGTCCGCCAGGATGGAGGCCTTGTTCTTGCCCTCGGTGAGCTTCTCGCCCTGGCCCAGGTAGATGTACTCCCCCAGCCCGATGCTGCGGCCGATGCCGGCCAGCGCCCGGGTGCTGACGACGGCGGAACGGCGCTTGGCCAGGTCACCTTCGGGCAGCTCGGGGTTGTCGCGGTACAGCGCATCTGTGACGGAGAAGCCCAGGATGGAGTCGCCGAGGAACTCGAGCCGTTCGTTGGTGGGGATCCCGCCGTTTTCGTAGGCGTAGGAACGGTGTGTCAGAGCAAGACGAAGCGTCCCGGCGTCAATAGAGACACCGAGACGCTTCAGAAGCTCTTCAGTTGAAGACATCTTAGTCAGCCTGTTGGCGGATTAGACGTCTGCGACCTTGCGGCCCTTGTACTCAAGGAACAGCGCGGTGCCAGCCGAGTCGGTAACGACCTTTGCCTGGTGCGGCAGGCTGTAAACAACCTGTCCGTTTTCCACGGTCTTCACCAGGTGGGGGGCAGTTGCCTTCCACTGGGAGCGGCGGGCGCGGGTATTCGAGCGAGACATTTTCCGCTTCGGGACAGCCACGGCTAACTCATTTCTCTCTAGTCCAACACTTACAAATCAGTTTTGCCGGTCAGGCTTAGCCAGATCAGCTAGGGCAGCCCAGCGAGGATCTACGACCTCGTGGTGGTGCCCCGGCTCGTCTTCCAGGCGAACTCCGCATTCGGAGCAAAGGCCCTGGCAGTCTTCCCGGCACACCGGCTGGAACGGCAGCATAGTGACAACTGCGTCCCGCAACACCGGCTCAAGATCGATCAGATCGTGCTCGACTCGACGTTGCTCTTGTTCGTCTTCTTCGTCCGGGAATTCAGCATCCCCGTAGAAGAAAAGTTCTTGCACATTGACCTCAAGGTCATACGCAAGGGGATCCAGGCATCGACCGCATTCGCCGGTTACTTCGACGTTTGCGGTGCCCGATACCAGAATTCCTTCGTGTACGGCCTCCAAGCGCAGATCCAACTCGACGTCCGAGCCTTCCTGCACACCAATGAGCGCCACACCAAGGTCACTTGGTGCGGGTACATGTTCCGTCAGTGTCCGCATGCTTCCCGGACTGCGTCCGAGGTCCTTGACGTCGAACGCCAGGGGCGAACTAGCATCTCGCTTAATGAGAACTCCTGTTGAACATATGACCGACGTACCATCTTAGCCTGATCTTCCGGACGGACTCAAACCGGGCGGCAGCGCGCGGAACAGCTCCGCACACGAGGCCCGGTCAGGGCCGCGCAACCGGCAGCAGGCCGCCGATTACCGATCAAGCTTACCCTCTGCGGGGCGGATCCTGGACCGGCTCGCCGGACCTCAGCCGTTTCAGCACGGACTTCGGCACGAAGTCCGCGACGTCGCCGCCGAGGGTGAAGACTTCCTTGATCAGCGTGGAGGACAGGTGCAGGTAGTGACCCTCGGCCGGAATGAACACGGTCTCCACGCCGGTCAGCTGCCGGTTCATGGTCGCCATCGGCAGCTCGTAGTCGAAGTCCGAGGAGGAGCGCAGGCCCTTCACGATCGCATTGGCTCCGCGCTGCCGGCAGTACTCGGCGAGCAGCCCCTCCCCCACGGGTTCCACCACGATCCCGCGCAGCGAGGCCAGGGTTTCCCGGGCCATGTCGAGCCGCTCCTCGAGCCCGAAACGGTATTTCTTGGCGTAGTTGGTGGATACGGCCACGATGACCTCGTCGAAGAGGCTGGCCGCCCGGGCTATGACTTCCAGGTGGCCGTTGTGAATAGGGTCAAAGGAGCCAGGGCATACGGCGCGTCTCATGCTCCGAACCTACCGCATGGGCCTTGCGGGCCGGGATAGCATGGCGGAATGTCAGCATCTAAGAGTTCCCCCGCCGAGCCCACGCCTGAACCGTTCACCGTTGCCGGCGGGGTCGTCCTCGTGACCGGAGCCGCCATGGGCATGGGGCGGCTCTACGCCCTTCGCGCCGCCCGGGAGGGGGCCGGCGTCGTCATTCTCTGGGACGTCGACGCCGACGGACTGGCCAGCACCGCCGCCGAGGTCACGGCGCTTGGCGCGCGCGCCGTCGTCCGCCGGGTTGACCTGGCCAGCCGGGAGGCGATCGCGGAGGCCGCCGCGGAGACGCAGTCCGAAGGCCCGCTGACGCTGTTGGTCAACAACGCCGGGATCGTGCGAGGCGCCCTGTTCTGGGACCACGAACCGGCCCGCGACATCGCCCTGACCATGGACATCAATGCCCTCGCCCCGATGTATGTCACCCACGCCTTCCTCCCGGCCATGATGGCCGACGCCGGCCGGCCGCGCCGGATCCTGAACATCGCCTCCGCCGCGGGCACCGTGTCCAACCCGCGGATGAGCGTCTATGCCGCCTCCAAGTGGGCGGTCATCGGCTGGAGCGACTCGCTGCGGCTGGAGCTCGAACAGCAGGGCTACGGCCACCTCAAGGTGACCACGTTCTGCCCCAGCTACATCTCCACCGGCATGTTCGCCGGCGCCCGCGGCCCGCTCTTCACCCCGCTGATGACCCCGGACGACGCCGTCAACCGCGCCTGGCGCGCCACCGTGGCCGGCCAGCCACAGCTGATCGCCCCGGCGACGGCGCAGCTCGGCAAGGTGCTGCGCGGGGTGCTGCCGGTCCGGGCCTGGGACTTCGTCGGCGGGAAGATCTTCGGCATTTACACCACCATGGACAAGTTCACCGGCCGCACGGCCAGTGCCTCCAACGGCGCCGGCGACGGTGCCGGTGAAAACCCCAGCCAGGCGGGAACCCGGTGAGCGCGCAGCCGCTGGCCCCCTGGCAGCGTGCGGCGACCGGCGCCAACCTGCTCTCCCCCGGCGGGGACCTGGGCGTCACCATCTTCGAGGAGATGACCACGCTGGCGCTCAGGACCGGTGCCATCAACCTCGGCCAGGGTTTCCCGGATGAGGACGGCCCGGCGGAGATCAAGGACGCGGCCCAGGCCGCGATCGCCGCGGGCGCCAACCAGTACGCCCCCGGCAAGGGCATCCTTGAGCTGCGCGAGGCCATCTCCCTGCACCAGGAACGGTTCTACGGGCTGACCCCGGATCCGCAGACGGAAATCATCGTCACCACCGGCGCCACGGAAGCCATCGCCGCAGCCCTCCTTGCCCTGGTCGGGCCCGGCGACGAGGTCATCACCTTTGAACCGTTCTATGACTCCTACGGCGCCATCATCGGGCTCTCCGGCGCCACCCACGTCACCGCCCCGCTGCTGGCTCCCGATTTCATGCCCGACCTCGACGCCCTGGCCGCGGCCTTCAGCGACCGCACCAAGGTGGTGCTGGTCAACAACCCGCACAACCCCACCGGCGCGGTCTTCCCGCGCGAAGTGCTGGAACGCGTCGTCGAGCTCGCCATCAAGCACGACGCCGTCATCATCACCGACGAGGTCTACGAGCACCTCACCTTCGACGTCGCGCACCTGCCGATCGCCACGCTGCCCGGCGCGGCCGACCGCACCCTGACCATTTCGTCCGCCGGAAAGACGTTCTCCTTCACCGGCTGGAAGATCGGCTGGCTCAGCGGCCCGGAACACCTTGTTGCCGCGGCCCGGACGGTCAAGCAGTTCCTGAGCTACAGTTCCGGCACCCCGTTCCAGAGCGCCATTGCGGTCGGCCTGGGCCTGCCGGATGAGTTCTACGCCGGCATCGCCGACACCCTGCGGCTCAAGCGGGACATCCTCAGCGAAGGCCTGCGTGCGGCGGGGCTGGAGGTCTTCACCCCGCAGGGCACCTATTTCGTGAACGTGGACACCGCCCCGCTGGGGATTTCCGATTCGGTGGACCTCGCCCGCCGGCTGCCGGAACTGGTGGGCGTTGCCGCCATCCCGGTCCCGGTCTTCTGCCACGCCGAGGGAGCCGAGCGGACCCGGAGCCTGCTCCGCTTCGCGTTCTGCAAGAAGACCTATGTGCTGGAGGAAGCGGCCGAGCGGCTCTCCACGCTCCGGGACAGGCTGTGAGCACAGAGGGCACCCCTGCGGCCACGCGGTTCCTGCGGACCACCGGCCAGCACGCTGTGATCGAGGCCGACGAATTCACCGAGGGCGGGTTCGTGCTGAGCATCGGCGGGGCCGAACAGTCCCACGTCAACCTGGCCGACCCCGGCGATATTTTCTACGAGTACCTGCGCCGGATCGGCCACGTGGTGGACCTCGCGGCGCCGTGGGGCGAACCCATCACCGCCCTCCATCTGGGCGCCGGGGCGCTGACGCTGGCGCGTTATATCCAGGCGACCCGTCCAGGTTCCGTGCAGTACGCCGTGGAGCTGGAGCGGGAATTGCTGGACTTCGTGCTGCAGCAGCTGCCAATGCCCGACGGGACCGAACTGCACACCGTCATCGGCGACGCCCGCGAATCCCTGGCGACGCTGCCCGCGGAACTGCGCTTCGACGTCGTGATCCTGGACATCTTCTCCGGTCCGGAGGCACCCGAACACATCGCCTGCACCGGGTTCTACCGGGAAGCCGCCGCCAGGCTGAGCCCGCGTGGCGTACTGATCGTCAATGTCGGCGACGAGCCGGGCCTGACACTGGTCCGCAGCCAGGTCGCGGCGCTGCGCCGGGCGATGGCCGATGTGTCCGCGTTCGCAGAGACCGGCATGTTCGCCGGCCGGCACCCTGGGAATATCATCCTGACCGGCACCCAGGGACCATGGCCCGAGGTCTGGACCGCGGCGCTGACAGCCCGCGGCCCGCACCCGGCCAAGGTGCTTTCCGGCGTCGAGCTGGACGTCCTCTCGGACTAGTCCACGGCCCGGGGCGGCGGTAGGGAACTCAGCTGAACGCGATCTTCCGCAGCAGGACCCGAAGCTGATCCCGTTCCGGACCGTCGAGCGATGCCAGGGACGCATCTTCAGCCACCCGGACGGCCGCTGCCGCACGCTGATGCAGCTCCGCGCCGGCTGCCGTCGCGCGGATGACCTTGGACCGCCGGTCGCGTGGGTCGGGCGCGCGGAAGACGAGCCCGCGCTGTTCCAGGGCGTCAACCAGGGAGACAATCTGGCTCGGGTCCAAGCGCAGGAAATCGGCGAGCTCGCGCTGCGACGGCTCGGTGTCGCTGCAGGCCATCGCCAGGACCGAGTAGGACCGCACCTTCAGATCCAGCGAGGCGAGCATGGCATTGGCGTGCGCGCTGCCCAGGGCTCGCGCCCGCGCTGCCAGGAATTCAATTTCGTCCACCAGATCGCTGGCGAGAAAGCGGTCGGGGACGGCCGGAATCGCGGCGCCTTCAAACAAATCCTCGCCGTGCTGGGTTGATTCGGCCACAGATCCTCGCAGCTTCTGGTTGGCGCCTCGGAACGCTTGACAGCGTCAACGATACCGCCGCCGGCCCGCACCCTGGAAAATAGTTGAGAAAATTATCATTGACTTTGTCAATTATATGGGTTGTCATTTATGTAGCTTCGGGGCCGGCCGCCGGGTGGTCTGCCCGGCAAGTGTCCCGACCGCCTAATAACTCACCCCAAGGAAGTGGACTGTTATGAAGAGACTCACATTTGCCGCCGTCGGAGTTGCCGCGGCGTTGCTGCTCACCGGTTGCGGCGCCGGGTCGCCGTCCGGGTCGGCCTCGAACTCCTCGGCCGCCGGTGGTGGTGGTGTCCGCAACATCACTGTGGGTGTGATCTCGATTGCGCCGTCTGCCGCTGTGCAGTTGGGCATCGACGAGGGGATCTTTGCCAAGCACAAGCTCAAGGTCGAGTTGCAGAGCGGGCAGGGCGGGGCGGCAATGCTCCCCGCCGTCTCCACCGGAACCATGAACTTCTCCGTGGGAAACCCGCTGTCCGTGCTCCTGGCCAAGAACAAGGGCCTGGACATGAAGATCGTCTCCGGGTACTCAAACTCGCTCCCCACCGGGGATGACATCAACGGCGTCGTCGCCAAGGCGGGCTCGGGCATCACCTCGGCCAAGGACTTGGTCGGCAAGAAGGTCGCAGTCAACACCCTCAATGCGCAGGGAGACCTGACCATCAAGGAGGTCGTGTCCAAGCAGGGCGGCGACCCGAACGCGGTCCAGTTCCTCGAACTGCCCTTCCAGGACATGGGTGCCCAGCTCGCCAAGGGGAACGCCGACGCCGTCTGGGTTCCCGAACCGTTCCTCTCCAAGCTGCTGGCGGAAGGCAACAAGCTGGTGACGTACAACAACCAGGCGGCGCTGCCGGGTCTTCCCACCATGGTCACCTTCACCAGCGGCGGCTATGCCCAGCAGAATCCGCAGGTGGTTGCCGACTTCAAGGCGGCCATGACGGAGACCCTGGCCCTGGCGCAGAGCAACCCGGACAAGGTCCGGGCACTGCTGCCTGCGTTCATGAAGATGCCGGAGGCCGTGGCCAAGAAGCTGCGGCTGGAGGAATTCAACGGCAAGCTCGATGAACCCACCCTGGGCAAACTGGGCGAGCTGATGGCCAAGTACGGAATTGTGCCCTCGACGCCGGATGTCTCGGGCACGATCCTGAAATAGCGGCTCTCGCCACACCGGACGAGGACGACGGCGGAAGGTTCCGCCGTCGTCCTCAGACAGTCTGCGGGACTACTCCGCCACTTCCGCTGCCCCGGCCTCCGCGGGCTCCACGCCGGGCTCGGCGAACCAGAGCCGGGTTTCGCCGTACTTCTTCTCCGCGAACCGCTCCAGGCCGTCCGGCCAGGTCGGTTCCGGGGTGCGGGCGGAGCGTTCCACCACGACGACGGCGCCCTCGGCCAGGTGCGGCAGCAGCTTGGCCAGGACGGCGGCCAGTGCGACCTCGTCCAGCGGGTAGGGCGGGTCCAGGAACACCAGGTCCCAGCGGGTCCCCTCGGCGGCCCGGTCCAGGAACGATTCCACTTTGGACCGGTGCACGGCAACGACCTTGCGCCGCGCCACGGTGTTGACCAGGTCCGCGTTGCGCTGGCAGACCTCGCTGGCCTTGCCGTCGAATTCCACCAGGTCCACGGTCAGGGCGCCGCGGCTGGCGCTTTCCACGCCGAGTGAACCGGAACCCGCGTAGAGGTCCAGCACCCGCGCGTCCGCGATGACCTCGAAGGCGTCCAGCCGGGAGAAGAGGGCCTCCTTCACCCGGTCCGTGGTGGGGCGGGTCAGGGATCCGGGGACGCTCACCAGCGGCGTGCCGCCGGCGGCTCCGGCGATGATCCGGCTCATGGTTTAGCTGCGCCCGACGGTTTAGGCGTGCCTGGTGTTCTAGCCGCGTTCAAGGAACGCCTCCTTTTCAGGGTTGAGGTAGTCGTCGATGGCCGCAGCGAGGCCGGCGTGGCGGGCCAGGTCCGGGTCAGCGCCCACGATCGCCTGGGCGTCCTGCCGGGCCCGGGCGATCACGTCCTCGTGTTCCAGCACCCGCAGCAGCTTCAACGTCGAGCGGCCGCCGGACTGGGAGGCGCCGAGGATGTCGCCTTCGCGGCGGAGCTTCAGGTCCTCCTGCGAGAGTTCGAAGCCGTCGGTGGTCGCCGCCACGGCATCCAGCCGGCGCCGGCTGGGGTGTCCCGGTTCCAGGGTGGTGACCAGCAGGCAGGTGCCCGGCAGCCCGCCGCGGCCTACCCGGCCGCGCAGTTGGTGCAGCTGCGAAATGCCGAACCGGTCGGCATCCAGGATCACCATGAGCGTGGCGTTGTGCACGTCCACGCCGACTTCGATCACCGTGGTGGAGACCAGCAGCTTGGTCTGGTTGGCCGTGAACGAGGCCATGGTCTCCGACTTCAGCACGGGGTCCTGCCGGCCGTGCAGGGGCGCCACGGGCACGCCGGCCAGTGACTGTTCGTCCCGCAGCTGTTCGATGACGCCGGTCACCGAGGCGAGCTCCCGGGCGCCGGTCTCCGCCAGGTCGGCGTCGGTGGGTTCGGCCTCGCCCGGGGTGAAGTCGCCGTCGTCGTCGGTGCCGATCTTGGGGCAGACGACGTAGACCTGGTGGCCGGCGTCGATCTCTTCGCGCGCGCGGGACCAGATCCGGGTGGCCCAGGCCGGGTGCTCGGCAAGGCCCACCACGTGGGTGGAGATCGGGGCGCGGCCTGCCGGCAGTTCGTCCAGCACCGAGGTCTCCAGGTCGCCGAACACCGTCATCGCCACGGTGCGCGGGATGGGGGTGGCGGTCATGACCAGCAGGTGGGGCGGTTTGCTGGCCTTGGACCGGAGCGCGTCCCGCTGTTCGACGCCGAAGCGGTGCTGTTCGTCCACCACGATCAGTCCGAGGTCGTAGAAGGAGACGTTTTCACTGAGCAGGGCGTGGGTGCCGATCACGATCCCGGCGGTCCCGGAGGCGGCGTCCAGCATGGCCTGTTTCCGTGCTGCGGTGGGCATGGAGCCGGTCAGCAGGGTGACCTGGACGGAATCCGGACCCAGGCCGCCCAGCAGCCCGTCCCGGGAGAGCGGTCCGAGGGTGCGCCGGATGGAGTCGAAGTGCTGCGCCGCGAGCACCTCGGTGGGGGCCAGCAGCGCGGCCTGTCCCCCGGCGTCAACCACCTGCAGCATGGCGCGCAGGGCCACGATCGTCTTGCCCGAGCCCACCTCGCCCTGCAGCAGTCGGTTCATCGGCGAGTCCAGTGCCAGTTCCTCGGAGAGGGTCTTGCCGACGGCGGCCTGGCCAGCGGTCAGGGTGAAGGGCAGTTGCCGGTCGAACGCCGCCAGCAGGCCGTCGGCGGCGGGACGGCGCGCCGTTGCCTCCTCCGCTGCGAGCTGGGCGCGGCGCCGGGCCAGGGCGGACTGCAGCACCAAGGCTTCCTGGTAGCGGAAACGGTCCCGGGCACGCTGCCAGTCCGCGGGGGTCTGCGGGGCATGGATCAGCCGGTAGGCGTCCGCGACGGGCAGGAACTTCTCCCGGGACGCGATCTCGTCGGGAAGCGGGTCCTCGAGGCTGTCCAGCTCGAGCGTGTCCAGCAGTGTGGAGATGACCTTCTGGATGGACCAGCTGGTCAGCTTGGCGGTGGCCGGGTACACGGGGATGGGCATCGCGGCGAGCTTTTCCGGGTCCATCCCGGGCGTGTCCGGATCCTCGTCGAGGAGCAGGAAGTCGGGGTTGGTGAGGCCGAGCGATCCGCCGTAGCGGGTGACCTTGCCGGAGAACATGGCGCGCCGGCCCGGCTGGAGCTCGGCCTTGGCCCGGAAGCCGTTGAAGAAGCTCACCTTGAGGGTGCCGGGAAGGCCGGTAGCCTGGGAACCGGCGTCGTCGGTAATCACGACGTCGGTCAGCGAACCCCGGCGGGCGCGCATGGGCCGGGTGCTGTTGGATATGACCCGCGCAATCAGGGTCACCTCCTCGTCCAGCGGGACCTCGCTGATCGGGGTCAGCTCGCCGCGGCTCAGGTAGCGGCGCGGGAAGTAGTTCAGCAGGCCGCCGACGGTGGTGATGCCGAGGTGTTTTTCGATGACGGCCGCGGACCGTTTACCGATCCGGCGTTCCAGGCCCAGTTCAAGTTCAGCGTTCATGTCCGTCGAGGTCCGTGGTGCGGGGGCCGGCGTCGGGAACTGCTTCCAAGGGAAGGTCATCCGGGTTACGCGGCAGGGCCAGCTCACTGACGTTGATGTCCGAGGGTTCGCCGAGCGAACGGATCAGGGCGACGGCGGGCGCGGGGTCGGGCACGTGGACGTGGACCCGCCACCGGTAGGCGCCTTCTTCGTTGGCTTCGCCGCCCACCTGGCTCATGATCACGGACTCGCCCATCTCGTCGAGCCGCTGCCGCATGGTGGCCGCGTCAAGCGGCGAGAGCGTGATGGTGCACATAACTTCCACGCCGTCGTCCCGCGGCATGTCCACGTGGATGTGCGGGGCCTGGACGTCATAGCCGTGCAGCCCGTCGAGCAGCTGGTCCTGCAGCTCCTCGCCGAGCACGGCGGAGCGAAGGCAGTCCAGGATCAGGAGCATCCCGACACCGCCGGCGTCCACCACGTGGGCGGTATGCAGGGCCTCGAGCTGGTCCTCGGTGTGCACCACGGCGGCCAGGGCGGCCTCGACGGCGGCGTCGAGCGCCAGGCCCAGGGTGTGGTTGCTGTCGTCTCCGTCGTGCTCGGCGTCGACGGCGGCAGCGGCGCGGGCTGCCGCTTCCATGACGGAGAGCATGGTGCCGGGCACCGGGTCGCTCAGCGCGGACCAGGCCCGGATCTGGGCCCGGTTCAGGGCGGTGGCGAGCAGGGGTGAACTGAGCCGGGGGTGCCCGGCCAGCGGTTCCGCGGCGGCGCACAGGAAGACGGCGAAGAGCGTGCCGGAGTTGCCGCGCGCTTGCTCCATGGCGGCCTGGCCGGCTTTGGCCAGGACGGCCCCGACGTCGTTCTGGGTCGGGTTGGGCGGGCCCACCACGTGCAGCGCCGCGTCGGCGTCCAGCTGCGGCAGGGCGGCGGTGTCGGTGACGACATCCTGGAGCGCCCGGGCGGCGGCGCGGACCGTGAGGTAGAGGTTGGTGCCGGTGTCGCCGTCGGCTACCGGAAAGATGTTGATGGCGTTCAGGCGGTCGCTGTGGTTTCCAAGCGTTGTTTCCGCCTTGCCCAACCACCGCTTCATCGCTTGCGCGTTGGCGGCAATCTTAGTCTGCAAAGTGATCCCATCCCACAGTGTCAGCGGGCCTGCCCGCTATGGTGACGCCTGTGCTGTCCGTTGGTGCAGAGGCCTCCACCGAGCCTATCGCAGTGAAACCGTGAGGCAGCTGAACGCCGGCCGGGAAGGCTGCGAGCAGGCCGTGGTCCTCGCCACCGCCAAGGACCCAGTCCATCGGCTCCGCGCCCAGCAGGGAGGCGGCCGGTTGCAGCGGCACGCCGAGCTCCTTGAGGGCCACTGGGTCCAGGTCCAGCACGGCGTGGCTGGCCGCGGCCATCCGCGCGCCGTCCCGGACCAGGCCGTCGGAAATATCCATCAGGGCGGTGGCGCCGGCCTCCCGGGCCAGCGGCCCTGCCGCGAGCGGCGGCCGGGGGCGGCATTGGGTGTCCATCAGGGTGCGCTGTTCCGAGGTCAGGGCGTCCACGGGGGTACCGGATTCCAGCAGCGCCAGGCCGGCCGCAGCGTATCCGGCGGTGCCTGCGAGCGCCAGGGTGTCCCCTGGACGGGCGCCGGAGCGCAGTACCGGGGCCTGGCCGTCCAGCGTGCCGAGGATGGCTACGCTGACGGCGAGTTCGCGTCCGCGGCCGAGGTCCCCGCCGGCCACGGCGCAGTCCGGTGCGCCCAGCTCGCGAATCCCGGAGCTCATCCCGTCGGCGAAGTCCTCCACCCAGGACACAAGGGTGTCCGGGGGCATGGTCAGGCTGACCACCATCGAGGTGGCCCGGGCGCCCATGGCGTTGATGTCACTGAGGTTCTGGGCCGCGGCCTTCCAGCCGACGTCGTAGCCGGTGGTCCGGTAGCCGTTGTTCCATTCCAACCGGAAATCCTGGTCCACCACCTGCGTGTCGATGCTCACCACCGTGCGGCCGTCCGGCGCCGCCACGATCGCGGCGTCGTCGCCCGGCCCCAGCAGGAGGGCACTGCTGTCCCCGCCGTGGAGCCGCGGAAAGATCCGGGCAAGGAGTTCGGACTCTGAGAGTTCACCCACGGTAAGGGACTCCGGGTTTTGGGGCACGGGCTGCAGCGTTTCAGGCACAGCCCTACGCTACCGCGCAGGGGTGACAACGGCGGCGGGACGGCTGGAACCCGCGGGCCACGCGGCGGTTGCGTGCATGTTTCGTGGTTGCAAAGCCCCATGCCAAACTCATAGGCATGCCTCGACCGATGCCCAGCGTGCCGCCCGCTCTGGTGCAGGCCCTTGGCTTCACTATTGGGGCGGTCATTCTGTGGCTGATCATCTCGGTCCAGCTCTTCGTCAATGTTGATCCGCTCAGTGTCCACCGCACCGACGCCGTCATCGTCCTCGGCGGAGCCAGTGCAGAGCGGCTGCCGGCGGCACAGAAGTTCCAGCGGCAACTGGGCATCCCCGTGCTGGTGCTTTCCCACACGGACACCCCCGGCAACAAAGCGGCCGACGAGCTGTGCAACACGGCACAATTCCCCAGCCCGGACCTCATCTGTTTCCGCCCCGGCGACTACGACACCCGGGGCGAAGCTGAGGCCATCGGCAAGCTCGTGTCCCTCAACGGCTGGAAGTCCATCACGGTGATGACGTCCAGCTACCACCTCGCCAGGGCGGGCCGCCTGATGGAGCAGTGCACGACGGCGGACGTGCAGATGGTTGCCTCGCATCCGGACTTCTCGCCCGGACAGTGGTTGCGGCGCTTTGTTATCGAAACCGGCGGACTGCTGGATGTGTCGCTCCGGCCGGAATGCTCCCCCGCCGCTCAGTGATGTAAGAATTGGGGATGCCCTATGGACGCCGTCCGTCGGAGCCTGACAGACGGAGCGAGGAGAATTGACGTTGGAGCGTGACACCGAGCAGACTCCGCCTCTGGTTGCCGCGCCCAGGCACCTCCGCCGCCGGCGCTTTCGCGAGGACGTACCCGACCCGCTGCTGGTTCCGGACGCGGTGCCGTTCGCTCTGACGCGAGCGGCGCCTTCGACGACCGAGCGCACCGCCAAGGGTCCCAGTTCTCGCGAATCCGTTCACGGCCGTAAGCGCATGGTCGCATTGCTGGTCGTTATCACTGTCTCTTTGAGCATCCCTCTTCTGGTGGTCGTGCTTATTTTCGCGAGCTGACGCCAGCGTCTCGGCGCCAGCTACCCATGCTTCTCGAATCGAGACAGCACCTGCTTTGAGTGGGCCACCGCCCCTAATCACACGACCGTAGATTGGACTATCCGCCGAGCAGGCGGCTAGTCACGGTACCTTGGTCCTTTGGTGTGATGGCCGTGGAAGCGGACCCCTAAGTCGATTCACTCGTACGGCTGCTTGTCCCGTAGTATTCACTGGTCCGCGGTCTATATATCCTTGGGGGAACCACTGTGCCCACTATCATGCCAATCTTCGGCACCCGCCCTGAAGCCATCAAAATGGCCCCTATCGTTTTAGCCTTGCAGCAATCAGAGCGCCTCGACTGTGTGGTCACGGTAACCGGTCAGCACCGGGAAATGCTGGATCAAGTCAACGACCTCTTCGGGATCGCCCCCGATCATGATCTAAATATCCTCCAGCAGCGCCAATCGCTCTCTGCCATCATGACCCGGACCGTCGACGGTCTCGACAAGCTTTTCGCCGCCGACAAGCCCGACGCGGTCATTGTGCAGGGGGACACGACCACGTCCACTGCCGGCGCAATTGCTGCCTTTTACCACGGAATTCCCGTCGTGCACGTTGAAGCTGGACTTCGCAGTGGCGACCTCTTCTCTCCGTTCCCGGAGGAAGCCAACCGTAAGATGACAAGTCAGATCGCCAGCCTTCACCTCGCCCCGACGAGCGTGAGCAAGTCCAACCTTATTGCCGAGGGTATCGATGCAGCGGACATAGTTATTACCGGCAACTCCGTCATAGATGCCCTCCTCACGACAGTGGGCAAGAAGGTCCCATTCACGGATCCGCAGCTCGAAGAACTGGCCGACAGCGGCAAAACTATCCTCCTCGTCACTACGCACAGGCGTGAGAACCAAGGCGGCGCAATGCAGGGGGTGGGGCGGGCCCTAGCCCGAATTGCCGAGGCCGAACCGAACCTTGTGATTGTCCTGCCCGCCCACAAGAATCCGGTGGTACGCGAGGCGGTGCTCCCAGCACTCGAAGGCAAACCGAATGTCATAGTGACCGAACCCCTTGCCTACGGTGAATTCACTCGCTTGCTTTCTCTCGCCCACATTGTTCTGACGGATTCCGGCGGAGTGCAGGAAGAAGCTCCCAGCCTGGGCAAACCTGTCCTCGTTATGCGGGACAACACCGAACGCCCCGAGGCCGTCGATGCGGGTACCGTAACTCTCATCGGCACCGATGAAGGACGAATTGTTCGCGAGGTCGACAGACTGCTCCACGACCAAGAGCACTACGACTCCATGGCCAATGCTGTAAATCCATACGGGGACGGCATGGCCGCAGAACGAACGGTCGCTGCGATCGAAGCCATGCTCGGACTCGGACACCGCATTCCCGAGTTTGAACCGCGGGAGCTCGCAGCAACGTAATGGAGCACCAGGGCTTAGCGGGTTGCCTCCTGGTTCTGGCCCTGAGCTTCCCTAACTTCGTTTTCCCCGAAGCACGCCCGATACTCGCCTCAGTATCGAACCCACGCGAGCTCGTGGCAAGGTCCGTGGGCGGGACGACGCCTCACCGGCCGAAGTTTGGGGTCGAAGACCGGTCTTTACTTGCGTGATCCGATCGTCAACGTGCTGGAGGTTCGGCGAGGTATGAAAACCTAAGGCTTTCAATTTCGTCCAATCACCGAAGCTATTCACTGCGGTGACGATAAGGGCCTGAAGGAAATCTTTGTCGGGGGCGACGTGCCCTTGACCCCAATCGCCTATATACAGCATTAGGCGGGAATGGTTCGAAACGTCGCGAACGAACCTCTTCAAATGCCGCCCTATATGCGAGCTATCGCTAGCATTCTGCACATATGCGACCGTATTGGGAAATTCCTTTTTGTACTCGCGGGTCAGGTCGGTAACAATTCTGTAATTCGACAGCGTGCGCGGGTCCGAGCCTGGCTTCGCACCAAGCCCGAACTCCAGGTAGTCTTTTACAGATTTCTCGCCATAGAATCGGATATTCGTTTGAGGATTGATGGCAATAGCGAGCGATCCCGGAAAGTGGCGGGAAAAATACATGGCCGCGAACCCGCCACCGGAAGCGCCGAAAAAGATGGCGTGTTTGCTACCGTGGACGGCGAGAAGCTTGCGGACGACGTCTGTCAGAACCGCCTGAACGTCCATCTTGTGGTTGCCGGCAAACCAGGACAAATTCAACCTGTCGTCAACGTAAAGTGTGGGGTCCTGAATCCAGACACGGTTCGCCGGCGCGCCCTTCGTTACGGTTTGCCCGCTGAAGAAAGGCAGCGTGTCTACCGCTTCAGTGACAGCTGGGTGGAACACGAATATGGTTGAAGCTGCCCCCGGGGCAGGCCGGTTCAAGATGTCAACCGGAAGGCCATTCACTTCAAAGGTAAGACATCCGCCGGGAAGCTCTTGCGCACCCACGAAGTCGGCCAGACTCTCGAATGAAGTTACGGAGTACTTCGACTCATCAAGGCGCCGTAGCCTTCCGTTCACCAGCTCTTCCTTCCACCGCGAAATCTGACCCAACGAGCCTACATCAACGCAGACGGGGTGGTCGCGCCAGCATTAGTGAAAGGCGCAGCTGTATCCAGATAAGCGTCAGCCAGCTGGTGGCTGCAGGGTAAGGAAGGCAGCAACGCCGCGACGGTGCCCGCACGCTGCGCCCGGGATCGTATAGAGTTCGTTGCGGTTACAAGAGCTAGCAGGAAAGAGAATCCGAGATGCACGACATTGGCACTTCCGCTTCTCGACCCGCGACGGAGGGGCCCGCGGACGCGCATGTCGCAGCAGAGTGCACAGGAGACCCGGAACCGGGCTTGTTCCCAAGACCGACCATCCCCGTTATTTTCTATACAAGGATGGGCATAGGGGTTTTCGATCCGCGCTGGTGGGATTACCGACTCCGGTTGTTTGCCGCCACGACACTCCCCTCGGTGGGACGGTTTTGCAGGCCAGGCACAGAGTGGATCATCTTCATAGACAAAGACATGGACTCCGAGACCCTGAAGATTCTTAGGGCACTCGTCGCCTCGGTCGGTCTGGAACACCTTGTGACATTCGCGCCGGTTCAGTTCCACTTCGACGCATTCGCCGAGCTGGAAGCTTTTGCGTCTGCTCGGGCCGCGGAGGGACAGAAAGTTGGCCTCATCAGAATCGATGACGATGACGCCCTGGCATCTGACTTCCTTGACCGTTGTCTTTCGTTAGTGGCCCGAGTGGACTACGATGCGTCACTGGTTACGTTGCCGGGGGGCTGGGAAGTTTCTTTGGCGGACAGAAAAATGCGTCCGATTAGTCATGAGTTCATGTCCATGAATACTTTTTTCTATGGCCCGGCTTCTTTGGTTCAGTCTTATGCGCAGGTAGGGCACCACAGATTGGCTGAGTGGGCACAGAAAAATGCGTTGAATGTCATTGTAGATAATGAGCCAAGCCGCTCGTATATGTACATGCGGCACAAGCAGTCTGACACAAGTTTCGGTGCACGACGGACAGCGATTCTCGAGGATGAAGGCTGCAGGTTCATGACGCAGGCTTCCTACTCAACTTTCGGGATTGACCAGGAAAACCTCGGTCAATGGAGAGAGCACGCCAAGAATGCGCCGTCTACAGGCTCCAACAAGACCTGGGAAATTTCTGCGTCGATTGTGGATGAAGCAGCCAAGCTAAGGAAGGAACTCCTCAGCATGAAACTTCAACTTCGTCAGCTGACGACAGACGTATTCCAGTAGGACAGGCCGGCCATCGGCCAGGTCTGAGGGAGAAGGAAGCCGCGGGGCTCAGGGATGCCAGGAAACGGATCCGGGTACTGGAGCGCGAGAATGAGATTCTTCGCCGGGCAGCGGCGTTCTTCGCCCGGGAGCTGTTCCCAGAATGCAGTTTCCGCTGGTCCTTGGTCTTGCCACGGACGGGATTTCCGTCGCAGTGGCCTCGCGGGTGCTGTGGTGCTATAAAGAGTCGTTCTACGCATGGAAGGCCGTCGCCGACCGAGCGTGACCGGTCCGATGCGCACCTTATCAAAGCGGCGTTTTTCAGGTAGGCGGTCTCGGCCCGCAGCTCTTGAACTTCGCGCTCGAACTCGGCTTGGACGTGTTGATCACCTCGCGGCCCAACTCGTCCTTGAATTCGCGGGTAGATCGCCTGCGTGATGCGGTCATGCCGATCTCTGCTTTCGGTAGACCCCCATTTCAAGAGGCCCCACTGCCCGAGTTCTCTGCGGCAGCCCATACCTCCACGTAGGAGTCCAGTGCTTGTGTAAGTTCCGTGCGACGGCCGCCCGATGGTCGACGTCGTCAAGGAGGTCAGCACATGAGCTCCGCTACCCTGCCACCAGTGTTTTTGAACTGCCCGCGAATCTGCAGCCGAGCTCGCCCTGCGCTCCCCTTCGGGTCATGCCCAAGGCCTCAACTGTCTGGGGAGCTGCCCGCCGAACTGCGGCTCATGTCCACGCTTTGCTTTAGGAACTGGATAGTGGGGGCCAAGCCCAAGGGGCGCGCCAAGCCGAACCCGCGGGCCAAAAACGATAGGCATTGAAGTGGGGCAAAAACTGGATCCCGCCGTGGCATACGCCCCTCTTAGCCTGCGAGCGGGAGATCTTGACGACGCTCCTGGCACGGACTATACAACTTAGTAATTGGCTTTCGTCCTGCATGAGGAGGACGCCATGACTGAAAAGCCGGGTGTTGCGACGCTTCATACGCCAGATGTCGGCGCGACTGAGTTGCGGGAAATGAAGGTGGACGAACTCCACCACGAGACCTATGACAAAAACATTAGCGTTGCATCCGGCATGCGCAAAGAGGAGTTGGTGAAGGAAGTCGCCAACGTCCGATCCAAAGGTGTCGTGGGCGCCGGCGGCGGCGATTCGCATGCCGACGCTGACAATTTGAGTGCGCGCCCCGAAGCGGGCAAAATCCCGCACGGCGACAGTGCAGCCAACTCCCTGAAGAACTCGCAGGAGGTCACGTCAACGGAGGACGAGCCTGAGAACGAAGGCCTTAGCCTGGCGACGACACATAATGAAGTCATCACGCAGTGGGCAGAAGAACGCGGCGGAGTGCTGGCGACTGTAGAGGGATGAGATCATGACCACGCCCGGAGCCGAACGCACCCCGGCTCAGAAGCGCAAGTACGCGAAGACACGCATGCTTGTCACACCACCCTCGTCCACGCCCATGCGAGGGCATGAAGAGATCACCGGTCGCGCTGTGCGAAATCCTCACGATGGGCAACAAGCCACGACGTGGGATCAAGCCCGAGGCGCACTGCAAGAGTCGCGCGTACTAGCGCTCTACTGCAATGAAGCTTCTTGGGCGAAGACCGGAACTACTGCTGCTGGCACCTCATCCACAGCGAGACGCACAACGACCAGCCCGAGTGGGAGGCCTCCGAATGGTGGGCCAAACGCAATGTCGAGCTGTGGAAGCAGTGTGTGAAGGAGGCTCGAAGGTGATCATCAATCGAGGCAGCATCGCGGGCATGGTGGCGGCTGCCCTCATGCTTGCGCCCACGGTCAGCGCGTCAGCGCATGGCCATACGAACTACGGGCCCATGGCCGCACCCAACGGCGTGGGTCAGCCCGCGTGGTACACCGCCTCGGAGTGGAACGGCATGAAGCCCGGGCAATACGAGGCGACCGACTGGTGGATCACCGGCGCACCCGCTGATGCGTCGCCTGACCTCAGGCGCCGCAGTGAGATCAAGGTCGGCGCGTCGCAGGCGGCTGCGACGCTGTCCGCGCCCGGGAAGACAACGCGGTGGAAGGGCTGGCTCAAGCCGGTCCTCGGCCCTGCGAAGAACGACGGGAGGTCATGGCACTCCCTAGTCCAGCTGCACGGTCCCGACAAGGATGGTGGTTGGCGCTACGCCCAGGTCGCGCTCCGGGTGGAGAACGGATACTGGCGCCTGTGGGGCGACGACGGCTCCAGTCTCAAGGCATGGAGCATTCCGCTCTTGCCGTTCGTGGACGGTTACGCAACGTACGCGACGGTGACGTATCGTGCTGACGCGGTGAAGTCCCTTGCGTGCGTCAGCCTCGACCCTGAGGGCGCTGAGATTGGAAAGCGGACGTGGTGTCACGCCGCCGAAGCGTGGGACTCCCAGTGGGTCGTCTGGCACAGCGGACTCTACCGCGGCTCGGGTAGCAGCACACTCCAGCCGACCTACGAGCAGCGCGTCTACATCAAGGAACCGATGGTCACCATCTACTGACCTCAGTCGTACTCGACGACGGCTTCAACATCGGCGATGGTGCGTCGCCCGCGTCTCCAGGTCCATCCAGCTCGATGACGACGTCTCGCATCACCCCCGAGGGGACCATAAACTGTGGCGACGACCACTGAACTCGGCTGCCGTCACAATTGCTCATTTTCCGACCGGCAGTGACACACAGCCGCCCGCCCCGGTCACCAAAGGGACCCCGTCCGACGGCAGCGCCGGAACTTTGCCCTCCATGTCAACCGCCGCCACGGGCAGGGCAAGATCGGCTACTGCTGTGGATCCTCCTCCACTGTGCACAAAGCTGTCTCCGGTGCCTCTGACCTGGCTCTCCCTGCTGGAGCGGGCCGCGGGCATGGTTGATATGTAAGTCTGATCGCAACCCACTTGGATGGATCGATCGCAACGACCTCAATTCCCAGGCGCCAGGCCACGCGTCGGGGAAATGCCAAATCCCAGACGCCCTGGTCGTCACGCCCCCTCCATCAGCGTTCGCGAACCCGAATTCGCCGTCTACCCTTCGTCCCCGCCTAAAATAGTGGCCACCAGTTCCGGGATCACTTTGGTGCTTTCGAAGCGCGTATCGACAATATCCTTTGCACGCGCGCCTGCTATTCTCCACGAATCCTCGTTCAAACCAGACAAGAAGACCGCCATCGCGCGTTCGTCGGCGTGCAACCAATCGGTTGGGTAGATTTGGTCAGCACCGGGCCAGGCGAGGCTTGCGGGGACGGCTCCGGAAGCAGCCCCGTCGGCAAGCGTCAAATGGAATGACTCAAAATCGCTTACGGAGAGAACGATTCCGATTTTTCTGTACCACTCGGCCATGTCGTCGCCCTGCGCATCAAAAGTGACCGCCCCCGCCAGCAACGGGTCCGCTCCTATTCGCGCGTACTGCTCTTCGTAGAAGAACATCTCGTCTGGCCTGTTGGCCATCCAAGGAAAGTCCTCGGGACGTTTACCTTTGATGAAGAGGTGATAGCGATCGTCATTCATTCGCAGGAGTCGCAGAACATCGAGCGCCTTGTCGAGACGCTTTCTAGCTGGAACAATGCCGACAAATCCGAGGTTGAATCTGGCACCTTCGGCCTTGTCCAGGTCGAGCGAAGTGACGTCTACCGGGTTGGGAATGACCAGGCTCTGTTTTGCCGGAACCCCGTGGTCCCTTACCGCAACATCCAGAATGTGCTTTCCGACAAAAATGACTTTGTCGACTGCAGAGTATGCAACGTCCCTCACGTAGGGACGCGAGATTTCCTGAAGATGGAGCCGCGTGACCAACCGCTGGTGTGGCGAGACATTCCTTGAATACCAGACGGCGTTGCCCAGTGTCCATTCGCAGAACACCACGTCCGCTTCGGCCAGCAAGGTCTGGCTTTGCTCCTCATCATGCCGGGTGTGGTCCTGCCATTTGTCGATGGTGACGTTATGTCCACGCGAAGCCAGTTCCCCGATTATTCCCGTCGCGAATTTCAAGTCATGTCCCGCAATCAGTACGTTCTTCGGTTCGTTGCTTCTAGAGTTCGTGGGCCTTGTCGGTGAGGCCTCTACTTCCCGCCTAAGGCGTAGTGGGTTCGCTGGCAGCATTCCGGAGATGTTTCGGAGCAGGGGTTCATGGCCGTTGCCTTCGCCCAGTTGCGCCAGACCGAGACCAGGGGTATCAAGTTCCTCGCTTGAGATGGAGATCGAACTCCAGGCTCCAAAGGTCGTGGGCGTAAGCAAATCTTCAAAGATCGTGCGGTCCGAGTGTCCTGTCCCCGGTTCGCCCATGAACGAAATTCCGGCGGCTTCCGCGAGCCGTCGTGCCGCATCGCGATCGCTTACGACTGTAACTGGGAGTCGCCATTCGGTGCTGGCCAAGGCGCAATAGACGTGAGCGGGCTGAACTGTCTGCATGCCCAAAACTGAGGCGACCTCCGCTGTCAGTTCCGGCACGTAGACAGCGTAGGAGGGCAGTTCGGGTGCCGCGACGGTAAGGCCTGCGGTCCGAAGTAAGTAAGCAAGTCGGTGGGCGGCTGTGTGGCCGCGATGTACATATCGGTAGGCCAACCACGCATCGCGGTTACGGGATCGTTCGTTACTCATCCATTCCTGGATAAGTAGCCCCGCCTCGTCGGCACCCCGGACGACGGGCACTAGCCCGTTCATGATCTGCTCGACGCCGAGCCCCTTTCCGCTGACTACAGCTGAACCGGAAGCGGCAAGTTCCATGACGCGACGCGAAAACATCGTGGGTGATGCATCCACTGAGTTCACGTTTATATGCACCGGGTGAGCCTTGTATGCCTCAACCATTTCCGGGTAGGCAAGCCCGCCACGGACGAAACGACTCAAGTTTGCTGGGAAACGATACGGGCTTTCGGGGTTCAGATGTTGGCGGTCGTAAACAGCTAGTCCGTGGTTCTTAGCGACGCCGAGTATGGTTGCCAGCTCTTCTGATCGGTTCTTGTACCGGTCACCGTAATAGGAGCCCGCGTAGGCGACCGTGTGATCGTAGGGGCGGTTGGCCGGGATGATGTTGTGTAGGCGGGGTTGGGCGTAAAAGGTCAGTGAGGCGACGGTCTTCTGGCGGGGGCCAGCGTTCTCCTTGTATCGGCGAATGCAATCCGAATCCGAGGTGAATACGTGGTCGAAATGGCGCGATGTTTCGCGGAAGCGGTTGAAGTGCACCGGATCTTCCTTGTTCCAAAAGATCGTCGGCACGTCCCGCGTGTTGCAGTCTTCCAGAATCTCTTTCAGTGTCGAGAAGCGCGCTTCATCGTAGTACCCGACTTTCTGCTTCCAGAGTCCGTTGAGGCCTTCCCAGGCAGACTCCACGAACAGCGCATCAAGCGGCTGAGCAGCGATTTGCTCCCGCCAGCAGTCAGGACGGAGTTCCACCAGGTTTACCTCTCCGCGCAAACCCTCCAGGGTGAACTCGTCCGAAATAATTCCGATGGTCAGTTCGTTGAGATTTCGCGCGGACGTCGCCGCACTGGCGGCCTTGGCACGGTCGTGGGCGCGAACAGCTGTACTGCCGGCAGCCCTCCACGTTCGTTGGTCTATAGCCCAAAGCCTTGCCCGTCGCCCCATGGAAGTCCGCGCCTCGGGATCCCCGGTCAATTTGATTATAGCGGCGGCTAGGGATTCGGGACTTCCGGCCTCGCACAGCAGTGCCCGCTCCTGGTTCGGGCCGGCAAGGTCGCGCATCGGCGCGAGGTCACTCAAGATCAGTGCCTTGGCGCTGGCCATTGCCTCCAAAGGCTTTAACGGCGATACCAGCTCAGTTACAGGCAATCGGCGTCGGGGGCAGGGCATGATATCGAACAAGCTAAGGTAGCCAGGGACATCTGCTGCTGCGACGCGGCCGGCGAAGATTACTTTGTCGCGAATTCCAAATTCTGTCGCCTGCCGCTTCAGTGCCGCTAGTTCCGCTCCGTCTCCAACTACAACCACAGTGATGTCCACGCCCGCGTCGAGGACGAATTTTGCCGCCTCCAGGAGGTCCTCCAGTCCCTCATAGGGCACGATGCTTCCCGCATATCCCACCACAGTGGTATCGCTGGCCAATCCTAGTTTCTTGCGTAGAGATTCCAGAGGCGGCATTGGAGTAAATGCGTCAGTGTCAACCGCGTTAGGCAAGAGGCTGATCGCGTGCCCACTTACGCCCCGAGACACCAGTTCATCCCGCACCTGGCTCGTAATCGCCAGTACGGAATCAGCTTCCTTGGCAACCAGCGTGTCGAGACTCATTGCGAGGCGGAACCGGTCAGTATTACGCCATGCGGGCTTGCTAGAGGCTTGCGTTATCTCCCACAGTCCCCTGACTTCATATACGAACGGTATACCAAGTCGTCGGGCGGCCAGGAGCGCCGGAAGCGCCGTCACGTAGTTCGAGGCAGCATGTATGACTGAGGCGCGGTGGCGCTGGGCTTCTCTTACATAGACGTCTGTGGCTTCCGCCAGATAGTAGTCGAGGCGGTCACCGGTCCAGCTGGGACCTGGATTGAAGACGTGCTGCACGCCGCTTATTTCCCGGACAAATCTTTCAGCCGCGGCGACGGGCACATCGACTTTGGAGTCCCACGGGTAGCCCGGTCGGGCAACAACTACAACGTCTTCGCCGTTGCTTCTTAGCCCACCGACAACCCCTGCGGTCCTAGTCGAGTAACCATTACTGTTGAAGTGGCCCGTGCTATGAGCGCAGTACATTATGCGGCCGTGTTCCGCCAAGTACCCAGCATTCGGCTGTCGCTGGGCAATGAAGGGAGGGGCCGTCAACAGCTCATATTGGCCCAAGATATTTTGCAGCAGTACGAGCTCACTCCCGCCGACGTCCTCCAGCAACGCTGCATGCTGTCGGATGAAGTCCGCCGGCTGAAGGATGGCTCCCCTGTCGAAGTAATCGTGCGAAATCAGCTTCAGCGCGGCGGCTTTCGACGGATGTGTTGCAAAGTCGTTCAGAAGTTGGTGGCGAGTGGGACGTGCCGGAACCGTCGCCTTTGCAGATGGCGTCTTCCCGGGGATTGACCGCGTCGCTTCGGCGGCAGTACGGCCGCCTAATGCAGACGGCGAGATTGAACCGTTTCCTGCACTCCTGCGTGGCGCGACCGCTGCGCGGGAAAGCCATCGTGCGGGAACGCCGATCGCACGTGCTAACCGGAAACTTTTCGAGGACCGCAGAGCCTTCAGGACAGACTTGAGCTCATTGTTGCTTCGATTGGCAGCGTCCAGTTGCGCCATCGCCTTGTCTCTGGCCCTCCGCATGGCGCGAAGATCCTTGTCCAGGCTTTCGGCCCGACGGCGGTATTTCCCTTCAGCAACGACAAGACGCTCGTAGTCACGTATCAGGGAGTCGATATCCTGCATGTACCGTTTGCGCTTGGCAAGCTGAACGGTGCTTAGCCGTGCAACTTCATCTGAATACGTCATAGTCTCGCTTCGCGTTTCTTTAGACACCCGCAGCGATACTGCGGGAATCCTCCTGCCAGATGCCTCGGGTGTCCACTACCGCTTTGCCGTCTAGCATGACCGGGTCGATCTCCTTGAAGACATCGTGATCGACCAAGAGGACCACCGCATCCGCAACGTGCAGCGAAGACTCAAGTTCCTCGAGCGAGACGTTCCGAAGACCGGACAGCTGCCGCGGAAGGCTGTCGACATGGGGCTCCACGACTAGGATGCTGGCACCCTCAAGCTTGACGCTTAGCTGCTGAACGATGTTCACAGCCGGGGATTCACGCAAGTCGTCGATGTTGGCCTTGAAGGCCAGCCCCAATACGGCTACCTTCGGGGATACCTTGTTACCGATGGCTTCTTGGACTTTCTGAATGACCCAGGCCGGCTTTGAATCATTGGTTTCGCGGGCCTGCCGGATAAGCCGGGCTTCCTCGGGTGCCGCCGCTACTATGAACCAAGGATCCACAGCAATGCAGTGTCCGCCTACGCCAGGCCCGGGCTGCAGTATGTTGACACGCGGATGATGGTTGGCCAGCTTGATGAGTTCCCAGACATTAATGCCAAGCTTGTCGCTGATCACAGAGAGCTCGTTCGCAAAAGCGATATTGACGTCGCGGTAGGAGTTTTCCACGAGTTTCGCCATCTCAGCGGTAGCAGCGTCCGTCACCAAAATGTCCCCTTGGCAGAAAACGGCATACAGCGCCTTCGCCAAATTCGCGGCCTCAGTAGTCAGCCCCCCAACGATGCGGTCGTTGGTCACGAGCTCAATCATAATTCGGCCCGGCAGGACGCGTTCTGGGCAGTGAGCCACATGAATAGCAGGTCTGCCTTCGGCCCCGTCCAAGCTCAAGTCCGGTCGTAGGCTGATGAGGTAGTCACCAAGCAGCTTCGTCGTCCCGGGAGGTGAGGTGGATTCAAGGATGACGAGTTCACCTCCGACCAGCTGCGGGGCGATTCCCTCTGCTGCGGCCTTGATGTAGCTGACATCGGCAGTGTGGTCCGCGTTGAACGGGGTCGGAACAGCCACGATGTACGCCTGTGCCTTGGGCGTTTCAGTCGACGCGAGGAGCTTCTGCTGGCTCACGGCCCCGGCCACGTAGGAAGCCAAGTCCGGCTCCACAAACGGGACCTCGCCTCGGTTGACAGATTCTACGGTGTCAGGGTTCACGTCCACGCCGACGACGTGCACGCCGTTGCCTGCCAAAATCGCTGCAGTCGGAAGTCCGATATAGCCCAGACCGACGACCGCTACGCTTTCAATGGTATTCATAAGGTGATTCCCCCATTCAGACAGAGACTTCGTCCCTGTAGTTTCCAAAAAATTTCAATGACCCTGTAGCCAACAGTTCTGCTTCGCTGGCCGTCCAGGTATGACCCGAACCAGACCGCAACTGACAATAGTTAAACCTGTCGGAGGAGTAGACACTCGCTTCATCCCTGGCGATGTCCCGAAGGAACAGACTGTCCTCCCCCTTGCCGATCGCAGCAAACGGAAAACGGCGGAAGATGTCTGCAGTACCCATGATGGTCGGACCCATGACCGTCCGAGTATACCGATGCTCCCACTCCGGAAAGCGGAGCAGCGTTGCATTGAGCACGGAGAGGTACATGTAGTGGGCCTGTTTTCCGACAACGTCGGCACCAGAGTAATCAAGCGCATACAACTGGTCACTCAGGTAGTTACTAGCGTAGTAGTCGTCGTCGTCCATTTTCGTCAGAACCTCACCTGATGCCGCTTCAACGCACATGTTGAGGCACGTTCCTAGGGGAACTGAACTAGGAGCCGCGAGCAAAATCACGTTAGAAACACCGTGCTTTCGCTGAAGGCTGTCGATCGCGGCGGCGTCCGGCTCGAATCCGTGTGTCAGCAGCACCAGCTCGACTTCAACATGGCACTGACGACCGAGAGTTTCAAACACGTGTTCAATTTGCCAAGGTCGGAACGTCGAGACCAACGCCGAGACGAATGGCCGGCCCGCGGCTGCCTGTAGGGCGGGGGCGACGGCTGCCAGCACCTGTTTACTTCGTATGCTGTATGTGTGGTCCCGCCAGATGCGTCGTTGCCCGCGGTGGAGCTGGCGATCCCCCATTTCAGGATTCCGGTGCAGCGCCCTAAGCAACTGCTCCGCTTCCGCCTCAGTCTGAACACTGAAGATTTCGTCGGGTCCAAAGTATGTGTCGATGGCCGGGCTCGGGGTTGTGACGAGGTTGGAACCGGACGCCACAACCTCGAAGACCCGCCTGGAGCACATCGTGGGTGAATCCACTACAGAGTTCACGTTAAGAAATGTCTTGTAGGCTTTGTAGGCCGTCAGCATCTCGGCATATCCGAGGCCGCCCACCACGCGGCCCTCAAATTCTGCCGGGAACTGATATTTCGCCTCGCCGCCTATCTGGCGTGAAAATATCTCCAGCCCGGTGCTCATGGAGGAAGACGCTTTGACGGCAGCGGTGAGCAGAAGGTCCAACTGCTCGCGACGCTCGGGGTATTTTTCGGTAAAATACATTCCTCCGAAAGCAACGTCACGCTCGTGCCAGCCGAATTTCGGTCGCACAGGGTTGTGCAATGCTGGCTGGGCCGCGAATGGCAGCACCGCTACTCTCTCGTGGCCCAGTTCGCGTCTGTAGTCCTCGAGCTTGCCCGAATCGCTCGTGAAGACGTGGTCGAAGAGCTTGGCTGCCGACAGAAAATCCTGAAAGTGGGGCGGGTCTTCCTTATTCCAGAAAACAGTTGGTATGTGCCGTTCATTACACCAGGTTGTCAGTTCCTGAAGAACGGATAATTCAGCCGGGTGCTTGGCCGCTATTTTGCCGGTCCAGGCCCCGCTGTTGCCAGTCCAGGCCGATTCCACAAACAAGAAGTCTATGCGCTTGTCCTCCAGCTGAGCCCGCCAAGTCGCAGGCACTACCGGAACGCAATCCCATTCCATACTGAAGGCGGTCAGTGAGAAGTCGTCCAATATGACGGCCACCCGAACAGCCGGTTGGACGGGCTTTCGCGTCGGACTGATTGTGGATGGCTTGAACCTGAGCCGACGCTTCTTGCCCCGCCCCGTCCAGGCGCCCTCCGCGTCCCGTAGAGATTCAAGTCGACGGTGACCTGCTTCAACCGCTTTGCGGGCCAGCCACAGCCGGACCTGCCCTAGCCCTCCAGACCTGAGGTGCCAAACGAACTCCCGTGCCGACCTAATCCGGGCGCTCACCCCTTCGACCGCCGAAGGGAGTTCCGGTCGCTGACGTCTGCAACCTCAAGATCATGGATCATACGACGCCGGAGCTTCATCGCACCGATACGATCCCCTGCGGCAAGTTTCTGTGTAAACATGCGATACCACTTGACCACATCTTCCGGATCGCCGTCCGCTACTAGTTCACCTTGATCTATCCAGATTGCCCTATTACACAGGTCCAATACCGTCGGCATGCTGTGACTAACAAGGAAGACCGTTCCGGCTTGGTTGAGGAGTTCCAACATGCGCTTACGCGTTTTGTCCTTAAACTGCGCGTCGCCGGTATTCAACGCTTCATCAATGATGAGAATCTCGGGATCTATGCTGGCGGCGATAGCAAACCTCAGCCGCGAACTCATCCCAGCCGAGTAGGACTTCATCGGCATATGAATGGCGGCGTCCAACCCGGACAGTTCCGCAATGGATTCGTATTTCTCATTTATCTGTTGACGAGTCATTCCCATAGCCAAGCAACCCAAGACGATATTTTGGTCGCCGGACAAGCCGGGCAACAGCGCGGCGTTGACTCCGAGCATCACTGGCGTAGAAGTGGCATAGACGGCCCCCGACGTAGGTGGTATCTGACCTCCTACGAGTTTGAGCATCGTGCTCTTGCCAGATCCGTTTCTACCAATGACACCCACTGACTCGCCGTGCTCCACAACTAAGGAAAGGTTTCGAAGGGCAGTGACTTCTACGACTTTGGTGTGCCTGAGTGCTTTCCTGAAGCCGGCCCAGGCTGATAGAGATGGCGAATTGCCCTCTTTTTCTCGTGACGTTGTTCGATAGGTCATGCTCACCTTGTCAATTACGACGGCCGGAGTTCCCTGAACGAAATGGAGATCAGAGGTCTTTTCCATAAGTTTCCTCTCCCTTCCAAAAGAAAACTAGGCCGACGGCAAGAGCGGTAAGCGACCATAGAGCCAAAATCGCCCACGCTCGCCCGGAACCTGCATGGTCGTATAGAAGACACTCCCGCGCCAGGTGAAGAACATTATAGAGCGGATTAAATTCCATGATCTCCCTAATAACGGGAGCCTCATCGAACCGGTCAATTGAAAAAAATAGACACGAGGTGTACATCCACAGCCGCATCGCGTAGGTGATTAGCTGGCTTAGGTCGTTAATGATAGACACGAGCCTCGCTAGAATGAGCCCAACGCCGAGATTAAACAGAAATTGGAGCGCGACTATCGGAACTAACAACAGCCACCGCCAGGAAATGACTTCGGAGGGCGGAAGAATTATGACGAGGACCAGCATAACGATGAGCACGGGGACATTCGAAAGAAGCTCCCGTATGTTGGCGGCAAGAACCAAACTGGCCCGGGGGAAGTGAAAAGCATGTATGACGTTCTTACTTGACGCTATTACTCGCGCTGAATTCGAAATTGAACGCGTACTCATCTGAAAAAGAAAAACGCCCAAAATCAGGTATCCAACGAAATTTTCGATACCCTTTCCAGACTTGAGTAGCACGCCCATTATGACGTAAAACATTAGGCCATTCAAAAACGGTCCAAGAATTAGCCAAGCTAGTCCTAGTCGATCCTGCTCATTGCCGGTCTGAACCCGAGACTTTGCATCGTAATACGCAAATTGTCTGTAGTCCCATAGCGAGACGAGATAGTCCAGAAGCGGCGGCCGTGCCCCGACTCGTCGTAACCCCCGCATGTTAACGGAAGTAGCCACCGCGGTGGGCTGCGGCGCTTGGGGCTTAGCCAACCGTTCAGAGCTCAACAAACGCCTCCATCACTTGCTGATACGCAGCAGCAAGAACCTGCGCATTCGCCGTCCAAGTGCGACTTTTCAAAACGCTTCGTCTCCCTGCTTGTCCATAACGCGTCCTTAGCTCCTCGGAGCGAAGAAGCCGCCCCAGCTTAGTGCTGAACTCGAAGCAGTCACCCGCTCGGAACAAAAGTCCGCTCTCGCCTTCTCTTACAATCTCCTCGAGCGCCGGCAGCCTGCTCGCTACGACAGGACGCGCGCACGCCAATGCTTCCACCGGCTTGAGCGGGGTCACGGACCGGGTCACTTCCAGATCCTTGCGTGGCACCACAAAGATGTCCAAAGCCTGGTGATAGCGCACCGCCTGATCGCGCGGTACCCGCCCGGTGAAGATGATGCGGTCGCCAAGGCCTGACTCGCGAGCTTGAACCTCGAGCGCGGGACGGGAGACACCGTCTCCCACAATCAGCAGCTTGAGGTGCGGAAATTGAGGAGCCAGCAATACAAAGGCCTCAATAAGGCCGTCGAGGCCTTCATAGGCTACCAAACTGCTGACCGTACCGATGTACTGCCCGCTCTCGTTGAGCCCTAGCTCACGGCGTGCGCTGCCGGCATCGAGCGGCTCCTTAAGGAAGTCACCACCGACAGCGTTTGGCGCAATCAGCACCTTTGCTTCCGGGATTCCAGCGGCCACAATGTTGGCCTTCATGGCACCACCCAAGGTCACCACGAGGTCGGCATCCCGCATGACCTCGGCCTCACGTTCCTGGAACAGCCGGTAGCGTTCGCTTTCCTTGGCCGCCGGTCCACGCGTCGAAGCCCAGGTGTCGGCAAGTTGCCCGCGCACCTCATACACCCAGGGAATGCCCACGGCCCGGGCCACGGCGCGGACCACTAGGGCGTTGACGTAGTGCGTGGTGGTATGCAGCACGCTGGGCTTGAATTCCAGCACGATGTCCAGCAGCTCTTCGGCCTGTTGCTGCAGCCGCGCATCCATGGTTGCTGCCAGCTTTGCCGGAAGCAACCGCCGGTATCGGACACCGTCCACCACATCGAACGGCTTCGCGAATATCTTGCCGACCTGGACCGGGTACCCCAGCCTGGTCACGGCCAGCACGTCCCAGCCCGCAGCCTGCTGAGCGGCAAGGATGGAGTGTGACCGCTGCGCGTACCCGCTGGCTGTGTGCGGCAGGGAGTTGGTTAGCAGGTGCAGCGCGCGGCCCGGGACGGGACTGTAGTCCACGCCGTCGAGTACCGGTGCCGCGCCGTTGAGGACGCTCAGCTCGGCTGCCAGCCGGGACCGCTGACCACGGCGTGCCCGACCGTCACCCGCCAGGACCTCGACGGCGTCGCTGACTGCGCCGTCGTACCAGAAGCGGCGGGCACGGGAACTGTCCAGACCCGGCGCGCCTTCCGCGCGGCCGAGGAAAGCATCGGCCACGGCAGGCAGCTGGGCGGCGAGGGCGACGTCGGCGAGCCGACGGGCGCGCTCCCCCGTCGCTGCGGTTGCGGCGGCGAGGGACAGCCGCCGCTCAACGTCGGCGCCGGTTCCGCTCAACAGGGCGGCGACGAGGACCGGAATAGAGACGGAATCCCGAGGAGCGAGACGGGTGACCGCCGCGGAGAGCGGGGCCACCAGACGCGCCGGCAGGCGCCTGCTCAGCTGCAACAGCAGTAGCAGTGGATCGTCGGTCAGGTGGCTGCTGGCCACCCCTGCGGCCAGTCGGAAATTGCGGTAGAGCTGGGTCATCGGGAAGAGACCGTCTCCCGGTTGAGCAGTTTCTCGATCAGTCCCATGTACCGGTCCGCCAGCAGGGAATAGTCGGCGTGTTCCTTGACCCATTGCCGGCTGGTGTCGTCCCGCACCAGCCGGGAACGGTCTGCCGCCAACTCACGCCACAGTTCGGCCACTGCCTCCGGACCGCTGGCCACAATGTCGCCCGCCTCTGCATCTGCGACAATTCGCGCGGCTTCGCCAATCACGATTGCCGTGACGTGGCGGCCAAGGGACAAGACCTCGTAGGTCTTCGACGGCACGGTCGTTTCGAACGACTTCCAGTCATCCCTGAGCGAGACGATGCAGGTGTCGGCGGAGGCATATCGCGCCATCACGGCCGGCCCGTGCAGGGACGGGTGGAAGGTCACCGGCGCGTTCAGCTCGCTGGCCAGCTTCTGGAGCGCCGGTTTTCGTGTCCCGTCACCCACCAGGTGCAGGTGCATGGAGTCCCCCACCAGCGCACTGGCACGGATCACCACCTCCAGCCGCTGACTCGCGCCATGGTTGCCGAGGTACAGGGCCTCAAAAGTCCCGCGTTCCGGCTCCGGTGGGGACAGCACCGGGATGGTGTCCACATGCAACCCGTTGCTGACCGTTGCGACGTTTTTGATGCCGCGTCCGCGCAGCGTTTCGGCGAATCCCTCGGTGACAGTCACTACAAGGTCGGCACGGTGCTGGATGAAATCAACGGCCACCTCAACCAAGCTCTTGACCCGGCCCTTCACCATGCGGGAGTCGCGGGCGAGGTCCGGCCACGCGTCGCGCATTTCGACGATCAAGGGAGCCCTGCGGAGGCGGGCCAGGAGATACCCGGCGGCCAGGATAGGCAGGCTCGGCGCGGTGGCGATGACGACGTCGGGCCGCGGCGTGAAAAGTCCCACCGGAACAGACATGGCAGCGGAGAAGCAGTGATCGATGAACCGTGTCAGCTGGGAATTTCCGTGCGGCAGGTAAGGGACGCGTCGGATCTGCTCAGAGAACTGGCCCTTCTGCCGCCGGAACGCACGGCCTGCCAACTTGGCAGGAAGGTCGCGCCGTCCAGCCGGGGCGTGGGCAACCGGCGTGATCACATCTATATCCCAGCCGGTGGCGCAGAATTCCTTCAGCAGGGCCGTCCAGCGGCGCTGGGGCGGGCTGCTCTCCGGCCAATAGGAATGCACCAACAGGCTGACGCGAAGCGGCCGGTTCGCTCTCTCAGGAGTTTCGGACGGGTTCGGGCGGACTTCCTGAGCCACCTTAACGTGCGCCCTTCGAGGTCGCCCGGCCCCTCGCGCCCAAGGCGCGGAAGTATGCAAGGCCAGCCGCCAGCAGGACTAGGACGGTTATAAGCTGCACGCCGAAAGGGCTGCCGGTCGCCGCGGTCACTGCTGCCTGGATCACCGGGGAGGACTGGATCACCGGGTCCGCCTTTTCAGGCTCCGGTGCCGGCGTCTTGGAAGGTGCGGCCGAGGCCGGTGCGGCTGAAGCGCTTGCCGAAGGAGTCGCCGTCGGCGTTGGCGTGCTTTCCTCGACCGTTGATGCGGGGTCCGCTGGCGGAACAACCGGAGCCTCCGAAACGGGCACTTGAACCGCCGGTGCCGGTGGCACGACGATCGGTGCTGCCGGTGCGGGGCCGGCGGGCGGACGTACCGGCACCGCCGGGGCGGGCGCCTGCGACGACGGCGCGGGAGCTGGCGCCGGGGCCGGAGCCGGGGCCGGGGCCGGGGCGGGATCCGGCGCGGGGGCAGGATCCGGTGCCGGAGCGGGCTCGGACGGCGCCGGATCCACGATCACGATGGGATCGGGGGCAGGTGTGCCATCACCTTCCGCGTGGGCGGGGGCTGCACCCAGGCTGAGGGCGAGAGCGGCGGCCGCGCCGAGCGCCGCCGTCTTCAGAGTGGTTCGGTAACCACCGAAGCGTGAAGTGTTCAAGTGTTCCCCCAAAGCAAAATCCTGTTCGGTACGTCGTAAGTTCAGCGCCGTACTTAACGTCGGGGCCGCATTTCTGAGTCGGCACCGAGAGCATCCTACCGGTTCTCCGGCAATTCACTGAAAATTGGCGCGTCGTTAAGAGCCCGACCCGATGGACTTGACGAAGTTGCCGAGAGTGTCCCCGCGCAGGGCCACGGCTACCTTGGCGATGGCGGCATCGTCCCGCAGCACGATGGACTGTCCGTCCGCAGAGGTCCCGATGCCTGCGGTGGGCAGGGTGAAACTGGCCACGTCTGCCGTCCGGACGTTGCGCAGCCCCACCGCCAGTGAGGCTACCGCAGCCGCGTCGAGAGACTTGTCGACACTGACGTACGGCGAGACGGTATCCACCAAGCTGCTGATCCTGACCGGATTGGTCAGCGTCTCGGCCGTGAGGAACTTTGACATGAGTGCCTTCAGGAATAACTGCTGGTTCTTGACGCGCTGGTAATCGCCGTCGCTGAAGGCTTTGCGCTCACGAACGAAGGCCAGGGCCTGTTCACCGCTGAGCTGCTGCTTTCCCGCGGCAAACGAGAACTGCTTGGTATTGAAAGCTGTTGGCACGTTGACGTTGACGCCGCCCAGAGCGTCGGTCATTGCCTTGAATCCTTCAAAATCGACCACGGCGACGTGGTCGAGCCGCGTGTCGAACATGCCTTCCAGAGTCTGGACGACCAACGGAATGCCGCCCAGTGCCATGGCAGCGTTCATCTTTGCCTCCCCGTGTCCAGGAATCTGCACCCAGGTGTCGCGCATGATGGACATCATGTAGATGTTCTTGCGGTCTGCCGGGATATGCACCCACATCATGGTGTCCGAGCGCTGGTCCGAGGGACCCCCGGCTTCCGCGTCGCCGAGAGTTGCGGCGCGGCTGTCGCTGCCGAGCAGCAGCAGGTTTACGGCGTCGGTTTTAGTTTCGGCCGGACGCGCAGATTCCGCCGGAAAGGCCTGCTCGATCTTTTGCGACTTGGAGTTGAAGCTGTTCGCCAGATTGAAGGCGTATACCCCGGCACCCACGGCTACGACGAGAAAAAACGCTACGACGCCGAGGAGGACGTTGCGTGCAGTTTTCTTCTTCTTTGTGCGGGACCGCTGGGCATCCTCGTAGGGAGCTTGGTCAGTTTCAATGGGCATTAATGCGTCCCCAACTCTTGTAACGGCGAACAGATATAGGTGGGCCCATTGTGCCACGTACTCGTGGATGCTCTGGTTCGGACGGACCTCCAGCGCCGGGATAGGCTGGATGGATGCAGCAGCTCCGCCAGCCCGGTTCCGTTCGTCCGCTTCGCCTTTTGGCAACCGCCGCCGCAGCGGGGCTCGTGCTCAGTGCCTGCTCCCCCGTCGTCGACGTCACGCCAGCCAAGGACGCGGCGAACGCCGCCTGCGCGCCGATGATGCTGGCGCTGCCGGACAGCCTTGGCGATGCGAAACTGCGCAAGACCAACAGCCAGGCGACGGCGGCGTGGGGCGATCCGTCGCTCGTGGTCCTGCGCTGCGGCGTTAACGTCCCCGGTCCCACCACGGACCGCTGCGTCAGCGTCAACGGCGTCGACTGGGTGATCAAGGAAGGCAACCCGGTATGGACGCTGACCACTTTCGGGCGCGAACCTGCCACCGAAATCCTGATGGACCCCAACAAAATCAGCTCGGCCACCGTGCTGGCGGAGCTCGCCGCCCCGGCCGCGAAGATCAAGGCAGACCGGAAATGCGTCGGCCAGGAAGACCTGCAGAACCTGCCTGCCGGAAAGTAGCGACCCAGGCGCTGGGCCCACGCCGGCAGGGTTCCCTGGCCGAAGCGGAGCGAGGTTAGGGCGCCGGTGGGGATTAGCGCAGGCCGGTCTTGCGGTGCAGGGCCAGATAGATCAGCTCGTCGATCAGCTCCGCATAGCCCAGCCCCGAGGCCTTCCACATCTGCGGGTACATGCTCTTCGGCGTGAAGCCAGGCATGGTGTTGATCTCGTTGATGATCAGTTCGCCCTCGGGCGTGTAGAAGAAGTCCACCCGGCTCAGGCCTTCGGCGCCGACGGCGTCGAAAGCGACCGCAGCGAGATCGCGGACCCGGGCGATGGCCTCGTCGGGGAGGTCGGCCGGGCAGCTGAGCGCGGCGGCGTCGTCCTCCACGTACTTGGCGTTGAAGTCGTAGAAGTCGTGACCCCCGGCGGCAACCGAGATCTCGCCCGGCATGGATGTGCGCGGCGCATCGGTCCCGCGACCTTCCAGCACGGCGCATTCGATCTCGCGGCCGACGATGCCGGCCTCGATCACCAGTTTGGGATCGTGTTCCCGGGCAGCCTCAATCGCGGCGTCCAGTTGCTCGAGCGAATCGACCTTGGAGATGCCCATCGAGGAGCCGGCCCGGGCGGGCTTGACGAAAACCGGGAAGCCGAGCTGGTCCACGCGCTTGCGCACCAGCTCAGGGTCGGTGAGCCACTGCCGGTCCGTCACCGTGATGTAGGGACCCACCCGCAGTCCGGCGGATTCGAAAACCACCTTCATGTAGTGCTTGTCCATCCCCACGGCCGAAGCCAGCACGCCGGCGCCCACGTAGCGGGTGTCGGAGAGCTCCAGGAGACCCTGGATGGTGCCGTCCTCGCCGAACGGCCCGTGCAGCAGCGGGAAGACCACGTCCACTGAGCCCAGCTCCTGCGGGACCTGGTTCGGAGAGGCCACAATCAGCTGGTGTTCTCCGCTGATCTCGGCCAGCGTCACGGTCTGGTCCGACGGCGCCACTTCCGGCAGCGAGGAGGCGGAGAGCGACCAATCCTTGGTGTCTCCCGAGGCCAGTACCCACTGGCCGGTCTTGGCGATCCCGATCGGGATCACCTCGTACTTGGTCTGGTCAATCGCGCCGAGGACACCGGCGGCCGTGACGCAGCTGACCGCGTGCTCACTGGAGCGGCCGCCGAACAGCACCGCCACCCGGGGCCTGGACCGGCCGGACCGGGCTTCTGGAGTCAAGTTCATTTCCGACACTCTTAGTAATCGCCTTCGGATTTCAGGTCCCGGGACAGCAGCAGCGGTCCCAGTTCGTCTACGGACAGTTTTCCGGCCAGCACCGCGACGACGGCGGCGGTGATGGGCATCTCGACGCCCAGCTTGCCGGCAAGTTCGTGCACGGCCTGCGCCGACTTGATGCCTTCGGCGGTCTGCGTCATTTCGGCCGTGACCTGCTCCAGGCTCAGGCCGGTGCCCAGCAGCCGTCCGGCTGTGTGGTTCCGCGACAGCGCGGAGGAACAGGTGGCGACGAGGTCGCCCAGGCCGGCAAGACCCGCCATGGTCCGGGCTTCGCCGCCGAGGGCCAGCGTCAGCCGGGACGTTTCGGCGAGGCCGCGGGTGATCACGGAAGCCTTGGTGTTGTCGCCCATCTGCTTGCCTTCGCAGATGCCGACGGCCAGCGCAATGATGTTCTTGACGATGCCGCCGATTTCGACGCCCACCACATCCGACGTCGTGTAGGGCCGGAAGTAGGGTGCCGTGCAGCTGCGGGCCATCCAGCCCGCCGCCGCAGCGTCGGCGCACGCGACGACCGACGCCGTCGGCTCCTCCCGGGCAATCTCCATGGCCAGGTTGGGGCCGGAAACCACGGCCACCCGCTCGGCGGGGATGTCCAGCTCCTCGCAGATCACCTCGCTCATGCGGGCGTCCGAGTGCAGTTCCAAGCCCTTCATCAGGGAAACCACCAGCGCGCCGGGCCCGATCAGGTCCTTCCATTCGCGCAGCTGGAGCCGCAGGGTCTGGGCCGGGACGGCGAGGACCACGAGGTCGGCGCCGCTAAGTACCTCGGCGACGTCGGTGGAGGCGGTGATGCTGGCAGGCAGGGCGATGCCCTTGAGGTACTGCTCGTTGCGGTGCTCGCTGTTGATCTGGTCCACGACGGCGGCACGGCGGCCCCAGAGGCGGATGCTGCGCTCAACGCCGTAGGCGGTGGCCGCGTCGGCGAGGATTTTCGCGAAGGTAGTCCCCCAGGACCCGGCGCCGAGCACGGCGACGCACGTGGCCGAGTCAGTGGCTTCCTGGGTGGGGAGCTCCACCGTCACTTGGCACCGCCCGTGGCAGTGCCACTGTCCGGGGTAGTTTCCGGGGCCGCGCCGGGCTTCCCGCCGCGTTCGATGAAGCGCCCGTGGGTGGACTGGTTGTGCGCTGAGGGGTCCCAGCGCACCAGCGGCGGCTGTCCCCCGCGCAGCGTTGCCAGCAACTCTGTGATGGCGTCCATGATCACGTTGGTCGCTTCGCTGAGCGTCGCCTTGTCCAGGGGCCGTCCGGCGAAGGCACTCAGGTCCACCGGGTCGCCCACCAGCACGCGCGAGGTCTTTCGGGGAAACACGTGGAAGCGCTTGGCATAGCGCGGAAAGACTTCATGCGCTCCCCAATGGGCCATCGGGACCACCGGGATGCCGCTTTCCAGCGCCATCCGGGCAGCACCGGTGTGGCCCTTCATTGGCCACAGCTCCGGATCGCGCGTCAGCGTGCCCTCGGGGTAGATGATGATGGCGCCGCCCTCGTCCACGACTTCCTTGGCGACCTGCAGCGAACGGTTGGCACCCGCCGTCGACCGCTCCACCGGCACCTGCTTGGTGTTGCGCAGCACCGAACCCAGTACCGGGACCTTGAACAGGCTGCCCTTGGCCAGGAAGTGCGGCATCCGGTTCTGGTTATAGAGCATGTGCCCGATCACCAGCGGATCGATCTCGGTGCAGTGGTTGGGCGCGGCAATGAAACCGCCGGCGGGAAGTTTCTCCAGCCCCTCCCACTTCTTGTTCATCAGCAGATTCATGACGGGCCGGACAATTCCGGCCACGATGACAAAGGTGATGTGGCTCTTGGCCGTTTCCTTCACGTGGTCCCCGCTACCGGGCCGACGTGATGTCGAAATCGGCGCCCAGGCCCGCGAGCTTCTCGGTGAAACGCTCGTAGCCGCGGTTGATGATGTCGATGCCGGTGACCCGCGAGGTGCCGGTGGCGGCCAGGGCCGCGATGAGGTGGCTGAAGCCGCCGCGCAGGTCGGGCACGTCGATGTCGGCGCCCTTGAGCTGCGTGGGGCCGGAGATGACGGCGGAATGCAGGAAGTTGCGCTGGCCGAACCGGCACGGGACACTGCCAAGGCATTCGCGGTGGACCTGGATGCTGGCGCCCATCCGGATCAGGGCGTCGGTGAAGCCGAAGCGGTTCTCGTACACGGTCTCGTGCACGATCGAGACGCCCTCGGCCTGGGTGAGTGCCACCACCAGGGGCTGCTGCCAGTCGGTCATGAAGCCGGGGTGCACATCGGTTTCCAGCACCAGCGGGTTGAGCTTTCCGCCGGGGTGGTAGAAACGGATGCCGTCCTCGCCGATGTCCATGCCGCCGCCCACCTTGCGGTAGGTGTTCAGGAACGTCATCATGTCGCGCTGGGTGGCGCCTTCGACGAAGATGTCGCCGCGGGTCACCAGGGCTGCGGAGGCCCAGGACGCGGATTCGTTGCGGTCGGAGAGGGCCCGGTGGTTGTAGCCGCCCAGATCCTGCACGCCCTCGATCCGGATGGTGCGGTCGGTCTGGACGCTGATGATGGCGCCCATCTTCTGCAGCACGGCGATGAGGTCCACAATTTCGGGTTCGGTGGCCGCACCCGAGAGTTCGGTGATGCCCTCGGCCCGGGTTGCGCTGAGCAAGACCTGTTCAGTGGCCCCAACCGACGGGTAGGGCAGCGCGATCTTGGCGCCCTTGAGGCCGTTCGGGGCGGAGATGTGGATGCCGCCCGGGCGCTTCTCCACGACGGCGCCAAACTGGCGCAGCACGTTGAGGTGGTAGTCGATCGGACGGTCGCCGATCTTGCAGCCGCCAAGGTCCGGGATGAAGGCCTCGCCGATGGCGTGGATCAGGGGTCCGCAGAGCAGGATCGGGATGCGCGAGTCGCCGGCGTGCGCGTCGATGGCCGTGTGCGAGGCCGTCTTGGCGTTGGTCGGGTCCAACGTCAGGTCCCCGGTGACCGGGTCCTTGTCCACCGTGACGCCGTGGAGCTGGAGCAGGCTGGTGACAACCTCAACGTCCTTAATTTCGGGGACGTTGCGCAACACGGACGGCTCATTGCCCAGCAGGGCAGCAACCATCGCCTTGGGGACAAGATTCTTGGCCCCCCGAACGGTGACGCGGCCGGTCAGCGGGACGCCTCCGCGGATTGTCAGAACACTACTCATTTACCAGTTTCCTCACGACTACTCGCCCCCAAATCCTTACAAAGGCTCCAGCTAAGCATAGGAGCTAGCGTTACCGATCTGAAATACGGCGCGGTTCAGGGCGGCTTAAACCTCTCGTCCGCGGCTGCCTGACGGAGGCTCAGTTCGCCGTCGTTCCGGCATTGAGACGCGCTACTGCCGTCGACAACGCTGTGGCGAAACCGCACCACGCGGCATAGGGGGCAAGAGCCACTCCCGCGCGGCGGTCCAGACGGTATGTCCGCCGCACCAGATCGACGCTGCTCGCCGTCAGGACGGCGCACTCCGCCGCTGCCAACCATGGCCGGCGGGCGCGCCAGAATAGCCAGCTCCACGACGCATTGAGGACGAGATTGGCTGCCAAAGCGGAGCGGTATGCAGTTAGTTCCTGTTGCCTCGTGGCGCTGCCGGCGCCATCGGCCCCGTCGCTGCTATCCAGCGCGACGGCGGAGCTCACGGCGAGGTCCGCATAGAGTGCTGTCCACACGACCGGAAACGCGATGGCGGGCGGCTGCCAATCAGGTTTGCGGAGCCTCCTGTACCAGGCACCATCGGGGTCAGTCGCCACTCCACCGGCTGCCGCCGTCGCGGCCGTCGCAGCCGCCGTCCACACCACGGTCATGAGTTTCATAGCTACTCCTTCTTGCTCCGGGTCGCTCTCTGCGGGATGACCTCTCCGGGGCAAGGTCTAACCCGGGCACGGTCTTCCCGTATGGCCGATGATACGTCCCTCGCAGGGACCGCTGGCTTGGCCACCCGCCACTCTGCACTAAAAGTGTCAGAGGTGGCCGATAGCGTGTTTTTATGGACGGCAAGCAAGGGCCCGACGTGGCTCTGACGGACAGCGTAACGGTCGCGGACCTTGCGCGGATCCTGGCCGGGATCCCGGCCCCGGCCAGCGCCGCGGCCCTCATCGACGAAACACGCGAGCTGGAGGACCTGAAGTCAGCCCTGGCCGCCCGGCAGGCCCGGGACGCCGTCGCCTTCGACCTGTCCCAGCGCCGCGAACAATCCCTGGCCGGCGTTCCCGCCGACCA